>NZ_CP065546.1:678333-1017500 GCF_015999545.1 Lysinibacillus sp. JNUCC-52
CGGCTCCTCCAACAATTAGGAACATAATAATAGCCAATATTTTTATGCTAGAGAAAACAAATTCTGCTTCACCAAATGCTTTCGCTGATAAACCATTTAATAAAAAGAGCAAGGCACCAAATATTAAACACCACATCCATACTGGTGATTCAGGAAACCATCTTTGCATAAGTTGTCCAGCCCCTAAAAATTCGAGGGCAACTGTAACTGCCCACCCTAGCCAATAAAGCCACCCAACGGCAAAACCAGTAGCAGGACCAATAAACTTCGTCGTATATGTTTGAAACGACCCAGATACTGGCATAGCAACAGACAATTCACCCAAACAAAGCATCGTTAGATACATTACTAACCCGCCTACTAAATAAGAAAGAATAGCACCAGTTGGCCCAGCTTGATTTATAGTAAAACCTGATCCAAGAAAGAAGCCAGTTCCAATGCATCCTCCTAGGGAAATCATAAATAAGTGTCTAGCTTTCATACTTCTTTTTAATTCATGTTGTTCTGTTGCCATAAAATAACCCCTTACCCGATTATCATGTAAGCACTTTCTTTTTAAAGTGCCAAAAGATAATGATGATAAATATTAATAGAAGAAATTTTAAAATTACTTCTATTTTGTGAACAGTCAATTTTCTGACAAAGAAAAGTACTTAAATAGTCTAGAGCATTCGTTCCGTCTATTGTAAACTACAATTAGGGAGAGCTATTTTCTTAAATTTGGTTGTCGCGACCTCATTTTACTAAAAAAGTTCTTCCTTATCAGCAAATTGTTTTTCCCCAATCCATTGTTTAAAGTAATGTATCGCCAAATAAAGAGCTAATTAAAGCGACCGCAGCAATAGCTGTTTTATTATACTGATCTAATACTGGGTTTGTCTCTACAAACTCTGCCGAAGTAATAATATTGGCTTCTGATAGCATTTCCATAGCTAAATGACTTTCACGATAGCTAATGCCACCTGCAACTGGTGTTCCTACTCCTGGTGCATCGTTTGGATCAAGGGCATCTAAATCTAAAGATAAATGAACACCATCTGTATGTTCCTTTAAATAATTTATAGTTTCTGACATTACTGTCGTCATACCTAAACGATCGATTTCATGCATCGTGTACACTTTAATGCCAATTTCTTTAATAAGTTTTTTCTCTCCTGGATCTAAATCACGAGCGCCAATAATTACTACATTTTCTGGCTTTACTTTTGGCGCATAACCACCAATATTCGTAAGTGCAGGATGTCCAAGACCTAAGCTTACCGCTAAAGACATTCCATGAATATTTCCAGAGGGAGATGTTTCACCTGTGTTTAAATCACCATGGGCATCATACCAAATAACGCCTAAGTTCTCATAATGTTTCGAAACACCTGCTAATGTTCCAATGGCAATACTATGATCTCCTCCTAAAACTAAAGGAAAGCGATTAGAGGAAATAACTTGATCTACTTTTTGACCAAGCTTGTCATTAGCATCCGCTACCGTTTTTAAATTTTTTAAGTTTGTTGTTGTGTCTATCTTTTCTTCTTTATTTACGAATTCGATATTCAAATCCCCTAAATCATCAATCGCATAGCCGAGCCCTTCAAGTCGATCTGTTAATCCAGCATATCGAATAGCACTCGGTCCCATGTCTACCCCTCTTCTAGTTTGACCCAGATCCATAGGTACCCCAATAATTGTAACTTCTTTACGCATGATATTTTCTCCTCTCCAATAATTACTTTCACAGTATAAAGAAAATGAAAAATTGACTCAACTCGACATTATTTTTAATTTTTATACAGTTTAGATTATTAGAAACATAGATTTCATCTTGCATAAATGAATGCATAAACACAATAATAGTGAATAAAGAAACTTATTTTTACAATTTTATATGTTTTTTTGTCAGAAATATCAAAAATAAAAGATTAAAACTATATAATTTTATTGTTTTTTTAGAAAATTAAAACGTTGTTTACAGGTTTTATATCAATATAATGTAAAATTATTTAAAATATTTCTATATTTGTATAAGAATAATAGCGATATTTTTTAATAATTTAATAAAATAAAACCAGAATCTCATTTTTTTAAAGTGAGTTCTGGTTTAAAATTTTTGTATGAATAATTTTTCATCTGATTGGATTTCCGCATAAAATACTTCTTCGACATTTTTAATTCCTACTTTGGTTAATTCCCTTTTTAGCCATTCTTTATTTTTTCCTACTTCTAATAAATTTCTTTTTAATAATTTGCCGTCTGATATTATTTCTATAGGTAAAAACGGTGGATTTTTAGGTGCAATGTTTAGGTCTATCTTTTGTGTGCCTTGAAATTGAGGTTTCTTCAGAATACTCAGCGTGCCGTTCGGTTCAAGTATTGCAAAATCGATTTCATCGATCGAAAAAACTTGATATTGCCTTATCATCATTGTTAAGTCATCGATATTGACGCCTGTCCTTTTCAATGCTTTTTTATCGATTTTGCCGTGTTTTATTACGATTGTAGGCTGACCATCAAGTATCATCCTTATTTTTCCTGATTTCAGACTTATATAGCCAATAAGTGTTGTTAACGAACACCATATAACCAAGCTCAGTAAATCTTTTGTGTAATCTTTTGTACTAAGAACAATCATATTAGCGGCAATGGAGCCAATTGTTATGCCTGTTACATAGTTAAAAAACGTAAGTTGGCTTAATTGTTTTTTTCCTAAAAAACGTGTTAATGCAAGAAGGACAAAAAAAGTTATGACTGTTTCTATTGCTATTTGTAAGTAACTTACATCTTTCATGCCACCACTCCTATCTATTCAATAGAATGTGTTATGCATAAAATAAAATACTAAAACTCGGCACTAATTAGCGATTTTCATCAGAGTTTTCTAATGATCGGTATAATGTTGATTTACTAATACCTGTTTCATTTTTAATATCATGTAATGTGAAATTTCCCGAATGGTACATCGAAATAGCTTTTTGAATGTTTACATCTGGTTTCCTCGGTCTACCAATTGTCTTACCCTGCTCTCTTGCATTGGCAATGCCGATTAGAGCTGACTGCTTTGCAACATCTGTTTGGAATTGAATATAATGTTTCATCATTTGTTGTAATGTACATGTTAAAGGTTGATTATTAGAAATAGCCTCATTACAAAATTGAATGCTTACGATGTCTTTTTCACAAATGTTAAGGATATCTTGTAGTTGTCTTGTCGTGTCTGCAAGTGCAACCATTCGTTCAACTATAATCGTATCCCCTTGTTGTATTGCCATCAGCATTTCTTCTAGTTGATGTCGCTTTTTAGGTGAAGCATGCGGTTCCCGATATATAGTTTGGCATTTTTCAGATATAGCTTTTAACTGTTCTTCACACGTTTCATCATTATATAAAGGTCGTACATAACCGAAAATCATCAATTTTCCTCCTTATATTGTCTCAAAAAGGTTCCATTTTGGGAATATGAATGGTATGATACTCAAAGAATTTTCATATTAAGGAGTACATCATGCAAAGTTTAAAACAACAATGGTTTGGAAATATCCGAGGCGATCTATTAGCAGGCATTGTCGTAGCACTTGCTCTTATCCCAGAAGCCATTGCCTTTTCTATCATCGCTGGCGTTGATCCAATGGTAGGGTTATATGCATCTTTTTGTATCGCTGTCACAATCGCGTTTGTCGGTGGTAGACCTGGTATGATTTCAGCAGCTACAGGCGCAATGGCACTTGTAATAGCCCCATTAGTAAAAGATTACGGACTAAATTATTTACTAGCTGCCACAATTTTAACAGGCATTATTCAACTAATTTTTGGTATGTTAAAAATAGCAAAATTAATGAAATTCATTCCCAATGCTGTAATGATTGGCTTCGTTAATTCATTAGCTATTTTAATCTTTTTAGCACAAGTCCCTCAAATTATTGGAATGTCTACCATGACATATATCTTTGTCGCATTGACACTATTACTTTTGTATACTTTACCACGTTATATTCAAGTAATACCAGCACCACTTATAGCAATCATCGTCTTAACTACTATCGCGATTTATAGTGGCGTTGATTTACGAACAATTGGTGATTTAGGTGTTATAACGCAAACGCTACCGACATTCGCCATTCCGAATGTGCCGTTCACGTTTGAAACATTAAAAATTATTTTCCCCTATTCGCTTGCATTAGCCATCGTCGGTCTAATCGAATCTTTATTAACTGCCCAAATCGTGGATGACATGACGGGGACGGAAAGTGAAAAGAATAAAGAAGCGAGAGGACAAGGTATTGCTAATTTTATTAATGGATTTTTTGGAGGAATGGCTGGTTGTGCGATGATTGGTCAATCTGTCATTAATGTAAAGTCTGGTGGACGAGGGCGTTTTTCAACCCTTATAGCTGGTTTATTTTTAATTTTTTTAATTCTCGTTTTAGGGGATTTAGTCGTCAAAATTCCTATGCCAGTATTAGTAGGCGTTATGATTATGGTATGTATCGGTACATTTGATTGGAATTCATTCAAGTATTTAGTGAAGGCCCCTCCTAGTGATGCAATTGTTATGCTAGTTACAGTGATCATCGTAGTATACACGCATGATTTATCGAAAGGCGTTATTGCAGGGGTTGTATTAAGTGCTATTTTCTTTGTAGTAAAAATTTCAACATTGAAAGTAGCAAAAAATGGAGATATTTACAAAATAGAAGGTCCATTATTTTTTGCTGCCACACATAACTTCGTTCATTACTTCAAAAAAATTGAAAGCATAGATTCTAAAGTTACTATAGATTTTAGCAATAGTCGACTATGGGATGATTCTGCTGTAGGTGCCTTGCATAAAGTAAAACATTTACTTCAAGCAAAAGGAATTAAAGTAGAAATAACAGGACTCGATACTTCAAGTCAAAAATTAATAACTCGAATAGACAGTATAACTTCTTCTCACTAAAGACCCAAGGAATTCCTGCTTACTTTTGCGGAATTCCTTGTTTATTTTCTTCCGCGGGATTACTCCTTCCTTCCGCGGGATTATGCATCTCTTTCGCGGAATTACACCTCTCTTCCGCGGAATTACTCCTCCCTTTCGCGGAATTACTCCTCAGACGCGGGATTATACTTCCCTTCCGCGGAATTACACCTCTTTCGCGGAATTCTACCTTCCTTCCGCGGAATTACTACTCCCTTTCGCGGAATTACTCCTCAGACGCGGGATTATACTTCCCTTCCGCGGAATTACTACTCCCTTTCGCGGGATTCTACCTTCCTTCCGCGGAATTACTACTCCCTTTCGCGGAATTACTACTCCCTTCCGAGGGATTACACCTTCCTTTCGCGGGATTCTACCTGCCTGCCGCGGGATTACTCCTTCCTTTCGCGGAATTACGCCTCTCTTCCGCGGGATTCTACCTCTCTTCCGCGGAATTACTACTCCCTTCCGAGGGATTACACCTTCCTTTCGCGGGATTCTACCTGCCTGCCGCGGGATTACTCTTCTCTTCCGCGGAATTACACCTCAGACGCGGGATTACTCCTTCCTTTCGCGGAATTATACCTCTCTTCCGCGGAATTCTACCTTCCTTCCGCGGGATTACTCTTCTCTTCCGCGGAATTACACCTCAGACGCGGGATTACACCTCCCTTTCGCGGAATTCTACCCATCTTCCGCGGGATTACGCCTCAGACACGGAATTCAACCTTCCTTCCGCGAATATTAAATAATTACATTCATCTCATTTTTAACAATATTTGGTGTATGATTTAAGTATTGTTTATTAATTACCAAATTGATAAAACTGGGGGATATAGCATGAAAAATAGGAAAAGCTGGTTTCGAATGTGGAAAATCCTATCCTTTGCATTTTCCATGATTATTCAAGTTTATTGGTATCGCTTTAGAAAAAAATCGGATGCACAATGGGAATTGTTATGGGAAAAGCTTGGTCGACAATTTCGCCAGACACTATTTGAGCTGGAAGGTGTATTAATTAAAGTTGGGCAACTTTTAAGTATTCGTGAAGACTTACTGCCAAAAAGTTTTATTAGTCAAATTCAAGATTTAGTTGATCAAGTACCTCCCTCTCCTTGGGAAGATATTCAATGTGTATTGGAAAAGGAATGGGGCAAACCGATAGACAATGTGCTTCTTTCCATCGAGCCAAAGGCAGTGGCTTCTGCCTCTATTGGTGAAGTTTATCGCGGAAGGCTAAAAGACGGAACAAATGTAGCTATTAAAGTACAACGGCCATCCATCCCATCAATTATGCGAACTGATTTTCGTTCATTAGCCATTATTATTTCATTTGCTCAATATTTTGCTCCTATTCCAAAAGGATTTATTAATTTTAGAATGCTCTTTAATGAACTCAAATCTGTTATAGGACGTGAATTGGATTTCAAAAAAGAGTTAGATACAATGAAGCATTTCAGAGAACGCTTTGAAGACATCTATCAGCTTACGATTCCTACTGCTTATCCCGATATTAGTACATCACAAGTATTAGTAATGGATTGGATAGATGGTGTTAGAATAACTGATAGTGTATTTTTATCAACAAATCAAATTGATAAAGAAGTTTTATCAAAGCAATTATTGCGCGCCTTCTTGCCTCAATGGTTAGAGGCGGGCATGTTTCATGCGGATCCACATGCTGGAAATGTTTTAGTAAAGGCAGATGGTACAATTGTACTTCTTGATTTTGGAATGGTAGGCGAAATATCAAGAAAAGATGCAGCTAATTTCCAAAATTTAATGCAGGCCATTTTTCTGAAAAATTATGCACAAGCAGCAGAGACATTAAAGAGTTTAGGTTTTTTACTACCAGGAGCAGATTTGAAAGTCATTGAAAATCTACTTAAGGAAGTACTCTTATTAGATGTAAATAAGGTAAAAGAAATGGACTTATTCGCCGTCAAAAAAGAAATGAACGACATTTTAAAACTACTTCCTATACAAGTACCTACACGATTTATTTTTTTAGGCCGCTCCTTTGTGACAATTGAAGGTTTACTGTTAACCATAAATCCAGAAAAAGAAATTTTAGATATCATTAAACCAGTATTTACTGATTGGGTAAAGCAAGGAAGCTCAAATAATTGGAAGTCTGTATTACAATGGCTCAATGCGTTACCGATTTTTAAAGTATTTCATTCTTTATACGATCTCGTGGAAACACCCCAGCGCTTATTAATCCAAAAGGAAAATTTGCAGTACAGAGAATTTGTCTTTTCCGTCTATGAAAATCAAAAAAGGCAAATTTTCATATTAACTGTTTTAGCATTAGTCGGTATTTTCGTTGGCAAGTATTTGCATTATGCAATAGTGTATAAAGCATCCGCTGTGTTATTGTCACTCTCCATTCCTTTATATATTGTGAGTAGTTGGAGGCAACGAAAATGGTTAAAACGTATGTATAACAAAGCATTGTAAAAAACAGCGCCCATTCGCAGTGCATGAGTATTGCCTCCTAAAGTTTAGGAGGCATATTTTATTTCTGTTCGCCACGTTTTCCTATCTGTCTTTCCCTCTCTATCTATAGTTCTATATTCTTTCAATGTCTCATAAATTGACTAAAATACCGAATAAGGAGAACTGTAAATATGCATGTTGTTCATTTTTATGAAAATAAGTCCTCAATTTTAAATCAGTTATTAATACGCATTCCCACTGTGGATGAAAACCTCCAACTAAAAGGTCGGAAGGCAAAAGTAATCGATGTTATTCAAATCGATGAGCGACAGTATCATGTATTTGTGTTGTTTGAAAAAATACCGAAAAAACAACCTCTATCAAAAGATTTAGGGAAGAAAAAGAGATAATTTCTTCCCTATTTCCATAGGCGAAAAAGTTTATGAGCAGACAAAACGGGTAAGTTATAATATACTCACAAACCACATTGCGATTAATTCTCATTTAATCTAATTTATTAAGCAGAACAATTGACTTTTTAATTGATAACAATTATCATTATCATATAGATTTTTTCTCTAGTTTGTTTATTTCAGAATCCCCCCTTATTTTTTGAAATAAGCATGCATTAAACGGATATTCTTACATCAGACTAAGAATATCCGTTTTTTCATTACATATATCGAAGGAGCTGTTATAAATGGATTTTCGTATCGAAAAAGACACTATGGGTGAAATTAAAGTACCTGCCAACAAAATATGGGGAGCACAAACTCAACGTAGTAAGGAAAACTTCCAAATTGGCACTGAGCATATGCCTATTGAATTAATTCAAGCAATGGCTATTCTAAAGAAAAGTGCAGCAATTGCGAACAATAAATTAGGAAAGCTTTCAGATATTAAGGCAAATGCGATTGTGCAAGCTGCAGATGAAGTTTTAAACGGTCAATGGGATGACCAATTCCCTCTTGTTGTATGGCAAACAGGTAGTGGCACACAATCCAACATGAATGTAAATGAGGTTATTGCGCATCGTGCAAATCAAATTTTACAAGACGCTGGTGAATCAGACCGCATCCATCCAAATGATGATGTCAATAAATCACAAAGCTCCAACGATACGTTTCCTACGGCGTTGCATATCGCAGCTGTACTAAAAGTAGAAGATTATTTACTACCTCGCCTTCGCTTACTAAAAGCTACCTTGGATGAAAAGGCTGAGAATTTCAAAGATATTATTAAAATCGGACGTACTCATTTACAAGACGCTACTCCACTGACTTTAGGTCAAGAGATAAGTGGCTGGTCAGCAATGCTAGGTAAATCTGAGCAAATGATTAAACATAATGTTGAATATATGAAGGAGCTTGCAATTGGCGGTACGGCTGTCGGTACTGGTATTAATGCACATCCTGAATTCGGCGATCGAGTAGCAGCTGAAATTAGCGAGCTGACAGGAAAACAATTTACATCTGCAGCAAATAAGTTCCATGCACTAACAAGTCATGATGAAGCTGTCGTGGCGCATGGCGCATTAAAAGCACTCGCAGCGGACTTAATGAAAATTGCGAATGATGTACGTTGGTTAGCAAGTGGTCCTCGTTCTGGTATCGGTGAAATTACCATTCCAGAAAATGAACCAGGCTCATCCATTATGCCAGGTAAAGTAAATCCAACGCAAAGTGAAGCGATGACAATGGTCGTGACACAAGTCGTTGGAAATGATGCAACGATTGCCTTTGCCGCTTCACAAGGGAATTTTGAGCTCAATGTTTTTAAACCAGTCATTATCTATAATTTCTTACAGTCAACTCGCCTCCTAGCCGATACGATGAAATCATTCAATGATAACTGTGCGATTGGTATCGAACCAAATATTGAAGTGCTTGATCATAACCTGCAAAACTCCTTAATGCTAGTCACTGCATTAAATCCTTATATTGGCTATGAGAATGCAGCAAAAATTGCGAAAAAAGCACATAAAGAAGGCACTACATTAAAAGAAGCTGCTATTGCTTCTGGTTTGTTAACTGAAGAACAATTTAATGAATATGTTGACCCAGCTACGATGATTTATCCAAACGCTTAATGTTATAAGTGTGGGACAACGGAGCTAACTACACATAAAAAAGCCTTGATATTACATCAAGGCTTTTTTCTCTGTCAGAAATTCCACTATAAGACGTGACTTGCTATGTAATTTTATAAAGAATAAGAGCTGTGTAAACACTATGCTTATCATAAAAAGTATATGTAGAATACTTAATATCGACAAAGTCTCCTTCTGGTAAATCATATAAAAATTTATTAATCATGTTTTCAAGCGTATCTTTATCTCTAGCCTCAAGTATGTTCGTTCTTAATCGTGCCACTTTAATCACCTCGCTGCATTCATCATATATTAAATGTCTATATTTGCCAATACTATAGATTGAATATAAATGATAGGAAGCTAAGAGCCTGACTACACAAATCAGACTCTTAACTAAACTATTGATGCAGCTCTAATCGTTTTTGTTTAAGTGAATTCCAAATTTTTATCGATGCTGCGAATACAAAAATTAGTGAAACAATTACGAACACTAAACCAACTGTATATTCATGAAGGTTACTGCCCATATAACTATATAGAATCCTTAATGGGGTACTCGCAATAATCACAGTAAAAATGTAAGTTGAATACTTAATCCCTACAGATGCGGACAAAAAACAAATCACATCTGCTGGTGCTATTGGACATATGACGCCTATTGCTAAAAATTTGTAATTGTACGTTTCTAATAAATTATTCAAGTCGGGGTACCTATTTTCTAAATATTTATTTAGCCTATTCCCCGCAAAGCTTTTTGAAAGTATATAGACGAACGTTTCGCTCAATACAATGCCTACAGTTGATAACATGAAAGCCTCAATAGGTTGGAAACAAACTCCCCCCAAAATCATTAGTGTTGTACCTGGAATAAGCAATATCAGTCTAATTATCCAAAGGCCAATAAACAATAAGTATGCATAATTTTTATTGGCCGAAATCAAATCATTTAGTGCATTCAAATTAAGTGGCAGTAACTGAAAATGCTTTAATATATAAATGAATACGAACCAAATTGCAATTATGAGCAGTTTCTTTGTCATTTCTACACTCTCCTCAACACTTTCAATAAACACATAATAAGAATTAAATATTAAGAAATACGCGTTGAAATCATTAAGGATTCTTAAGATGAGCAATATATACTTATGTCAATGTATGATAAATTAGGTTGCACAGTGATTATTAAAAGTCGAGACTAAAAAAGAGATGTATTGGCATGCACATCTCCTGCTTCTTCATTAATTTATTCTCCTCAATAGGGAGCATCACAATAAACGTTATCCAGCTATCCTTGTATACCGCGCGTAAATCCACATGATGAAGTTCAATGATTCTTTTAGAAATAGACAATCCAAGACCAGTACCTTTTGCGTCCATTCTTGCTTTATCCCCTCTAAAAAAACGTACAAACATTATTAGAGTTTCTTTTTTCAAGCAATTTTTCTGTGAATACCTGTATCTGGCCCAGATACAACAATATATTTTGCTACTTTAAAATCAATTTTTTCAATCATTTTATCACCGAGAAAACTTGAGCTTGGAAGAATGGCTCCAATTGTTTTTGGATTTGCGAAAAATTGAGTTAAGAAAGAAAGGTTTTTCACACTTATTCACCTCAGTAGTTTGAATTGATATAGATACTTTAAAATTCAAACCTTAAGAGGATATATCGAAAATTCTAAGAATCCTTAACATTTCTTTTCATTACCTATAAGACGATTTAATTCGTTTAAAGCAAATAAAAAAGAACAGTATTAGAACTTCCTTCTCTTCTAACACTGTTCCATATTTATTTTTGTAAAAATTATTTCATCATCTTGTCCAATTAATCGGCTTCCAATCTTCATCAATCCATTTTGAAGATGGTATTTCGAATGGTGCTGTCGCTAATAACTTGCCCTGTTGCCATATGGCAGCTTTAGAGCGAATCATTTCATCCAGTAATAGTTGGACAAACTCCTTAGGCTCTAATTGGAAAGAGTGCACGGCAAAATCATGAAACCAGCCACAGCCGAGTAGATACGGTGGAATTTCCTTGCTCGTTAATCCATTTTTCAGCATCAGTGTGAAAGAAAAAATTCGCTTACATGCATGCCAAGCCATTTTCTCAGGAGATTTCATCCACTTTTCGAGTCGTTCTCTTGCTTTATCTATCATTAGTAACGGTTCTTCAATCGCTCGCCCATGCCCAGGGTAAGCTAGTTTTATTGGTAGCTTAGCGAGTCGCTCCAAACTTTCGTATGAACGTCTTACACTATTTGTGCCTTCACGAAAAATATTCAACCAACCTACATCATTATATTGAAATAAGTCTCCACAAATTAATATCTGTTGCTTTTGTTCGTATAAAGCTATATGCCCTAATGTATGTCCTGGTGTATGTAAAACTTGAAGAGCACTATTTCCCGTTAAAATTTCTTGTTCATCTATAAGTAGCTGTTGCACAACATACTGTTCTACTGGTTGATCTAAATAATGGGAACCACATGACTCTAAATCACAATGGTTCACCATCTCCCCCTCCCAAAGATGTGCAGCAATCGGTAATGCGTACCGCTGTTGAAAATAATGATTACCCCCAACATGATCACTATGATAATGTGTATTAATGATACCTGCTAACTGCTTTGGTAATATCCCTGCATCGGTTAAAAGTTTTTCCGTTCGGAGCACATCACTACCAAAGCCCGTATCAACTAAAAAAGGTTGATCGTCTTGAATAACAATGCAATTGGCACTTGGAAACGGCCGTTCAAAAAACATCATATTTGTAGTTTTCATATGCTAGCCTCCACTTCTATAATTTATAGAATAATGCCAGAAAAGCTCCCTTTTAATACCTCTTTGTTAAGTTGATTTATACAAGAAAATGATGTATTAATCGCTTGACGATTTTTTTCATCTAGTTCAAATTGTTCAATCATGACATCACAGCGAATAGTATCACCGCTAAAAACTGGACGTAAAAACTCGAAGTTCATTGTACGCGCCAATACGTTAAAGTCACCACCCACTTTTGTTGGGAGTGTAGCTGTCAAAAGCCCCTGCACAACAAAACGACCTTGTTCATCTGGTGTGATATGATGAACACCTTCATCCTTTGATACCTTTGTAAATAATTCAACATCTTCTATTGTAAACGTACGTTCAAAAGTAATCTTTTCACCTACTTGTACTTTCATCATTTGCCCCCCTCTATATAAAACAAATTGTAGACTGAATATTAAAATAATTCAATAAACGATTAAAAAGATATAAGTGCATTAACGTTTGCAATAAACGAGCCACCTAGCATCTTTTGAGAGGTGATACTAGGTGGCTCAATAAAATTGTTTATTATGATTAATGAATAGTTGGTAACCAATTAATTTTTGTTTTCTAAAAAAAATAAACTTCTTTCTTTCGTAATCCAATCATTCAAATTATCATCACTTCTTTTTACTAATCGATTGACAAGTACGTCATGCCAAATGTAATCTTCTAAAAAGTTAATATGGAATGCATCATCAGTAAAAAAGGCTAAATCTTTGCGGAAAGGTGATGGTCCATAAATCATTTCATTTCCATCAACAGCGATAATAAACCAATGGGCAGTTGTTTGAGCTTTAATATAGTTGGTTGTTCGATGTTGGTCTACAGTAGCTATAGGGTTGTCTACATTTATTGTAATGCCATGAATGGGCACTTTTTCCCCAATTTCCTCTAAGTCCTCACGTAATATATTATAGACATCATCCCACATTGAAATTAGTACTTTTTCTTTTGCTCGTTTTAACATTGCAGTACAGAAGCTAAGAATTGTTTCCTTATCGCGTATAATTAGTATTTGATTTTCTTCTTCTTTCTTTTTTTGTTCTAGTGTCTTTAATTGATCAGCAATGGACATAAAATTAGATTGCCATTGCTGTTCTGTTTTTTGGATAAAAATAGAACTTGGTATTGCTGAATAGGTTGTTTGCTCAGGTGTCTCTTCCTTCATAACAAGTCCTTTTTCAACCAATTGATTGAGTGTATCGTATACACGTGCACGTGGAACTTTAGAATCTTTACTAACTTGATACGCCGTCACATTATTATTTTGTACAAGTGCTATGTATGCTTTCGCTTCATATTCTGTATAACCTAATTGCTTCAATTGGGAAATTAACTCCATCATCCATTACCTCCATTTGTTTCATTATAGTAAAACTATTCATCTAATTGCGAATGAAAATAGTCTTTACTTATATATTTATTTTAGTTACTATTGCGGTAGTAACTAAAATGAAAAGAGTGACATCATGATTTTTAATTTAGATCCACAAGTTGTAATTATCCTTATATTACTTGGCTTTTTAGCCGCTTTTATTGATTCTGTTGTTGGAGGTGGTGGTTTAATAGCATTACCAGCTCTTTTATTTGTAGGATTAAGTCCAACAACAGCTGTTGCAACAAACAAACTTGCAGGAACGATGGGGTCATTAACTTCTGTTATTTCTTTTTATCGTTCTGGAAAACTTGATTTTCGATTTGTCAGAAAGTATTTCCCATTAGCATTTATTGGATCACTAATCGGAGCCTGGTTCGTTACATTAATTAGTCCAGATATATTAAAACCTTTAATGCTCATTATGCTTGCTGCAGTGGGCGTTTATACCATTTTCAAAAAGGATTGGGGAGGCAGCGCTACAATAAAAAAACTCTCACCTATTCGTATTTTCGGGCTCATCTTTTTACTATTAGCGATTGGCTTTTATGACGGGTTTTTAGGGCCTGGTACAGGTTCCTTTTTTATTTTTACTTTTTTAATGCTTGGTTTAGATTTTTTAAAGGCGGCTGGAAATGCAAAGTTTTTAAATTTAGGCAGCAATATGGCAGCACTTCTGATGTTTGTCTATTTAGACGAAGTGCATTATTTATACGGAGTTATTATGGGAATCGCTCAAATTTTTGGGGCTATTGTGGGGACACAGTTTGCCATTAAAAAGGGCAGTACCTTTGTACGAAAATTATTCATCATTGTTACCATGACCCTCCTTCTCAAAAACACCTATGACTATTTCTTCAGTTAAAGTGTCAGGCACCGAAACGATTCTGAATTTTCACATAATAAAACCCCCTCCATCGATTGGAGGGGGTTTTATATGTTATTGCATTAATTCTTCGAAAAATTCAACAGGTACATATGTTTTTGATGGTTCTAGTAAAGCAGGTGCTACCTCAAATTGACGAAGTGCTTTATTGTAGCCGTATGCTTTTTCACCACGTGTAATTGTATAAGATACTGCGCCTTTTGAAACAATTGCGCCAGTTCCTGTTGACTCTACTTTAAAGCCAAGTTCTTCGGCAATTAATCGTAAAGGCACCATTGTAGTGCCATTGATATCATAGAAATCATTTTTTATTATATCTTGTACTGCTGAATTAGAAGAAGCTTCCTCAGTTTCCTCAGCTACTTCACCTTGTTCTTCAGATACAGCGTCTAAAACGATTACTTTTGTTGGTGGTGTTTGTGCTGGGATACTTCTTGTTGTAATCGTATAGAACACAAGTAAATGTTGCTCTGCTAAATCTTTCACTGATACTTCTTTACCTAGTTGGCTTTGGACTACTGTTTCTTCCCCAACATTTAATTTTAAGCTGTTATCCGTATTCACTAAATCTTCATTGAAAAAGTCAACTGTCACACTGCCCATTTCCTGTGATTCAACAATGATAACTTCTGGGTTGTATTGTGGCGGATAGATCATCAGCATTGGCTTATTTGCATACGTATAAGCCGTTACTTTATCTCCTTTTTGAAGCTTTACTTCTTTCCCTGTATTATCAAAAATAAGTGTGTCTTTATTTACAACAAATACGTTCGTATTTTCTCCATCTTTTGTTGTATAATAAGTCGCATTGTCACGTTCTTCCACATTCTCAACTGTACCAGCTACTTTTATAAAAATTGGCTGCACTTGTGGGCTTTGTTCATCTTGTTGTGTAGCATTTGTCACAACTGCTTCTCCTCCGTTTGCTGATGCTGTTGGAGCGATTGCCACACTCCCTAGTAATAATGCTGACATTGCAAATGGTACGACCTTAGTCATTTTCATAAAAAATACATCTCCTTCATTTCACGAATTCAATGAAGTAGTCGATTTCAAAAGAAAAAGGTTACAATATTACCAAATTATTTTTACATTTGTCGAAAGTCAGCATATTTACGATTTAACGAGCTAAAAAATAAAGGACAATTTATTTAATATCCGTTGTAAAAAATATTGTTGTTCGTTTTGCTTTGATCTTAAATCTAATGCCACATCTGGATGATCTGTAATGACACCTGAGACATTTTTCTCAATAAACTCCTGTAATGAACGATCTTTGTTTAATGTCCAAACAAATAAATCCATATGTTGTGCCTTTAGTTCGGTAATTAAGCTTTCATTCACCCACGATTCCTCTAACGCAATAAAATCCACATTTAAATCATCCATCGGTCCAATATTAAGTGCATAAACAATTCCTACGCGCAAATTAGGTGTTAAATTTTTCAACTGTGACATCAATTGCGCATCTGAGGACTGTACATAATACGTATCAAGCACCTTATAGGCTCGCAATTTTTCTACTAACCGAGGCAATACGTCTTCCCTTTCTTTACCGTGTACCTTTAATTCAATAAGCAATGTAACATCAAGTGCTTTTGCGATTTCTATAAAATCATCTAAAGATGAAATTTTATCAGTAAACCCATTTTCATAGATGGTAATTGTTTTTAAATCACTTAGTGTCATATTTGCAATCACTCCATTTTTACCAGCTAAGCGCCTTAATGTACGATCATGAAAAACGACAAATTCCCCATCTACCGTTTGCTGAATATCAAGTTCTATTATATCTGCACCTGCATTGGCTGCACTAACAAGTCCATTGATCGTGTTTTCTACATGTCCTGCTGTATAGCCTCGATGTGCAATAATTTTTGTATCAGGTGCGTAAACACTTTTTTCTAACGAATATATATTCGTCATGCTTAAAATAGAAAAGACTACACCAATCAGTATTGGCAATACGTTATAGCGTTTGCTCTTATGCGAATATTTTGGCATTGCCATATAACGTGTATTATACGTAATGGCAACCATTACTTGCGAAAACATTGCTTGCAACAAACTAAATAACACAACAAAGACCATTTCTAAAAACGCGAGTGTAAGACCTGCCGTTACAAGTGCTGCACTCGGCATATTGCGCTCCAAGAAAAATAAAGGTAGCGTACTGACAACTGTTATAGCTAATAAAAGAAATAAATGAACTGTTAAAACCATTGCCAGTAATACGAGTAGCTCAGCTAATCCTCGTCTTGAAAAACGCCAACTTTGTAGAAACGACTGGCGAATAGAAATTTTCGGCTGTATTGTAAAAATAGGTAAGGTCAAAATGCTACGTATTCCTACTATTACTAATATACTGGCTATAGCCGCATAAAGTACCCTTCCTAAACGTGTGCTCATCATTTCATTTGTAATAAAGTGAGGTAACGTAATTCCTTGCGTTAATGTAAGAGGAAGCAAAAATGAAGCCAAAGGCAACAATAGGGCAATATAAACGATTAAATAAATGACTTGCAGACTAAAAAAGTAGATAAGCTTGCGATTTAATTGTTGCCACATTGTAAGAAAGCGATAACGGATGCCCCTTTGCTGATTAAAAGCCATGATAAATAGAAAACCCATTTCATAATAAATAAAAAGTAAGATAAGCAATACTAAAAGAAGCATCATCGCTAAGACAAAAGGGTGCATTAAAAAGCTTTGTATATTTTGTTCCGTAATGTGGGTGTAGCCCGTCACATTTAGCATTAGCTTCAATACGACTGTTGACACTGGTATTACTAATAAAAACTGAAATACACGTATCATAATGAAAACTCGGATATAATCGGTGCGATACGTGTAAATGTTATAGATGGCTTGTCGCATAATTTGACGAGCTTTTTGCATTTCCTCACCCCTGTCGCGTACTATCCATTACGAGCCGTTTCACATTATTTCTACTTATAACGTATGATAATTATTGCATTTCAAGTTATCTTTCAAATAGAAAATGTTGCGTCCAGCTTTATTGTGGATGTTTGAAACACACATCTATCATATAAGTTGCGGTTGCGGATTTCTGCTTAAGCAAGATAAACTCGGGAATTGCTTGAATGTGATATTAAATTGAAACCTTTCCTTAGTTAATACGGTATATAAAACATCACAACAAATTAGGAGGAGGAAATTTAGATGCAATTCAACATCGGTGATATCATTAGTACTATTTTTATTTTTTTCGTTTTGGTCGCTATGTTTTTCTTTCTGATAAAGCTCATTAAAAATGGAAAGTCCAGTCTTCAAACACTTCCTCCCGAAACGCTCCAACACCAAATAAATGAACTTACAGTACGCGTTAAACAATTGGAAAAACAAGTACAGGACCTTTCTGATAGACGATAGCTCCTTCAATCATTTTTAAATTCGGTACAAAAAAATCGTTATGAAGCTAAGCTTCACAACGATTTTTTTTACTTTCATATACGATACGACCATCTACAACTGTATAGGCAACTTGAATATGTGGTACTTTTTCTATATCTACCGCAAATATATCATCTTCGAAAACGGTGAAATCAGCACTAAAGCCTTCTTTTATTTTGCCTCTCGCATGCTCCTGGCCAATTATTTCAGCAGACCCTACTGTATAGAGGCGCACTGCATCGAAGCGTGAAATTTTTTCCTGCGGACCAAAACCATGATGGCTTTCACCGAAATTTCGTCTTGTCACAGCGGCGTAAATGCCGTATAAAGGATTCGGTACTTCAATCGGTGCATCACTGCCACCTGCTACAATCAGTCCTCGATCTAGCAGTGATTTTAATGGATGAAGTCCTTGTGCGCGCTTCTCACCTAACTTCACAAGCTCCGCTAAATACTCTCCTTGAACAAACTGTGGTTGCATATCTACAGCTATCGGTAATGCTGCCAATTTATCTAAAATAACCTCATCAATTAAGCTGCAATGAATTAGTCTGTCCAATTGCCCTTCACGAGGTGGAAAAGCGGCAAAAACATCTAAAATTGTATCTATTGCTAAATCACCAATCGCATGCACTGCAACTGTTTGTCCATGACGTCTTGCAAGTTGCACATACTGCTCTAATTGCGTTGTTGAATGAACAAGTATGCCGTAATTGTTAGGGTCATCACAATATGGTTCACGTAAAGCGGCCGTACGTCCCCCGAAAGCACCATCGACGAATATTTTCATTGCACCAAATTGTACATATGTTGTTGATTGCTCGTTTAACAAAGCAACTTCCTCAAAAACGGTATGGTGTTGTAATAAGTGCACTTTAAATGATTGTTGCGCATCAACTATTTTTCGATAAGCATTTATTGGTTGACTAGGAGGACCGAAGTAGCTTAAATCTTCCGAGTGACCACCTACTAAGCCATACGATTGGAGCGATGCTATGGATTTTTGAAGCGCTTCTTCAATATATTCAGGCGTATAATACGGCATATGGTTAACGATTAAATATAATGCAGTATCTTTTAAAACACCTGTTAATTGACCGTTTTTCTTATCAATAATACCGCCTTCTGGTGAAGGTGTATCGTTTGTAATTCCAGCAAATGCAAGTGCCTTTGAATTAGCTAAAATTAAATGATGGCAACTACGTTTAATAATCAAATGGGCTTCACCGAGCGCATCAAGCTCCGACAAAGTTGGGAAAATGGGTTCGGCATACCCTGTTTCATTCATGCCAATAGCAACAACCCATTGTTCTGAAGAAGTGCCTTGCATACGTTCACCAATGATATGTAACAATTCTTCCTTGCTAGTTACATTCGACACATCAATGTGCATTAATTTTTCCCCATATCCAATAATATGTAAATGGCTATCAACAAATCCTGGGTACATTACATTTCCTTGTAAATCTCGGACCGTTGTAGCTTGTGGTAACAAACTGTCAACGGTACCAACCGCCACAATTTGTCCATCTTTTTCAAGTACTGCTTCAACTGTTTCGCCCGTTTTTTCCATCGTATATATTGTTCCACCTGTCCAAAGTGTTGCCATCCAATTACTCCCCCTATGCTATTGCTTCGATTAAATGCGCACTTTCTAAACGTCGACGTACGATGACACCAAGCCATGCCGCAAGTACTGCCTTCAATACTCCAACAACAATAAATGGAGCAGCTCCACCCATAAATGCTGCTGTCCATGTTAAATCGCCGACAATTTTTAACCAAGCTGTACCAAACGCCAATGTTACTACCATACCGATAATGTTGGCAATGATTGCTTGTACAATGGTAATGCCAAATTTATTTAAGTATAAACCCATCAATACAGCCGCAGCAAGGAAGCCAACAATATATCCTCCTGTCGGTCCTATAATGATACCATACCCCCCTGACATACCACTAAATACTGGAATACCTGCTGTGCCAAGTAAAATATAAACAAGTACAGATAGTGTACCAAGTCTTGTACCTAATATTGTAACAACTAAGCCTACAGCTAAAGTTTGACCTGTAATTGGAATCAGTGGTAGCGGAATCGTTACCTGTGCAAGAACTGCGATAATAGCCGCTCCGAACGCCGCTAACACATAATTGTAAGTATTACTCTTTTTCAAACGAAAATCCCCCTTTTGTTAACCTAAATTAAAAATAAGTTAACAAAAAGATAATGCAAATAAAAACAGTTGTCAATCGAATTTGACAAATTACTATAAAAAGAGACTTTTATATTTTTATTAGCTACCAAAGAGGCTCGTTACTTGGATCATCTTCTTGTAATTTTACTATATCAGGAAGTAATAAATAATGAAAAATTACGCTACTTGCGATAAAAAACAAGATACCGATAAAGAATTGATCAAATACTTGGCCCAAAAACACAATAAACGGTATAGGAATATTGAGTAGGCCAGATAATTGTACCGACTTTTTTGTACGGTATTGCTTTTTACTACAATGTGGACACTCTATCTGCCCATTTTTCCAATACAATTTTCGAACTTGCTTAGCTGACCAATTTTCTCCACATGCAATACATACTGGCAAGCCATACCCTTTTTTATGCAATATACGTTTAATAATCAATGCTATACTTACAGATATACAAATAAGGAGCAGCCCTTTTACCCAATCATGCCCTAATACCGTCCAAATGGTCCATCTCTCAGATTCTTGCTGTATGGCAGCTCCTTGCATAGGGGGTGTTTGTTGCTCTGATTTCTTTGTCATAAGGGCACTAAAGCCAATCGCTAGCAGTGTAAAAGTCGCTAGCACAATTCGATACTGATGTTGGCTACTGCTCTTGCTTTTACTTTTAGCTCTTGCTTTTTGTGCAATCCGTAGCTTTTTCTCCTCCGAAAGCTTTACATGTTGAAGCTCATGTAACACGTTTTCTTTAAATCGATTCATAGCGTAACACCTCCCAATCGTAGTCAGCGATGACTGTAGCTAGCTGCTTTCTTGCCCGTTGTAATCTTGTGCGCACAGTTGCCTCAGGACATTGAACAAGCTTAGCAATGTCTACTGTTGTCATTTCCTCAAAATAATAGAGAATCAACACCTCTCTGTATTGTACAGACAAAGTGAATAAAGCTTCTATTAGCTCCTGCTTGGACGATTTAGCGAGCATTTCTTTTTCTGGCGTGACTGTAGTTGAACGTCCTGAAATTTTCTCAAATAGCGACAGCCGTTTGCTTTTCCAGCTTCGTAAATAATCGTGACTGCGATTGACCGTCATTTTGACCAAATATGTACGTAATGATGATTCTTGGCGAAACTGTTGCTGCTTTTGATAAAAGGCAATAAACACATCTTGGACAATATCCTCTGCTGTTGCTTCATTCTTTACATATAAGTAGGCAACTTTCAGTAGATAATCCCCGTGCTCTGCAATAATTTCTTCAATTTCCATTGCTGCCTCACCTTCTTTCTAACCTACTGACGTAACCCAATTTATTTCCGATTCATTTTACATGAAAATTTTTTCAAAAAAGATAACAATTTTCTACTTGCAAGCTAGTCCTTAACACAAAAATCCGCTCCCTTTACACAAACAATACAATACACTACGTTTGCCCGTAATGTATTGTATTGTTCTATGTCTTACATAAAGGTCGCGGAAACTAACTTCATTTCATTTGTATGAATGCATTAAACACATTGAATAAATTACCTTTTTATTACTTTATTTACTATTTCCCACATTGCTATATTGGTTATAGAGCGTTAGTTGGTTACGTCCATTTCGTTTTGACGTATAAAGCGCACTATCAGCATAATGGATTAATTGCTCTACGTTCGTTATGTGAACATCTTCGTTGGTACTAACACCTATACTAAACTCCAATTGTACAACATCATTATCTACTGTTAAGACAAGGGAAGTTAAAGTATTGTATAAATTTTGAGCTATTATGGCGATGGATTCTTCTTCTCTTAAGTGGATGAGAACAATAAATTCATCACCGCCAAAGCGGGCCACAATAGATTTGTACGGCTGGAAAAATTGTTGCAATGTGGTGGCGGTCATTGTTAAGGCGTCATCGCCAAATAAATGACCATTGGAGTCATTTATGGATTTAAAATGATCTAAATCAATCATGAGTAAAGCTAATTTTTGATCATGTGATACACTTTCCACCATTGCTTTCGCATGTTCATCAAAATAGCGGCGATTATATATATTTGTAAGTGGATCGATGTAGGAAGTTCTTTCAAGATGTTTCTTTTGATCGTTATATTCCATTTCAAATAACACTTGCGTATAATTCTCTCTTTGCATCTCTAATAATATATTAATATATTCCTTTTGGACGGCACTTAATATAATCTTATTTCCCTGCTCTTCAATAAGCTTAACTAATGAATTGTAGATGGTTTGTAACAATGATAAATCATTATTTTGCAATGCATAATGCTTGGATTTTTGGTACATATCAATCGCTTCGCCGATATATCCTTGTTTTTCAAACAGTAATGCTTGAGCATTAAACACCTCTAATTGAGCCTTATTATAGGGAGGGTCCTTAATCGTCATAAGCAACTCTTGTATCAGAACATCTGCTTCTTCATATTCCTTCAGCCAAATATGCGCTGTAGCTAAATTGGTCTTAGAATGTATAATTCTTTTATAGGGTTCATCATGTTTCATTTCACATTCATTGGCATAGAACAAACTCTTTAATGCAAGTCTCTTTGCCTTTGCATACTTACCGAGTTCAATTTCTAAACCACTCAAATTATTATAAATTTTACCTAGGCTTTCTATATGTTGTATACGCTTTGCAATTTCGAGACCTTTCATTAAAAGCTCTTCCGCCTTTTTTAAATGCCCGAATGTTCCCCAATAAATGGAGGCAAGAGAATAATATTGAATGATATCGATATCATCGCCATATAAAAAAGTCAGTTCACGGTATTTTTCTAGTAAATTAATGGATATTTGGAGATCCCCCACTTGAAAATAGCTAATACAGCTATAACGCAATAAATGCATTGCTTTATCGTACAGAGCAAGTGCATTGGCACTTTCAATAGCGGCACTGCTTAACTCGATATATTCTAAATAGCGATTTGCACTATATAATTCATCTAGCGTAATCCATAGTTCTTCAAATTCTTGTAAATCCATACCGCACCCTCCTTTTTCATACCCCACTTCCTTAATACTACATTTGCTTATAAAATATTACAATTCTTTATCCTTATTTATTTTCCAATTAATGAGCAAAAAGTGCCAGTCACTCAAATAATTTTGAATTTTCAATTTACAACAGCAGCACTTCTACGACATACTGTTGAACGTGACAGAAAGTTTTCACTGCATCGAAAATCTACATAACAAACAGTCAAATGAAAATAGACTGTAGACAAACGCGAATTTTTTCGAGTTTGTCTACAGTCTGATGGAACTTTATTGGAGACTTAAATTCATTCTTCAATTTTTAAGAGTGCTTTAAATTCGTTAGCCCTTTCTTGACTAAGTTGTATTTCACCATATTCCTGCACTTGTAGCCAAAGTGAATTGCCATATCCTTCCCAAATGTCCACTCGATTTTCATCTATAATAAAAGAATAATTTGGTGGTCTCTCAATGTTTTTTTCTTTTACTCTCCAAGTTATTTGTTGAAGAAATTGTTTCACTTCATCTGTATTTTCAGGGGTAAGCTTTTTTGTAACAGTAGGCTCTAATAATTCTATTTCATCTACTAAACCATATTGGTTTACCAATCCATCTTCTTCAACTGTACCCCCGCCCACTGACTGGACGGCAACATAATCTCCTTTTTTCAATGCCATATTACCGATAAGAGGATACCATGTAGCGTTATGGTATTTGTCTATAATTTGTTCCTGCGTCAAATCTGCAATATCCTCTGGAACAGCCCCTTCAACATGTAAAAAGGTATTACCTTGGACTGCAACAACGGTCCCAATGTGGTTTGTTCCTTGACGGATATTTGAATAATTTTCTAAGCCCAATTCCTCCTGAAAGGCCTTCGCCTGTTCTGAAAAATGTGCATTAAAGTAGTGAAGCGCATCCCGAGTAGCAATATCCTCTACAATCCAATTCGGAAATGTTGGATACTTTTCGGCGTATATTGTTATAAGTTTTTTCTCTGCTACCAACATTGGTAACATCGGCTCGATATACTTTGTAAAATAACCTTTTAATCCTTGTTTTTCAAAGAGCTTGGCATATTCAGGTGATTCCTGATACATTTGCAACTCTTCATAGCGACTTTTTCCTTCGAGCTCTCGTTCTTCTTTTGTACTTTCGATACCAAGAGACTCGGCAAAATAATAGGACGCAACACGCTTTTCATAGCGTTCATACGCCTCTTCTATATTAGATTCTCTATCTGGATTAAACGAAATAATTTTTAAAATATCTTCATAATAGGCGAGCTGGGTCTGATTAAATAGTGATGCCGTCTGTTTTTTATCACTATCTAAAAGCTGTATGACGAATCCTACTAAACATAGCGTCACAATAGCGGCTATTACTCTAAAGCGAATGGTCTTTTTAGGTTGTACTTCATGACGCTGTAAAACACGTTGTTTGACACGTTCTTTACTCGGTAACATATCCCCTGCTATTTTAATCAGTTCTTTTTTAACGTCATTCATGTAATAACACCTCCCATTGCTCCCCTAAATGTGGCTTTAATGCTTCACGTGCCCTTTTAAGTCTTGTTTTCACAGTATTTTCGGGAATTGCAAGCACTTGGGCAATATCAGCAATCTTCATTTCTTCATAATAATAAAGTAGTATCGGTTCTCTATATGCCAGCGGAAGATTTAGGATTGCGGCTCCAATTTGTGATTTTTCCTCCGCTTCAATTAGTGCATCTCGCTGTCTTTTGGCCTGTGTAAGAAATAGTTTTTCCTGTAAAACACATTTTTTATAATGCCAGCTTTTTAAATAATCTTTGCTTTTATTAATCGTCAGCTTCGATAAATAAGCGCGTAGCTGTCCTCGTTCCTCATAGGCATGCTCTGAAAATTTTATAAACACTTCTTGCACAATATCCTCTGCTACATGCCGATTTTTAACGTAAAAATAGGCGAGGCGAAGCAAATGCTCTGCATGATCATCGATAATTTTTTCAAGAATGCTGTCCACCTCCTCCTCTTACACTATAAACGATTACCAATAGATGGCCGTTTCAACTTATGTAAAATTTTTATATAAATACACAAAAAAAGAGAAAATCCACTTAATTTCTATAGTGGATTTTCTACTATTTAAATAAATCGTTTAACGAGTGTTTCGTATACCCCAACCATAAACAAGCCGCCGAAGACAGGGATTAGGGAACTAAAGCTAAAATAAAAGCCTTCAGCATCGTACTGTCCTAAAAATTGAAATGCAAGCCATGAGATATTATAGGTTTCTCCGACCCCATATAAAAAGCTAGTAGTAAATAAAAATAACGCAAAGCATTTAATAAAATTAGCCTTCTGCATACCGTTCACCTCACTGAACAATAGTCATTTCCTTCGCATATGCTAGTATTTCTTCTTTTGTCAAATCAGGGTTTTCAGTAAGAATGCTGTATTGGTAGCCATTTTCATTCCAACTAATAACGAAGCGATCTCCTAATTCCATATAAGTCCCTTCTTGACCTCGTACTTGTATATCTTCTTCATTCGCAAGACTACCACCAAACGTTTCATAATTACTCACAACTTTAAACACTGACACTGAAAATGCAGGTTGCTCCTCTTTTTCATATTCAAATGAAAATTCTGGACGTTCTTCTACTTTCATATCTAGTATCGTTGATAGAGTCACCCCATCTTTTTCAGGTAGTATTAAAAAATTACCAAGCTGTTTTTTCACCTCATCCATTGTCGTAGATGTCGTTTGATCTTGCGTATCAATTTGCTCGATTGTTGCACCTTCTGGTATATCATAAGCAAACAATGCATCATCTATTTTCTTATTCACTTCAAGCTTCGTGTACTGTTGTTGCGTTACAATACCAGCGTTCGTCGTAATAGTTTTTAACGTTAACCACGTTTTTTTATCAATCCACACTTCAATGTCGCCTAGTAGTGTATTCTTTTTTTGTGCTTTTGCCGTAATATGATAAGCATCTCTTCCAGCAATTTTTTCTTCACCCGCTATGGCAATGTCATGGGAATCCTTTACTAAGTTTAATAAGACTTGGGCATTATCTTTTGCCGATCTTCCCATTAACTCTTCTAATTCTCCATTTTCAAATGTCATAATGGACGCTTTGTTTTCTTTTTTACTAAAAGTAATAACTTGCTTACCATCATTAACTGCAATTACATAATCTTCATCGACTGACATTTCAATTCGGCGTTTACCATCCTTCATCCACTCTTTCACGGTAGCGCCCTCAGTTTCATCTATATCCATAGTATATTCACCATAATAGCTTTCTAGCTCTTTTGTTTCCTGTAAAGCCTGGTCGATTATCTCCTGTGGCGAATAAGATGCCTCTGAATTGCAGCCAACTAAACTAATCGTTAGGAATGCAATCATTCCGCCTACACATAATGTTCTTTTCCATTTCATTCCTTATCTGCTCCTTTGTATGGCGGTAACCAGCAGAGCACTGCTGTCCCAACACCTTGTTGTGATACCATATTTACGGTTCCACCATGTTTTTCAATAATTTGTTTTGCTATGCTAAGACCAAGCCCAGTTCCTCGTTGTCCTGTCTTTGTTCTGGCATGATCGGATTGATACATTGGTTCAAATAATTGATTGATTTCTTGTTCACATACACCTTCCCCACTATTTTGCACAACTAAATACATTCCTTTCGTTTGGGAAAGCGCTGCATTGACAAAGTCAAAGCCCCAATCAAGTTTACGATTACTAATAGCCGCTAAACCAATCGTAGTGCCAGATGTTCCAAAATGTGTCGCATTGCTCATTAAGTTATCGATCACACGTTGCATTTGTGAAGGATGAACAGCATATGCCCCCTCAACATCACATAATGTATGTAGCGAAAATCCTTTTCTTTGACAAAGTGGTTCATATTCTGAAATCGCCATATCAAAAAATTCCTGTCCTTCTACTTGAACAAGTGATACATCGTAGCTTGTAGATTGAAGCAATGTATACATTAGTAAATCTTCTAGCATGTCCTTCATATCCACTGCCTTCGTTAGTATAACAGCTTGATATTCCTCCTTTATGTGAGAAGAGAGTGAAGGGTTTTGTAAACTTTCAGCATATGCTTGTATCGAGGTTAAAGGTGTTTTTAAATCATGTGAAATACTGGCAATCATCAGCTCTTTTTGTTGCTGTTCTTCTTTTAAATGTGCACGTGCTGTTTCAATTTCACTTTGCATACTTATGAAAGTCTTTGCAAGTTCACCAATTTCATCTTTTCTTGCAGCAATAACAGATTCAACATGTTTTCCTTTACCAAACGCATGCATTTGTTCCATTAACTTTTGTAAAGGCCGATTCAATTTACGATTAAGCAATAAAATTACTGTCACATAAATTGCTAAAAATAGTGTTATCGTGCTAGCAATAACAAGCCACGAACGCCTCTCTACAGCTTGGACCCAGTCCTTCCTCACTAATTGAATTTCATAAAATCCAACTAGATCACCTTTTTGATAAATAGGTTCTTTGTACGTAAACGCATTGTATTTTTGCTGTAATTCAAATAAGTTTTTCATAATAAGTTCCCTTGAAACAAAACCAGAATGTAAAGGATTTGAAGAATAATAAACAAAACCAGATTTCGCATACAGCGTAATAGCAAGTTGATCGCTCGTAAGTGCTTTCACCTCTTGCAAATCGGCATTTTTTCTATATAACAATGGGTCGTTAAGAACCGATTTTACACGATTTAGTTCAGTCCATTTTTCCATATACTCTGCAAAGCTTTTATCATGGTAATATGCGTTTACCCACATATATAAGCCATATGCCCCGCCAATCGGTACAATCATAACGATAAAAAACATGGTTAGTAGCCAAGTTTTAATTTTCATAACCGTTCTCCAATAAAGCGATAGCCCTTGCCCCAAACTGTTTGAATATAATGTGGGCTTTTAACAGGATCCTGTAGTTTTTCCCGCAGTGCTTTAATATGGACTGTGACTGTATGTGTTTCATCTACACTGGCTTGCTGCCAAATATGCTGATATAGCTCTTCTTTGGAAAATGTTTGACCAGGGTTTTTCGCAAGTAGTTTTAAAAGAGCAAATTCTTTTTGTGTTAAGGTTAATTCTTTATTTTGCAGTGTCGTTATTTCTTTTTGCCAGTCAATTACTAAACCAAAATCAAATGTTGCTACGTGATCTGTCATTTCTATTTTCTTAAAGCGTTGCCATCGACGTAGATGGGAAGCAACACGTGCCTTTAATTCTGCTAAGCTAAATGGCTTTGCTAAGTAATCATCCGCTCCTTGTAACCCTTCAACCTTATCAGCTTCTTCTTTACGAGCGCTCATCATAAGGATTGGCACATCACTTTCCCAGCGAATATTTTGACATACGGTTAGGCCATCCATTTCAGGTAGCATCCAATCGACTAATACTAAATCAAATGATTGTGCTTGAAAATCTGCTAGACCTTCTAAACCAGTTGTCGCCCAAGTGACTTCATATCCTTCTTGTTCAAGCGTATCTTTTACAATGCGTCCTATTGCGGGATCATCTTCAATAAGTAATAGCTTTTCACTCATCTGTTTTCCTCCTGTATTAACATTACTACGGATTGTTGCATTTCCTTTGAACTTTATACTTTCTTTATAATTACCTTAGATGGACTTACCTGTATTAACAAGGGCAAATCAAAAACGAAATAAAAAAAGAATGCACATCAATTGTGCATTCCTTCAATCTATTTTAGAAAAATAAGCTTAAGATAAAGTAAATTGTGGCTGCCATGACAGCTGAGATTGGCATTGTAATAACCCAAGTCGTCACAATTTTACGCGCCATCCCCCATTTAACACCTTTGACACGATGTGCAGTACCTACACCCATAATGGAAGATGAAATAACGTGTGTTGTCGAAACAGGCAAATGGATTAGCGTCGCACCGAAAATAATGGAAGCTGATGCTAAGTCTGCTGCTACACCATTAACTGGGCGGATTTTCATAATCTTACCACCCACTGTTTTAATAATTTTGTAACCACCTACTGATGTCCCAAGACCCATCGCACATGCAGCTGCAAAACGTACCCAAAACGGAATATCGTCTCCTTGGTGTAAACCACCTGCAATTAATGCAAGTGTAATAATCCCCATCGCCTTTTGCGCATCGTTTGTACCATGTGTAAATGATTGTAATGCCGCTGTACCGATTTGCACTGTACGGAATCCTTTATTCGTACGATATAAATTCATATCTTTAAAGACTACTTTAAATATTGACATCATTAAAAAACCAGCAGCAAACGCAAGTAATGGTGAGAAAATAAGCGCTTGAAGTATTTTAATGAAACCTGCGTAATTTAGAATATCAAAGCCTGCTGCTGCAATTGCTGCCCCAGCTACAGAACCTATTAATGTATGAGAGGAACTTGATGGTATTCCGAAATACCACGTTAACAAGTTCCATGTAATCGCTGAAAGTAATGCTGCTAAAATAACAACTGAACCTGTAATATCACCGTCATAAGTATTTAAGGTGAAAGGGTCAACAATATCCTTCGTTAGCGCCTTTGCAACACCCACAAACGTAATAGCACCGATAAAGTTCATTACTGCAGCCATATAAACGGCCGTGCGGGGCTTTAATGCACGTGTTGATACAGATGTTGCAATCGCATTAGCTGTATCATGGAAGCCGTTAATGAAATCGAATATAAGTGCGAACATAACGACTAATATTGTTATCAGTAATATCGTATCCATTATTTAGTACACTCCATCTTACGCATTTCGCATAATTATTGTTTCAATTGTATTTGCTACTGTTTGGCAGCAATCTGCAATATCTTCGAATTGTTCATAAATATCTTTGAATACGATAAGACGCATTGGGTCTTTTTCTTGAATAAATAATTGCTTCATAGAAGAACGGAAAATCTCATCACATTCACGTTCATAATCTTTAATTTGAATTGCATGTTTACGCATTTCAACAAGCTTTTTATTATTTAACAGTTCCATTGCTTGTACCATTTCATCTGTACTTTTCGCAATATAAGTAAGAAATTGGCGCATTGGCTCTGTTACTTCTGTTAAGTTATACATATTAAAATGAGCAATACAACCTTCCATCCCATCGATTACGTCATCTAATTTATTTGCTAATGCTAAAATATCTTCACGTTCAATCGGTGTCATAAATGATTTATTAAGCATGACGATAAGCTCATGAATTAATTTGTCACCGCTTGTTTCATATTGTTTCATTGTATCGGCAATTTCTTTCAATGCATCAATATTATCTTGAATACGCGCATTATGTGCGTAGTAAATGCCTTCTTTCACATTTTGAGAGATTTTTAATAATGCCTGGAAAAATGGATCTTGCTTGCTTGAGTTGAACATTATGTTCCTCCTGTTGATTAAATATTGTCGATTGCTGCAACCATCATAACAAAACCTTTACATAATTCTACATAACTTTAAAGATAAATAAATTGAATTTACAATAATGTAATATAAAAATCGCCACATTTACTTCCAATAGGCTTTAACAAGTTACAAACGTTGGAAATCTTCTAACAAAAACGTGTTTTTTGCTGTGAAATGTAACGTTTTTTCTTTCATTTTTATAAAAATACTTGAAAAAACTTTTTTCTTTTTATTTTTAAATGTAAAGGAATTGTAAAGGTTCTTTTCACAAAAACTACAAACCCCATTGTTATTTTTAGCCATTCACAGTACGCTTACAAGATAGCAATGATATCATAAGGATGTGTACTACTTTATATGGATATTAATTTACTCTCACTCGGAACATTATTAGTTTTTGGCTTTATCGCATCCTTTTTGAATGCAATTGTCGGTGGTGGCGGATTGATTTCTCTACCAGCATTAATGGCAGTTGGCTTACCTCCTAGCACAGCAATAGCAACAAACAAACTGGCGAATACCATTAGTAATGGAACAAGCATGCTAACATTTTTACGAGCAGGTAAAGTCGACTTTAAAAAAATAGGTAAAATCTTACCCTTTATTTTTGTTGGCTCACTAATTGGCGCATACACCGTACACCTCGTGTCTCCGTCCATTTTAAAGCCACTTATGCTTGTTATGCTCGTACTTGTAGCTACTTATACAATTTTAAAAGAAGATTGGGGACAACAACCTCATCAACGCATTTTAAGTATTGGGAAAAAACTTGGGTTCCTTTGTGCTTTTGCTGCAATCGGTTTTTACGACGGATTTTTCGGTCCAGGAACAGGTTCTTTTTTCATCTTTATCTTATTAATGATGGGTAATGACTTCTTACAAGCTGCAGGTAATGCAAAAGCATTTAATTTCACTTCAAATTTAGCAGCTCTTGCAATGTTTTTAGTATTAGGACAAGTTAATTTTCTGTACGGTTTACCAATGGGCTTCGTGATGATTTTCGGCGCCATTTTAGGTTCTAAATTTGCGTTAACTCGAGGTACGAAATTAATGCGAATTATTTTTATTCTTATGACTTGTATCTTAATTGTGAAAAATGCATGGGATTATATTGGCGCACATTAATTAAGCAGGCAGCAATAATTATTGCCGCCTGCTTTTTATTTGAATTTTCAATCAATTGACATTAATCGCTAGCGTGCTATAATACTTTTGGGCTTCACCGCATTGAAGCGAAAAAGTATTTTGTAGGAGGATTCATATGTTTCGAATTGAAGCAAAAAGTAACCCTCGATTTTTTGAGGCTTGCTTCATTACACTTTTAATTATTGCTACAATGGCAATTAGTATTGGCTATTTAAAGGCAACACCGCATATTCCGATTGTTTTAGTTATTTCGATTTTAATTGCCTATGGTCTTCTAAAAAAAGTTCCGTTTCGTGAGCTTGAGTCTGGGATGATTGCAGGCGCTAGCGCTGGTTTAGGTGCAGTCTTTATTTTCTTCTTTATCGGTATTTTAATTTCCAGTTGGATTATGGGTGGTACGATTCCAACACTCATTTACTACGGCTTTTTAACTGTATCACCTAGCTTTTTCTTTGCAATCGTTTTTCTAATTTGTAGCATAGTCGGTATTTCAGTTGGTAGTTCACTAACAACCGTTGCAACAGTTGGGGTAGCCTTTATGGGAATTGCGGGTGCGATGGATATTTCATTAGCAATAACAGCTGGTGCAATCGTTTCAGGCGCCTTTTTCGGAGATAAAATGTCACCACTATCCGATACTACTAATCTAGCATCCGGTACGGTAGGCGTAGACCTTTTTGAGCATATAAAAAATATGGGTTGGACGACAATTCCCGCCTTCATTATTTCATTTGTTCTGTATGCCTTGTTATCACCATCTAGCGCCAATACTTCTTTTGAAACGGTTGAACAATTTAAAGTAGGGTTACTTTCTACAGGTCTAATTCATTGGTATACATTACTACCAATCGTTGTGCTTATCATTATGACATTATATAAAGCTCCTGCACTTATTACACTTGCAGTTGTCTCTATCGTTGGTGTTGGGCTTGCTTACATTCAAGAACCACTTGCATTATCTCATGTATTCGAAATGCTTTTTAATGGTTATGTTTCTGATACGGGGAATGAGGAAGTAGATGCACTGCTTACACGTGGCGGTATGAATAGTATGCTATTTACCATTGCGCTCGTTTTACTAGCATTAACAATGGGTGGACTTCTATTTACGCTCGGTATTATTCAAAGTATTTTAGCAAAAGTTGAAAGTTTATTTACAAGTGCTGGCTCAGTAATTACTGGTGCAGCTCTTACTGGGATTGGCGTCAATACATTAATCGGTGAGCAGTACTTATCCATTTTACTAACAGGTGAGGCTTTTAAAGCTCAGTTCGCAAAGGTCGGACTTGCGCCAAAAAATCTATCACGAGTAATGGAGGATGCTGGTACTGTTGTCAATCCACTTGTGCCTTGGAGTGTATGTGGTATTTTTATCGCTAGTGTACTAGATATCTCCACGACAACTTATCTTCCATTCACCTTCTTCTGTTTACTTGGTCCAATTTTAACCGTACTATTTGGCTGGAGCGGCAAAACGTTAACAAAGCTTGAAAAATTAGATTAGCATTAATAAATCTGCTAGCATTCTACGTTATTACTCGTAGATTACTAGCAGATTTTTTTCTATTACATCATTCCAAATTGGAATCAAAACATCCACTTTTTCGCATTTCTGATTTATAAAACGCTTTGATATGCTAAAAACAAAGGAGATGAATTAACGATGACAACAAAATGGAATGCAAATCTATACGATCAAAAGCATGACTTTGTCTCAAAATTCGGGGAAAGTTTAGTGGACTTACTTGCACCACAAAAACATGAACATATTTTAGATGTTGGCTGTGGAACTGGAGATTTAGCAAATGAAATTGCACTTGCTGGGGCTGTCGTTTTAGGCATTGATGCTTCAAATGACATGATTAACAGTGCTCAGCAAAAATTCCCGACGATTACGTTTGATACACAGGATGCAGCGACGATGGACTATTCACATCAGTTTGACGCAGTATTTTCAAATGCTGCACTACATTGGATGAAACAACAGGAAAAAGTTATCGACAATATTTACCGAGCCCTGAAACAACACGGACGTTTTGTTGCTGAAATGGGTGGTCAAGGGAATATCGCTTCAATCGTCGGGGCACTTAGACAAAGTATGGAAGAACTTCAGCTTCCATATGAGGAGCAATATTTCCCATGGTATTTTCCTGCGTCAGAGGAATATCAATCAATGCTAGAAAATGTCGGCTTTACTGTTCAACTGATTACTTTATATGAACGACCGACCCCACTTCAAGGTGACGATGGCTTACGCAATTGGTTAGTCATGTTTAGCAATAATATCCTTCAGCAATTAAATGACGATGAAAAGGAGCTAGTTTACGCTAAATGTGAAGAATTATTAAAGCCAACATATTATCAAGACAAACAATGGATTGCCGATTATTGGCGATTACGTTTTGTTGCGACGAAATGCTAAAAATACACGGGGCGGTGACGCAGCTTAAGACGTAACAGACTACTGTAAACCTAGTTAAATCGCCAGCAAAGTCCCGTGAATCGCCACAAAGACATGCGATTTCGCCATAAACCTATGGAGAGCATCCGTCGTTGAAGCAAAAAAGTGTTAGATTGACTGTAATCAATCTACCACTTTTGCTCATTGTCTCCGCCTCGTATTATGAACGAGGCCATAACATTACCATGACCCCTACTATACAAATGCCAGCACCAATTAAATCTAACATATCTGGCTTTTGCTTATCTATTCCCCAGCCCCACAATACGGAAAGCACAATAAAGACGCCTCCATATGCTGCATAGACTCTACCGAAAGTTGGGAATGATTGAAAGGTTGCAACGACGCCATATAATGCTAATGCAATCCCACCAAAAATGCCCCAATAAAATGGTTTACCTTCCCTTAACCAAAGCCAAATTAAATAGCCCCCTCCAATTTCGCCAATGCCTGCTACGATAAATAATATAATTGCGTAAATCATGTTTTCTCACTTTCTTCTAATATTATTTGAGATACCGCTATGTAAAAATTCTACTATGTTTCATGCAAGACAGAACCCCATTGGGTACAAGGAGATGCCTGCTTCAACATCACCTCATGAAGCGCCCCAATATGTAATCGTGTCCGTTACACCAATAATGATTAAAATAATACCTGCTACGATTTGTATTACCCTTCCCATTTTCATACTTGTTTTCATAATAAAACGTTTTGTATCAAACAAATGGATAAGTGTCAACATTAAGATTAATGGCAATGAAGTCGCAACGCCGAAAATCGCAGGCAAAATAAAGCCATATGAAGTTGTAACAACTGTCGGCATGAGCCAAACGAAGAAGAGCACAAACATCGTTGGACAAAAGGCAATGGCAAAACAAGCCCCCATTATAAATGAACCAAGCTTTCCTTCTTTCAATACAAGTGGGATACGTGTTGCCATTTGATTCAGCCATTTTAATTTTAAAATACCAATTAGGACAAGGCCAGTCAACAACATAATTGGCCCGATCACCTTTCGAAAAATTGGAAAATAGCTAGTCATTGACGTTTCAAATGATTGACCAAATAGCCACGCAAATAATCCGATTAAACTAAACACAACGACCTTACCGATGATAAAAAATATTACTTCCCCAAAATTATTTTTCATTTGAATCGTGCGATTACCATAGAAAGTAATAGCACTCATATTGCCAGTTAATTGACAAGGTGCAAGTGCGCCTACTAACCCTAAAAGTAACGCTATTATGAGTGGAGAATGTTCATAGGAGTTTAAAAATAAAGTAATTGGTCCACTTACGATACGACTAATTTCAGACATCAAACTATACATGCTACTATCACCTTCAATCCTCGTAATGACCTGCACAACGGTCAGTCATCACCTTTTATTATAGATGTCATAACAAACAGCCAAAAATGCTTCTATATCTACAGTAACGTATTTAGCTAAAAAATAAGTGTTTGACACAATATGTGAAAACTCTTTTATCGAATAACTATGAAGCAATTGCCCATGATAGGCAGCTTCGATAACACTTTTCGGTAAAAAGGCTATACCTAAGCCTTGCTTCACAAAGTTTTTTATGACTTCGGTTTGATTAAGCTGCATGCTTTTATAGCTTGGCAATTGCTGAAGTACTTGCTGTACCTCCTGCCAATATGGTGCATATTCATGGGTTAAAATCGTTTCTTGCTGTAGAAGCGTCATTGGATCAGTAAATTTTTTTCCTATCGGTACGATTAGTTGGAGTGGCTCTTGAGCAAGCATTTCCATATGGATAGCACGTGTGGATGTTAATTTCGATATACCTATATCGACAGCTCCAGCATACACCGCTTCTCCAATTTCATTGGATTTTAACAGTTCTATTGAAAGCTGAATGCTAGGTTTTTGTTGTTGAAAATGATCAATAATAGCGGGTAATGTTGAATTCGCAATTTGCGGTGCTACGCCAATTGTTAAATGTGAAGTAAAACCGCTTTTCAAAGACTGTGTACTATGTAATGCTTCATCAATGGTTGCTACCACTTTTTCAGCATGCCGTAAAAAGTGTGCCCCAATGTAATTTAGTTTTACCTGTTTTGTTTGCCGTTCAAAAAGCGATAATTGCAATTCCTTTTCTAGATGCTGAATATGTTTCGTTACTGTAGATTGGGTAATAAAGCGTATTTCTGCTGTCTCACGAAAATTTTCAGTTTTCGCTGCAACGATAAACGTACGTAACCATTCTGTTTCCATAGACAATGCCTCTTCTAGTTTTTGATTTATTATAACGAAATTGTATTGTAACTTGAAGGATAAAGGGGAGACCATATGTCAAATAAGGCACTCCCCTTCTAAATACGAATATTAAGTCATTTTAAAAATTGCTTCAATACATCTATTTGTTGAATTGCTTGCTCGTAGCCCATGTCGTAATTTTTACGCATTTGCATTGTATCTTTCTCAAAACTATTGAGCGCTTGTGTTGGGCGGAATATAAATGCTTTTCCTTGCGCCTCCAACTGCTCACAATATTCAAGTGAAGCGTTATAATGGTCTGCACGTTTTTGCATGCTTTTCACCAAATTAGGATAACGTTTCGCTAATAGTTTCATAGCCCACTTGCTTTGACGATCCATTTGTTTTCGATAGCCTTTAGGCCGAGTTAACACAAGTACATGTTTTTTAAAACCGTTTTCGACACCATGCATTATCGGAATAGGCTCTGCTAAACCACCATCGTAATATGGCGTATTATTTAGTTTGATTTCTGGAAAAAGGATAGGTATAGCACATGTTGCACGCAACATCATACATTGTCGATCCATTTCTCTTGCATCCATATACTCAACTTGCCCTGTTGCTGCATTCGTTACACCAAACAGTAATTTCCCATCATATTGCTTGTACGTATCCCAATCAAAAATATCTAACTCATTCGGAATCACATTATAGGCAAAGTCTAAGCCAAATAAGCTCTTTTCCTTCAGGAAATTTTTCAAGCCCATATAACGCTTATCGTGACGGTAATCCATTAATACACGTAAAGAACGTTCCTTTTGCTGTGACACATAGGAGCAAGCATTGATAGCACCTGCTGAAATACCTACAACATAGGGCATCATAATATCATGCTCTAAAAAAGCATCGAGTACACCAGATGTAAACAATGTACGAAACGTTCCACCTTCCAATATTAAACTTGAATCCTCCACATTCACTTGTAGCATGCAATCACTCTTTCACTCTATTGTTCCTTTTAGTTTACCGCAATAAGCGTAGACTTTCTTATTTATTTTCAAGTATTATTTCGCGGCCTTGCCATTCTTATTCTAGAGGTTCTGCTAAGTTTATCTGCGATTCCCTCAGGTTTACCCGCGATTCGTGCTACTTTATCAGCGATTTCCTCTGATTTACCCGCGATTTGAGCTACTTTATCCGCGATTCTTGCGGGTTTACCCGCGATTACTGCATTCAACGACTACAAAAAAAGACTATAGACAATCTCGTACTTTTCGAGTTTGTCTATAGTCTGCGAAGAGCCTATTAAAAGGAACTTCCTTCTTTACGCCATTTTGCCGACAACTTTTACTTTTAATCTCGTGGCGTTTTCTGGATGATAAGCAAGTGGCGTTTCTTCCACTTCTACTAATTCAATCGTCTCTGGAAGTGCTCCAGCTAAAACCGCTTGCTTCACTGCTTTATTTTGTGCGTCTTTCAAGGACTCTTCACGTGGCTCTTTTGCATAAATGTAAATCTGTTCATATTGCCCGCTAATTTGAGCAATGGATGCGCCAATTGCATTGGCAACACTCCCATGTTCATTTTTAATAACGCTAGCGACCCCACGTAATGATTCAGGTACAATAATACTGCCCCCACCGACTAAAACGAGTTGCACATCCTCTGATGAAGTTTTCATTTTATCAATAGCCTGCTCAAGTAACGACGCCATTTCTTTTTGTACATCTTTGGCAAATGCTTCATCAAGATGAGCTACTAAACTACGATCTCCTATATTTGCAAGACCTAAGCGCACAGCAATATCTGTTGTTGTAAGCGTGTCGCCTCCAAAGACAAGTGCTTCTTGGCTAATTTTATAGCCTACACTATCAGGGCCAACCGTAATCTTGCCATCATTAACACGAACGATACTACCTCCGCCTAGTCCAACCGAAATAATATCGGGCATTCTAAAGTTTGTGCGGATATCCCCTACTTCTACAGCGACAGACGATTCTCTTGGAAAACCATCCTGTAGGACACCAATATCAGAAGTTGTTCCACCAACATCCAACACCATCGTATCTTTAATTTGTGATAAATACGATGCACCGCGAATACTGTTCGTCGGTCCACAAGCAATTGTTAGTATAGGGAATTGTTTTGCATAATCAATCGACATTAACGTTCCATCATTTTGACATAAATATACTTCCGCATTAAATATACCCTCTGTTTGCAATGCATGAACGAAGCCTTGTGTTGTTGTTTCAATTACTTTGCAAAGAGCTGCGTTTAGGATTGTTGCATTTTCACGTTCAATTAATCCCACTGAACCTATTAAGGAAGAACAAGAAATAGGAAACTCGTCGCCATACACTTGTTGAATAATATTACGAACCTTCAATTCTTGATCATTTTTAATAGAAGAAAAGACCCCAACGATAGCGATAGACTCTACTTCTTGTCGCCAGCCCTCTAATAGCGATCGTATTTCATTTTCGTCAAGCTGACTTAATACTTGCCCGTCATATTCGTAGCCACCATGTACTAAAGCATAATTCCCTGATAGGTTGTCCACCATATCTTGCGGCCAAGCAGTATATGGCAATACTGATGCTGTTGCTGGATAGCCAAGACGAATAACACCTACTTTTGCTAGTTTTTTACGCTCTACAATTGCATTCGTACATTGTGTTGTGCCTAGCATGGCATGGCTAATTTGCGTTTTATCAATGGCTAAGTCTTGCAATAAATTTCGTAAAGACGTTTCAATCCCCGTTTTAATATCTAAGCTAGTTGGTGATTTCACACTATGAATTAGCTTATTATTGTTATCTAAAAGGATAGCATCTGTATTTGTTCCACCTACATCAATTCCGATTTTATACATGTTCAGCTGCCCCCTTTTTGACGATTTCCTCGATTGGCTCATAATCATAATCATAGCCAAAGTATTTTGGACCTGCTGTTTCGATCCCTTTTGCCGTGCGCCATTTTTCATTAGCAGGCAGGCCAATAACACGTACACGTTTGCCATATTTCAAACTTTCTGTTGTGACAGGTAATAATGTTTCGTAATCTACTAAACAAATTAAATCTGGCGTCATCGCAACAACTTGCTCATTTTTTTCTGCTAGCAGGTTTTCATTTTGGAAATGGACTTTCATCTGTTCATCTTTATTGACATCAATGCCTTCAAGATTCATCTTCCCAAGATTAAAGCCGCCCTTCGTTTCTCGAATAACATCTACGATTTTACCTTGGAATAATTCGAAGCCTGAAACAAGGTTCAGCAATTCTTGTAACTTGTCATTTACTTCTTTATTTTTTGACGCTATGATTTCTCCAATTTTTTCTGAAAGTGTAATAATATGATGTACACCACTGTTCTTCATTTGTGCACCAGTTGTAGGATACAAGCTCACTAAAGCACTGGCGCCCATTTCTACTGTCGCCGTACGAGCTAGTCGTTCTGTCCATTTATTATCAATCGTTTCAAAAATACCTATATTGCCTTTTTCATCAGTAATCGCCATCGGTGTTGCTGATATCCCATCTAAATGGAATGTCACCATCTGCAATTCTGGGAAGGCACGTCCCATGCCATCACAATCAATAAGTGGTAAGCCAAGCTGGGCAGCTACTACAATCGGAATCATTGAGTTCACGCCACCAGCTTCCATTGGATACGTACCTGCAATTTTCTCTTTCCCTAAATATTGAGCAAGCTTTTGGAAAACTTTCACGAATTCATCGCCACGCGGAAACTTCTCAACTAAAACAGAAGGCGCCCCCATCATTGCAGCAGGAATAAAAAAGTCTTCATCTGCTATTTCATCAACTGAATACAATTTGACAGGCCCATTTTTTTCAATTGCAGAAAGTGCCATAAGCTTCCCGATGTAAGGATCTCCGCCTCCTCCTGTACCTAAAAATGCTGCGCCAATTGCAATATTTTCAATTGCCTCTTTATCTAAATATCTCATCTATTTTCCTCCAATAGTATCGATTTTTGTACAGTTACCCGATGCCCTATATAATAAATAACAAACGAAATGACAATCCCGATTAAAGGCTGGTTAGGTATTTGAGGCAACTCAGGGAATAACGATAAAACAACTGGCGCACTGGCAATAATTGCGCCTGCTAACCATGAAAATACACCTAAACGATTGACCCCTTCTACCTCATGCCAACTATTTTTATTACCTTTATTCATAAACCAGTATGAAGCAATCATTACGCCCGCTACTGGTGGTATCATCGCCGATAATATTGACATAATTGGTGTAAAGTAATTAAGTATCCCGACTACAGCCAGTAGTGTTCCAACTGTTCCAGCAATTCCAATTGCCACTTTTTCTTTTTCCTTTGAGACATTAAAGACATTAATTAGAGCAATTCCTCCTGAAATGGCATTGACCAAATTCGTTTTCCATGTTGCTAAAATTAACGCCACACCGCCAATAAATGGTGTTGCAATATTTAAAAAGACGGCCGTAATATCACTTGTTTGATAAGCAATTGTTAATACAGCCCCTACACCAATCATTAAAATGCCTGCAGGGATAATGCCGAATGTTGCTGCTTTAAAAACATCAGCTCGTTTTTTGGAAAATTGCGAATAATCACCTGCTATAACGGCTCCTAAAGCAAATGAACCAATCGTTACAGCTAAGCCATCCATAAAGCTCATCGTTTGTGTCGGTTTGTAATCCAAAATGATTTGCAGATGGTCTCCACTCAATGTTTGTACTAAACCAACTATACAAATGACAACTAATAAAGGTACGGCAATATAACTTAATACACGTAGTACTTTCATTCCATAAATTGCTGAAATCACCATTACCAACCCACTAAGGAAAGAAGCGAATGGCGTTGGTATATTCACATTAAAATGCGCTAATAAATTCGCTAACGCTACCCCACACACATTGGCTTGAATACCAAACCAGCCTAAGCAGGCGATAGCTAATATAATCGACAAAATCGTGCGAGATCCCGTTTTACCAAACACATACCCTGCGACATGAACGGTTGGTTTTCCTAAATCACTGCTTTGCATACCTTGCAACACCATAATAATGACAACAATCGTATAGCCCACTAGTGCTACGGTAAGTGCCATCGGTAAAGTCATACTTGATATAAGCGTATTCCCTACTAGTAAACTCGGTATACAAATCATCGCACCAGCCCAAATAATACCCAAACTATACCAGGACTGTTCATTGCCTTCGTTTCTCATAATACTCCCTCCTTATACTTCCTTGTTTAATTGAATGAATCTAATTATAAGAGAGATGGTAATGGTTCGTCTTTTTCATAAATAAAAAAAATAATCTGAAATTTTGTCAATTCGAACAAAATTCCAGATTATTTTAATTATTTATTAAACGATAAAGCATACATGCCATATAAACATCGTAAAATTCCGAGTAAATCGTGACATCATTGCCAATTAATTCACTTATTTTTTTGATGCGATATTTGACTGTATTTTTATGGATAAATAAAATTTTACTACAATCATCAAAGCTTCCATTGGCATCTAATAAAAACGTCATCAATGTTTTTAACGACTCTTCATCATTTAATATTGGTTCAATGACTGACAAGTATTCTTCAATCATCTCTTCCCCTTGTTTACTTAAATCGATTGCCCGCTTCATGGATCTTATTTCAGCAGCCGTATACAATTTGCGCAATGGAAAAATGGCATGGACCTTGTTGCCGACTTGATTTACTAACTGATACATTTGTCTAACTGCTTTCGTATTTCTCATTTTCGGAGAATATACAACTTCATCTATTTGCGCATCGAAATTTGTCGTTTGAATAAAGTCGATAGCCATTTCAAATTCATTATATTTATATAAACAATTACCTAAGAGAACAATAATGCAATGATCAATACATTGAATTACTCTTGTTTTATAATATTTTGAAAGCTGTTCATCTAATTCATCTCGAATACTTTTTTCTTTCGTTAAATCATTAATCATTACTAACCACATCATCTGAACAGCAGAAACATCTATATGAAGCACATTGGCCAATCGTCGCATTTTATCGCTTTCATCATTAATAATCGCTTTGACTAACGCATACTCACTTACATCATCATGTTTGTCTCCCCATAGATTAATTGCTACTTGTACCACTTCACTAATTTTTTCAATCGTTTTTGCAGGTAATTTCGAATTCTCTTTAATAAGGAACAAATACAGAAGTTCGCCATTTTTTTGGTGAACACGTTTATATTCAATGACACAAGATATATCTTTATTTAAAAGGTCTAGCTCCCCCTTGTCTTGATTAACAAGACTTTGAGAAAATTCTTCAATTACTTTCGATACATCTAAAGACGAATTTCTTGGCCACATCACTTGGTTAACAATATTAAAATTCGTATTGGTTAGGACGATATTCGCTTTTAGACGATCAGATAACATTTTTAGCGTAATTTCAACGCTTCGTAAATGCTCTGGTAGTAAAGACACCTTTTCTAATGTTTCTTTAACGAAATGATCATTGACTGCCTGATTACTAATGATTGTTTCCATCACTTCAAAAATGACCTCATTATACCTTAATGAATAATCATTTTTGGGCATACAAATAATAATAAAATCTTGTGAATCTGCTAATTGTAGTACTTCCTTTGGGATTTCAGGTAAAACGATACCGACATAATATAATATTAAACCTAATTCTCCTAGGTCATGTAAATATTGAATGGTATCACATTGTTTTTCCACACTATCTCGAATGGAAAAAAAAGAGCTAATGACTAGTTCTTCCGCATACCACTCTTCTTGCACTGTTTGGACAATCTTCGAACAAAAATCTCCATCTGAAACTTCTAAAACAGATAAGGAGGAAACCGTTCGATTTAGATTATTTCGACCAGTTAATACTTCTGCTCCTCTAAATGATGGTAATTGCAGTAAATCGTTTACTGTTACTCCCATATTCCTTCACCACTACTTTGTTAAAAATTTACACTCTATGAATCAATACAGGCATCACAAAAGTCGATACCTTATGAAAAAGAGTATCACATTCGACACAATGTTTCAAAAATAGACATTTTTCAAGAAGTTCACACAAATTACACTATGTCACCATTTAAAAGTAGACGTCTTCCAATCGAAAAAATATCCATTAAAAGTTATTTAATGGTAGAATCATAAGTAAATTCAGAAAATAAGTGAGGAAAATGTCTATGTCAGAGGGAATAAAAATCCGTAATTCCATTGGTCATGATTTACGTAAAAGCATGCAAGCAGACTGTCAAAACTGTTTTGGCTTATGCTGTACCGCACTCAATATTGTAGCCTCTAGCGATTTTGCTATTCAAAAACAAGCTGGTTTACCATGTCCAAATCTGCAATCTAACTTTACCTGTCAAATTCATAGTGAGCTTAGAGACAAAGGTTTTAAAGGATGCACTGTATATGATTGTTTAGGAGCAGGGCAATGGGTTTCACAATCGACATTTCATGGTCAAGATTGGCGACGTACCCCTGAAATCGCGGATAACATGTTTCGTGTATTCCCTATTATGGAACAAGTCTATGAAATGATTGCCTATATAACAGAGGCAATGTCTTATGAAATCTCTCAGCTTCTAACCGATAAACTAAATGAGCAGTTACAGACGCTGCAACATTTATCCAAATTAGACGTAGAAGCATTATTATCTATCAATATCTCTCTTATTCGAATACCTATAAATGACTTACTGTTAGAGACAAGTGAACATATTCGTAATAAGCTTGTAATTACCACGTTAGGTAAAAAACATGGACGCAAGACTAGTCACCGTGGGGTTAATTGGATAGGTAAAAATTTAGAGGGGAAAGATTTAAGAGCAACGGATTTTCGTGGTGCCTATTTAATAGCTGCAAACATGCAAAATGCAGATTTAAGAGGAGTCGATTTTATCGGTGCAGATTTACGAGATGCCAATATAAGTGGTGCAAATCTTTCTACTGCGATGTTTTTAACGCAAATGCAAATCAATTCTACCGTAGGTAATTGCGAAACAAAACTACCTTATTATTTAAGGATACCGACACATTGGCACAATAAAAAATAAAGGACAGACTAGAAGAATCTACTTCAATCTGTCCCTTTTCGTTACTTCGCTTGCTTCTTTTTATAAAAAATCGTCGCTATTACTAGCACAAGCAAAATGGCTTGCCCTATGATTGTTTCAAGGGTTGGGTAGAAGCCAATAAAGCTAATAACTGGCAGACCGTCAACGATTGTCGTTGATACACTATCTCTAAGTTGCAATGTATGCAAGCTAACACCGATAATTTTAAATGCCAACACATAAATTAGCACTGTCGCCACGGCAAAAAGCTTATGAATGGCAATTTTACCACTTGCTTTAAATAAGATAATTGCTATGATGGCTAAAATGATAAGTGCCAAAATAATACCGAGTATAAATTGAGAAGTCGGCATTTTCGGTGCAATTCCAGCGTAGAAAACAAGCGTTTCTGCCCCTTCACGGAACACCGATAAAAAGCTGACAGATGCCATCGCAAATACAGATCCACTTGAAATGGCGTTGCCCATTTGTTTAGAAATATAACGGTTCCAGCTTGCGACACTTGATTTACTATGAAGCCAAATACCGACACCTATCATCATCGCAGCAGCAACAAGACCTACATAACCTTCCATCACTTCTCGGTTCGCATCGACCGTTGCTGAATTGAAAATCGTAGACATTAGAACGGCTGCTACTGCTGAAATTAATATCCCAGCTAATGCTCCTACATAAATCCATTTACGTAACGATTTTTGTCCAGATTTATTTAAAAATGACACTAATGCCAAAATAATTAGTAATGCCTCTAAGCCCTCACGCAGTAAAATTAATGCAGAATCCCAAATGGTATAATCTGAATTCCCTTGAATTAATTCAATTTCAGTACGGAATTGATCAAGCTTACTTTTAATGCCTTTGACATCAACCTTGGACTTTAATAGGTCGCTTACTAGAATCGGCATATCGCTTTCAATCTTTGTATAAAGACTGCCATTGCGAGTTGAAATTTCTATTTCCACACTTGGCCAAATTGTAATAAATTCACGTATTTTATCGGATGCAGCTTTGTAGTTTCCTTCATCAATTAAATCATTGGCTTCATCAATATATGCAATTAAAGAAGCTAAAGAATAGTCGCCCTCTACAACTTCTGCTGTATCCTTACCTGCTACAAAATTTTCGATTGTTTTTTTTAATTCTGTATATTGTGATTGCATCAAAGCCACATCAGGCTCTTCTGAAGAAATTGTTATACGTAAAAAGGCCATTTGCGTTTCAATTTGACCGTACATCGCAATACTTTGTTCACGAACTGGTCTTTCATTTTTATTCCATTTAATATTAAACTCTTTGTACGCAGCGTCAATCGTGGGAATATCACCAGTTGCCAGTGCTTGTTCAAACGTAGCCATAATTGGTTTCATTTTTGTGCCAAAGTCAGCACGTTGCTCTGATTCATCTACTGGATTTTCAAGCTTTTCTAGCGCACGTAAAGCATTTGAAAGTGCAGACAATGCCGTTAAACGCTCTTCTTTCGAAGAAGCTTTTACAGCTTGCTCTAGTACTTTATCGACCTCTCTTTTCGCTTCAGTCTGTTCCGATGCAACGGAAGACCAATCTGTTGCGAATTGTTCAAGTGCCCGCTGTGCTTCTGCATCCTTGTCTTGCTTTGTATTCATTAGCGCGTCACTAATTGAAATGTATAAGTGACTATAAGATTCAGCTGCCTGTACAGGGACCGTAAGTACCATTAATAAACATACGATCATACTACAGCGCATTAAAAAGTGCTTCACCTAAGTAACTCCCCTTTTGTACTCCAGGGAAGCAAGCAAACACTGCACTGCCTCGATGGGTAATGTATTCATTCATTTTATCCATTCGACCTAAACTATTTTGAATCGTTGTAAATTGCGCTGGATCTTTTTGGAAAGAGATAAACACTAGTCCTGCATCATGTGTACCTGTATTCGACATCACACCAGATGCGTATGAATAAGAACGGCGTAATATGCGAGCACCTGATTTACGTGCTAGATGGACATGTGATGTATCAGGCATAATATACTCGCCCTTGCTATCTTTTTCTTCTATATCGAAATCATCAAATTCCTTTGTTTTACCTAATGGGGCACCACTATCGCGATAGCGCCCAAACGTTGCTTCCTGATCCTTTAAAGATGTACGATCCCATGTTTCAAGATGCATTTGTACTTTCCGAGCAACTAAATAAGAGCCACCCTTTAACCAGCCTTTATCGACCCACACGACTTTATTTAAGTCTTGTTCATCCGAAATTGAAGGATTGACTGTACCATCCTTGAATGCGAATAAATTGCGAGGCGTACCTCCCGTTGCTGGGAATGAGTTAAACCCTGCTTGTGACCATTTAATTTCCACTTTACCTGAAGCAGCACGCACTAAATTGCGGACAGCATGGAATGCCACTTGTGGATCGTCTGCACATGCTTGAATACAAAGGTCTCCTCCTGTATATTCCTTTTGTAGCTGATCTTTTGGGAAATGTGGTAAATCAGCTAATTCTGCTGGTTTTAAATGAGCGATACCAAGCTTATCAAATAAAGATGGACCAACACCTATCGTAATTGATAAATTTGAAGCATCCAAGCCCTCTGCCTCTCCTGTATCACCTGTAGGCACTCTTGTATTGGTTGTTAAATCTACCATTAATTCGCCATTCATTAAACGAACAACAAGAGGTGTCCATTTTTTGAACAACTCTTGTAGCTCTTCTTTTGACGTTACAAGAACAGATAAAGAAGCAAAATAAATATTTTTTTGAACGGGGGTCGTTATGCCAGCCTGATGCTTACCATAAAAGTTAACTTTATTCTTTGCAGTAGTGCTATCTGCGACAGGCTCGAAAACATCATAGCCCATCGCTTTCATTACCCCACCAAAGCCAGAAGCACCAATAGCAATACCAGCCACACCCATGCCTGTTAGCTTTAACATATCGCGGCGAGATATTTTTTTATTGACCCATTTATCATCTTTTGACGATGTCATTCTATATCACTCCAAAATAATGCCCATTTGACTTAGTGGTTCACCTAACTGGTTCACCGCAGCTGCAAGTGCTTTTGTATTTTCTTCTGTTAATTCTTCGTAAGAAATATAGCCACCATCAGTTGTGGCATGTTGAGCTAATAAATCGTCTACCGCTTTGAATTTTTCATCTAACGTAGTGACTAAATCTTTGTCTTTAGCTTCTAATTTAGAACGAAGAATTTCAAAGATTTTTTCTGCACCTTCAATATTCGCTTTAAAATCATATAGGTCCGTATGTGAATAAATTTCTTCTTCTCCAGTAATTTTTGAAGTAGATACTTCGTTCAACAAATCAACAGCACCTGTAATCATTAAATCTGGCGTTACTTCTACTGTTTGAACGAGTGCATGTAATTCTTTCGCGTCAGCAAGTAGCTGGTCTGCCACCGCTTCATAGCCTTCTGTTTTATTTTCTACCCAAAGCGCATACTCAAGCTTATGGTAACCTGTCCATTCTTCTTTGCCTTTGCCCTCTTCTTCGATATCTGCTAAACGACCATCGATACGAGGGTCAAGATCACCGAAGCTTTCTGCGATTGGTTCAGATCGCTCAAAGTACATACGTGCTGGAGCATACGCTGCTTTCGCGCCTTCAATATCCCCTGCTTTGAATAGATTCACAAACTTTTCAGTATCTAGCAAAAATTGATCCATTTGCTCTAATGCAAATTGTTGATAGGCTGATAGTTCAGTAGATAAATCTACCGCTACAGCTTGTTCTGCTTGTTCTGTTGCTGGTTTCTCTTCTTTTTTTACTTCCTCTGAATTACCACAGCCCGCCATTAAAATGCCGCCTGCTACTAATACTGATAATAATGATTTATGTTTCATGCTAAATACCTACTTCCCGAATTAGTCTCTAACGTGAATGATAATCATTATCATATGTGATTGCAAGAAGTATTTTTAACTTAAGAAAAAAACGTCATTTTGCAGTTGAATTTTATTTCCAACTAGCAAAATAACGCCTTTTCTACAATATAATGATTCTAATCTACTAAATATTGACTTGTTTTATCTTTTCATCTTTTCCATATAAGAAATAATAAAGCACAATTGAAATAATAATAACTGCTACCATCGCTAAGAAAATGGCACTATACCCCATCGTCGGTACAAAAAATCCTAAGAAATAAGGCCCTATACCTAATCCTAAATCATATAAAATGAAATACGTCGAAGTTGCAAGTCCTAAACGTTCATTTGGTGTAACCTTAATAGCTATTGCTTGTGCGACTGAGTTGAAATTACCATAACCAATTCCAATAAAAGCTGCAGCTATTAAAAATACACCAGTGCTTGTTGCTGAGCTAAATGCATACATACCGATTGCAAATAACACAAGACAAGGATAAATAATAATATTGGCTCCTCTTGAGTCAAGTAATTTTCCAGTAAATGGTCGAGTAGCTAAAATTACGATGGCATAAACGATAAAGAAATAACTACCTGCTGTTACTAAATTGAGCTCTTTTGCGTAGAACGTCATAAACGACATAACACCTGAATACGCAAAGCCGATTACAAGCGCTACAAAAGCAATCGGTACTGCACGCATTTCGATAAAGTTAGATAGCTTAAAGCCTGCTTTCTCCCCAGCTGCTTTCATATTTTTTGGTGCACCTGGCACTTTCACAATAAAATACATCATAAAGCAAATAATTGCTAATACTGAATCTACCGCAAAAATCATTCGATAATCTTCAAATAACTGTGTTAATAATATGCCGATAAATGGACCAATTGCCGTTGCTAAAATAGCACTTAAGCTGTAATAGCCTATCCCTTCACCACGTCGTTCTGGTGGTAAAATTTGTGCAATAATTGTACCTGTTGCTGTACTTGCTATACCTAGCGCTATCCCCTGTACTAAACGATTCAGCATAAGGAATGGTAAATTTAAGGCGATAAAATAAGACATCGTAGATAACATAAATAATAATAATCCAACAAATAATGTTTTTTTACTGCCCCAATCCCCGATAATTCGACCTGTGCCAAGACGTCCAAAAAGCGTCCCGATAATAAAAATACTCGACACAAGCCCTGCTGTACTTGTTGATGCGTCAAATTTCTCCACCGCATAGCCAGCTATTGTTACCATCAATAAATAAAAAATTAACGTAATCGTAAAATTAATAAGTGAAACGATTAAAAAGTCTTTTGTCCATAGTTTCTGTCTAGTTGCTTCCACTTGTTTCCTCTCCTACTGATGAATGTTTTTACTTATGCTTGCTAAAACTCGAGAAGCAATTTCAATATCTTGTTTCGATACACCAGCTAATGCGTTTTCTAAAAATGGTTTTATATGCTCTTGGATTTCGTCCACGATTTTTTGACCATTTGGCGTTAATTGTACAACTTTTGCTCGCTTATCTTTTCCAGCTACCGTCTCCACATAACCTAGGTCTACTAGCTTTTGTACAAGCCTTGTTACACTTGGCTTTTCAATAGACATAAAGTTCGCAATTTCAACTAGTGAATGCGGACCTTTATCGACTAAGAAACGTAAAACGGCCCACTGAGAGCTATATAATTGATATTGTTCCAACTGCTTGTTGAGTTGATTCGTAAACGGTCGGTACATTAAACGAAATTCATTAAAAAATTGCTGTTCAATCGTCAAGATCATCACTCCTTAATTAGTTAGCCTAGCTAACTATATAACAAAACATAGCATTTGTCTAGGTTTAATTATGCTACATATCTATGTTTGACAAGTCTTTCTGAACAAAAAACTGAACAGCGCAAGCCATTCAGTCGTTTTTTCTTAATAAATATAAAAAATAAGGTGCACCGATACATGCGACAACGATGCCTGCAGGCACAGTGGCAGTTGAAATAGCCACACGTCCTATTGTATCTGCTAGCATTAATAAACAAGCACCTATAAATAATGTTATGGGTAAAAAGAATTGATAGCGGGGGCCAACAAGCTGCTTGGCAATATGTGGTGCCATTAAGCCGATAAACGCAATGCCCCCTGTTACCGATACGGCAGCTGCTGCAAGGGCAACTGCCACCATTAATAATTGTAGTCGCTCTTTAGCAATATTTACACCCAACCCAATTGCTGTTTGCTCTGTCATTGCTAGTACATTTAAAACATTTGCTTTATAAAAAATGAATGGTATACATATGACTAGCCATGGTAGTAATGCCCATACAAATGGCCAATCCGTTCCCCATACACTTCCAGCAAGCCATTGTGCGATAAACTGTACATCTGAGCGCTCAGCCGAGGAAATTAACAACATCATTACACCTGATAATGCAGATGCCACACCTACCCCGATTAAAATTAGCTTTACAGGTTGAACACCTTGACTACGCTTATATGAAAAAAAGTAAATACTAAGGGCCGTTAAGATCGCACTGAAAAATCCTACTACTGGCAATATGTACGCAAAATTTGGTAAATCACCATGGACAAATAAATAAAAAATAGTGATTCCCACCCCTGCACCAGCATTGATACCAATAATACCAGGGTCTGCTAAATCATTACGTGTGACCCCCTGTAAAACAGCTCCTGCTAATGCTAAAGCCATGCCTGCTAGTGCGAGTATAAATATCCTTGGCAGGCGAACTGAAAACAACACAAAGGATTCTTTAAAAGTACCATCACCAAACAATATAGGAAGAATACGATTAATAGACACCGAAGCTGCGCCAAGTGAAATGCCCATTACAAAAATAAATAATGTTAGCACTAGCCAAATAAGTAGCCAAATTCGTTGTTTTTTTTGTGCAGCTTTAAGCAAACTGACGACCTCCCTTACGTACAAGTAGTAAGAAGAATGGAAGGCCAATAATTGAAATAACGGCTACTACAGGCGTTTCATACGGTGCATTCACCATGCGGGCTACAAAATCTGCAGCAACCATTAACCAACCACCTACAAGAGCACACATCGGTAAAACAAAACGATAATCTGTACCAACTAAAGCACGGACAATATGTGGCACCATTAAGCCAATAAACGCTAGATTCCCTACAAGCGCTACAGCGGCCCCCGCAAGAATAACCACTACGAACATCATAATCCCTTTAATCACTGCTGTTTTCTGACCTAAGCCGACAGCTACCTCTTCATTTAAACTTAAAATCGTTAGCTGTCTGCTAAATATAAACGCAATCCCTAAACCTATTACAATTACAGGTACAATGATTAAAGCTTGCCACGTAGTGCCGATTAAACCACCACTTGTCCACATCGATACATCTTTTGCAATTTTAAATAATATCCCCGTTCCATCAGCAACTGCTTGTAAAAGAGCCGAAACTGCAGCACCAGCTAAAACTAGCTTTAGTGGAGAAAAGCCACCCTTTGTAGATGCACCAATACTATATACAATAATCATCCCTATACCCGCACCAATAAAGCATGCGAAAATTAGTACATAATACGAGGAATTTGGAATAACCGCCATCGTTAAGGCTAAAGCAGCATTTGCTCCTGCTGTAAGACCAAGAAGCCCTGGATCTGCTAAAGCATTTCTTGTGACGCCCTGCATAATAGCTCCAGCAACTGCGAGTGCACTACCAACAAAAATAGCAGCAATAATACGCGGAAATCGAATCTCACGTAAAATAGCGTAATGCTTGCCCCCATCTTGTCCAACAATCGCTTGATAAACATCTTGAATACTCGTATTCGCAGCGCCAATACATAGCGAGATGGTTACTGTCACTGCTAAAACGAGCAGTGATAGTAACAGCTGAAGCCAAAACGGAAAATGTCGAAACTTTGTCATTTGCCTTCGCTACTCTCTATTGAAATTATTGTAAAAACTTCTCTTTAAAGAATTCTAGTTGATATTCTAAAGTAATAGGATCATTAAAGTAAAATGCGTTACCATTCACTTCAAATAAATGACCGTTTTTTACTGCTTCTAAATCTTTATACCATCCAGCATTTTCAATAGAAGTATTATCGCCATTAAACGTACTAAAGATTACATAGTCGCCAGCGTATTCATTTAAAACTTCAGTAGAAATAGCAAAATAACCTGGTTTTAAAGCATCTTCTTTCACTTTTTCAGCCATATTCAAGCCCATTTCTTGATATAAAATTTCTGTGCCACGTCCCCAATTATCGCCATACACATACATTTGTTTATTAAACATTTCCGCAACCGTAACTGTTGCATCTTCACCGATTTTCGCTTTGATTTTTGTACCTAAATCAGCAGCGCGTTCTTTAAAATCTGCTACCCATTTTGTTGCTTCTTCTTCTTTGTTTACGACTTTACCAATTTCAATAAATTGCTGTAAATAATCGACTTTACCATAAGTGAATAGTACAGTAGGTGCAATTTCTGCTAGTTTATCGGCATTTTCAATCCCATTTAAACCAATGATTAAATCTGGATCAAGCTCAATAATTTTTTCAATATCCGTATTTTCAACGACTACTGCATCTTTAATTGCATCTTTAAAGTTCGGATTATCTGCCGCCCACGAATCAATCCCTACAACATTTACACCAAGTTGCAATAAATGCCCAACAAATGATGATAATACGACTACACGTTTAGGATTCGCTGGTACTTCAATAGGACCTGTTTCGGATTGATAAGTAATTGTTTCCGCTGATGATGACTCATTTGCGCCTTCATCTTCTTTCTTTGCATTGTCTTCTTTGTTGCCGCACGCTGCAAGTACAAGCACGACAATCATAAACATTGGTAAAAGCCACTTTTTCATTTATATATCCCCTTTAAGTTGTTTGTAATAAGTTATATGTAATGCACATCGGTTTGTCTGTTCGTGGATCTTTTCCAATAACTGCATCGATATGAAATACTTTTTGTAATACTTCAGGTACAATAACTTCTTCCGCAGTACCGAATTTCACGAGCTCTCCTTGTGAAAGCGCTACAATATAATCAGAAAAACGCGCTGCTTGATTTAAATCATGGAGCACCATGACAATTGTGCGACCTTCCTCTTCATTTAGCTTGCTTAACAATTCTAAAACTTCTAATTGATGTGCCATATCTAAATAAGTTGTTGGCTCGTCTAAAAAAATAATATCCGTTTCTTGTGCTAATGCCATTGCAATCCATACACGCTGGCGTTGTCCACCAGACAAAGCATCTACTGCCTGCTGACGAAAAGCATCTGTTTTTGTAACCTTTAGGGACCAATCAATGACATCTTTATCTTTTTGCGATAAATTGCCAAACCCCTTTTGATATGGAAATCGACCGTAGGACACAAGCTCCTCTACCGTTAAACCGTGAGCACTTTCAGGACTTTGTGGCAAAATAGCTAGCTCTTTCGCCAAATCTTTCGTATGCATTTTGGAAATATTTTGACCATCTAATATGACGCTACCACTGTCATGCTTTAAAATTCTCGTAATTGCTTTTAAAAGTGTAGATTTACCACAGCCATTAGATCCAATAATTGTCGTTATTTTCCCATCTGGAATTTGTAATGATAAGTCATGCACTATGGTTTTGTTCTCATAGCCAACACGGATCGATTCAATTTGTAAACGCAAAACATACCCTCTCTTTCTTTTTACTAATACACATGATATGATAACATCAAAAGCGACATTGATAATCATTATCACTAAAGATAGTCTAGTTTTCCAATAAGTATTTGTCAAATACTTTTTAATATTTTTCAAGGATGTGACGATGCAAGTGCAAGATTTATATGATGTAACGATTATAGGTGGTGGGCCTGCGGGCTTATATAGTGCTTTTTACAGTGGGTTAAGAGGCCTAAAAACTAAATTAATAGAGAGCCAAGAACAGTTAGGTGGAAAGGTGTTACTTTATCCAGAAAAGTTAATTTGGGATATTGGTGGTCACCCTCCTATTTTAGGTGGGCAGTTTGTCAAACAATTAATTGCACAAGCCAAAACATTCGATCCAACTATCATAACGGCTACAAAGGTTGACTTTATTGAACGTCTTGGTGAAATGTTTGTTTTACATACAGCACAAGGGGAAAAACATTATTCAAAAACAATTCTATTAGCAGTCGGTGGGGGCATTATTAACCCTCAAAAACTGACACTAGAAGGTGCTGAAAAATACGAAATGTCTAATTTGCACTATACCGTCCAGTCATATAAACGTTTTGTCGATAAAGACATCATTATTTCTGGCGGCGGTAATGCTGCCATTGACTGGGCCGTGGAGCTTAGCCCTATCGCTAAAAACGTAACTGTTGTATATCGTAAGGACACGCTCTCCGCACATGAAGCGACAATACAAGAAGCGCTAGATGCTGGCGTTCAAATTGAATGTAACACGACAATTACAAAGCTAACTGCAAATACAGATAAAACAGCCATTGAATTTGTCACTTGCGAAAATTCTCAAACAAAGCAGAGCTACACACGTCAAGTGGATGAAGTCATTGTAAGTCATGGCTATAACCGTGAAGCATCTCTTACATTTGACGAGGCAATCTCACTTCCTAAAAAGGACGACTATTATTTTGAAGGAAAAGCAACAGGTGAAACAGCCCAACCAGGTATTTTCGCAGCAGGAGATATTTTATCATTCGAAGGGAAAATTCATCTTCTACTAGGCACATTCCAAGACGCTGCTAATGCTGTCAATTCTATTAAAACGTATTTAGAACCGACCGCTAATCGTCATGCAGTCGTATCTTCACATAATGAAATCTTTAAAGAAAAAAATCGCTCTATTATCGAAAACAGCTTGGTTAGATAATTCGGACCAAAAAGGTAAAGTGTTAGATTGACTGCCATCAATCTAACACTTTTTTGCTGCACACATTGATGAGCGATTTCTGTAGGTTTACTGGCGATTATCAGACTTCTATCGGCGATTTCTAGTGTTTTACCAGCGATGAAGAGTCTTCTGAAAACATGGTGAAATTTAAAGTATATCCTAGCCTTTTACTTTCTGAGCAAAGTTACGCTATTCTAATCATTCATTCCCTTACCATCAAGAATTTGTTGCGTATATTTTTCAATCCTAGACAGACGTGTTTTGGCTTGCTTCGCCTGTGAAAAATAATAAATATACGCTCTTTGTCGTCCAGGCGTTAATGCTTCAAAAGCTATTTTTAAAGCAGGTAGTTCATTGAATTTCGTTTGCAGTTCTTCTGGAATTTCAAAATCTTCCTTCTTTTTAAATGCCACAGCTAAGCCTGCCTTTTCAACTTCTATTGCTTGTTCAATATAGGCTTTTAAGTCGCTTTCCATTTCAATGATTTCATGCACATTTGTAAAGCGAATTTGGCGTGCCGCTTGTACATTTTCCGTTTGTTGAATAAGAATCCCTTTTGGATCCTTTAACAACGCACCTTTATGGAATAACAATGCACAATATTCTTTAAAACCATGTATTAAGAAAACGTTCTTGTTGTCCAATGTATAACAAGGGTGCATCCATTTAAATTCTTCTGTCAATCCACTATCAAGTGCAATAGTTCTTAATACTTCATATTCTGCTTTCCATGTCTTCGCTTTACTTAAAAATTCATCCACTTTCGGATTTGGTTTAATTGTTGTCATCAACGAACACCCCTCTATATTTTTCAACCTACTACAATCAAAATTAATTTGTTCAATTATCAATTGATTAATAATAAGTCATTCATTAAGGTGCTGTCTATTGATTTAAATAAAAAAAAAGAGAATATACGTTGCTAAACTAAACGTATAATCTCTTTATAAGTGTAATACATTGTAATCTGCCCTTTACTGAATCCTTATCTACATATAACTATCTAAATAGACTTAATAATGATCCCATTTGCCTAAGCATATTAACTCCACTCGTAATAGTGTCCGCATGGCCCTTCATTGCGCTGAAATTTTCTGCTAAGTTTCCAAACCGAGAATTTCGAGGTTGTTGATTATTGAACGAATTAGGTTGTGGACGCATACTTTGAATCATAGGATTATAATTTTGTCTATATCTTCGTGGAACTGGCCTCCTTCTAGGATTCGGCGAATAATATGGCATCAATTCACCTCCTATACAAAAACGTTTATATATTATACGTCAGGATATTTTTTTCGTTTAGACTTTTGAAGTTGTTTATAAAAATTAATAGTATAAATAAGTGCTACTTAAACATATTGAAATAACTAAATTGCTACATTGTATTTTGCTTTTTATCATATAGTCCGTCCTATGTCCTTCTAGGAACCATACTATTTTTATTTTCATATTATACAAATAAGAACAATAAAGAAGGTGTTTGATATACAGAGGTCCAAATATTTAGACTTTTTATCCAAGTTTGGTGTTGGGGGTGCCCACCCTGGTGGTATGGCACTGACGAAGGAACTATTAAGAGCTGAAAACATAAGCAATACTTCTCAAATATTAGATGTAGGCTGTGGTACAGGCCAAACCGCTGCCTATTTAGCCTCCACATATAAAGCTTTTGTTACTGGCATAGATTTCAATTCAATCATGGTAGCTAAAGCTCAAAACAGAATGAAGAAACATCACCTACCAGTCAACATTATAGAAGCCTCAATCGAACAAATTCCTTTACGTGATAAGCAATTTGATTTGATTATTTCTGAATCTGTACTTTCCTTTGTCAACAAGTCTAAAGCGCTCGATGAAATTTATCGATTATTGAAATACGGCGGTCGGTTCATTGCAATAGAATTTACTATGAATCAAATGTTAGATAAAAAGAGTATGGATGAAATTGAACAATTTTACGGTTTCGACACATTATTATTAAAAAAAGATTGGGTTGCTCTTTTTAACGATGCTGGATTTCAAACAATTCGTATACGTAAAAATCAACAATCGCTTTCTTCCTCTCCTGAGTTTCAGCACTCACAAAATATCGAACGTGAACTTTATGATGTGATGAATCAACACATTGAAATGAATTTAAAATATGATGGCATATTAGATTATCGTATTTACAGTTGTACGAAATAGCTAAAAGCGTATGATTTGCCTTGTGCGAAAATCATACGCTTTTTTAAGTCTTTTTGAATTATTCGAGTTAGTGTAACCTTTATTTCATCATTGCGATAAAATGTTTTAAAATTCTAGCAGTTAAACCCCAAATGGTATATTGTTCATAATCATAAAACCATTCTTCCATAGCTCGCGTTCTCCAGTTGTACTGTGCTCCATTGAAAATTTTGTCAAAAGGGAAGTCTAAGGAAGGTACTGGTTCAATAGATACTAAATGCATATAAGGTTCATGTTGCAATAACCAATTAACTGGTACTGTAAATACTTCTTCGACTTCATCTTTGTTATAGGAATGAATGATTTCATTGAAATCTACAATGGCCACAAATGGATATGTAACAAATGAGGAAGATGAAATATAGGGACTTAATTGTCCTATAACTTGAACCGTTTTCGGATCAATGCCTAACTCTTCGTATGTTTCTCGTAACGCGGCTGCTAATGGTGATGCATCGGAGGCGTCAATTCGACCACCTGGAAAACTAATATCGCCAGGCTGTTTTCTCATTGTCAATGAACGCACTTCAAAAAGAATATGCCATTCACCATTCACTTGAACTAATGGGATTAATACCGCTGAACGAAACGCTGTGTCCTCTCCTATAAATAATGGCTGATTTTGCTGTAAATGATGCTTCAATTTATCTAGAAACATGAGATTGTGCTCACCTCAATAGTTTATATTCTACTTTATCGTAACATGAATAGATAGTTGGATAAAGGCTATCATATTCAAACTTTTATTTAAGATAGTTACAATAAAAATGCAGAGGGGCATGCAATCCCCCATCTGCGTTTAAGGCTGTAATAAAATTTTCCCAATACTTTTACGACTTTCCAGTAAAACATGTGCCTGTGCACCGTCTTGAAGGGCAAAAATGGTCGGCTTAGCAATTTTTATATGGCCCTCTGTAATCCATTCAAATAGTTGTTGTGACCGTATTTTTCTTTCCTCAAAGGAAGTTAAAACATTCCAAAGGTCTCCCCCAGTTAATGTTTTCGATGTATCCATTAGCAGACGAGGATCTACCGCCACAGGATCTCCTCCCGACATACCAAAAAATACGACGGTTCCGCCGATTTTAGTTGCCTCTAAACTATCTAGCAGTGTAGAGCCTACCGATTCGTATACAACATGAGCTCCTAGACCATTAGTAATTTCCTTCACTTTTTGTACCCACGGTTCTTCATATAAAAAGACCTGGTCTGCACCGATGGCATATGCTACTTTTGCTTTTTCTTTTGAAGATGTAAGACCGATTACTTTAGCACCTTTTAACTTAGCCATTTGTATTAAGTTTTGACCAACGCCACCTGCCGCTGCATGAATTAGGACTGTATCTCCTTGTTGAATGGCATAGCTATCTGTCACTAAATATTGCGCAGTTAAGCCTTGTAATAAAACCGCAGCCGCCGTTTCAAAAGAAATTTCATTTGGTAATAAAATTACTTTATCTAGTGGTACTGCCACGAACTCTGCATTCGCAAATGGAACATCTGCAAATGCTATACGATCACCTACTTGGATATTGTGAATATTTGCGCCTACCTTTTCAACAACACCCGCACCTTCATATCCTAAAATAAATGGAGGCTGACCTGCTAAATGGTAATTGCCTTTACGTCGATAAATATCAGCAAAATTTAATCCAATCGCTTTCGTTCGTACGAGAACTTCGTTAGTTGTAATGATTGGATCCGCTATTTCCTTATATTGTAATACTTCTGGACCGCCAAATGTTTCAAAAACTAATGCTTTCATTATTTAACCCCTTATTCAATGTATGTAGCACCATATTACGCTAAAGAAAAAGGTCAATACAACTCTTTATGCTTGACATAAACCATAAAAAAGCCAGTAGCGAATTGATTCACTACTGACTTCTTCACTTTTTACTTCGCTGTTAAAGTAACATTATCGGCAGTTGCCCAATTGTTAATTGGTAGTACTTTATAAGTACCGCCTGCCTTCAATGTTTCCTCCTTTACATCAAATATCCCAACAGCTCCTTTACGAGATGAATATCGATATTGAGCTTGTAATGTCGAGCCATCTTCAGCCTGTAATTCTATACTGCGACCTGCAAATAATTCCATGCCTGGATCTTTATCAAGTGTCACTTGGAATGATGTGGCATCTATCGATTCTAGCGACTGAATTGTTAAAGGTGCTATTTCAGTCGCCGTGAACCTAGGATTTTTAAGTACTGCCCAGTCAGCTGTTACCGTATATTCCATTCCCGACTTTAATGCTTTTCCTTCTGGTAAGCGGAATTTTGGTGCTTGTCTTCCATCTGCCGCTTGTGTAAACAGTACATAATTTGCCTGTATTTTCTCCCCATTCCCTGCTGTCAGTGTAACGACACGATCACGCAATGAGGAAATAACCTGATATTGCTTGCCTTTTTCGTCCTGATTTTCCTCATTCACTTGGAATGAAAGATCACCTCTAGCCTCTTTATATGCCTCTATAATATTTGAATAATCTGTTACACCTTCATCTTTAAATGATTCAATTTCAAACGTATCACTTGTAACTTGTTTCGCTTGGCTAATATTTATTAATTCATCGCTGGCATCAAAGGCAGTCGTTTCTCCACTTTTGTATCTTAGTGTGTAGTTAGTTCCTGCCTTCTGAATAGTGACTGGCACTATATACGTACTTTTAGCCCCTATTTTTAATCGAGGCACATTGACGATACTTAAATCATGATTGAATGAGAAGTCTTTTTTTATTGTCTCTAAATTTTCTACTTTTACATCTTCTTCTGATAATGGTTCAGCAAAAGTTACTTGTAATGTCATAATGTTTAATGGCTTTATATCTGTAATTTGTTCCGTTTGTTTCACATCTTTTTTCGCCTCTTGTTGTGTTTGCCCTTCCTTTTGTTCTGTTTGTTTATTGAAAAAATTACACCCTGATATCGTGAATGTTACTGTTAACAAAATAGGCGCGATTATGCTTAGTCTTTTAGTCATTGTCATAACTCCCCTTCAAGTAATTTTTCTCGCACTTAGACCTTTTCGAAATGTACAATCGTTTACCTTCTTCAATTTCCATTCTTGCCCACCCTACACGATTGTTATACGTAAAGATGTTTCTTGTTACTTTCCAACGATTTCATTTAATTTGAATGGATAAAATGGTTAAAAACAAAAAAATAGTATGCTTGGTCTTAATCCAAGCATACTATCGATCATGTGAATTTTAGTTCAAATCACTTACTGTGGGCTTATTTTTCCTTTTAATTTTCATCGCTAGCTCAAGCAATGCGACGACAATTAAAGATATGCCAAATAGCGGCATAATGATACCTAAAATAATTATAACAATGATTAAAGGAATTGATATTTTTTGAGATAATTGAGGTGGTGCTGATAGTAAGCCTTTTTTCTTGCGCAGCAACCATGTTCGGAATCCCCAGAAAATCACACCTAAAAATGCTATACAAACAACTAAGTTTAATAACTTATTTGGCCAACCAAATAAGTGTCCTTCATGCAACGGAATACCCCAAGTAAACCATTTAGCTAAAATACCATAATCATCATAGCTAACCTTAGAAATAAATTCGCCACTGTATTGGTCAAAGTAGCTAGTCATTTCCTCATAAGGACTAACATCAAGTCCTGTTACACCTGTGTTACTTGATTTTGCTACTGTAAATACACCATCATCACTTGTCGGATAAATAATGGAATATGGCTTTGTAACCCCATTTGCCTCTATTTGTTGTTGTAAACTAGCGACATTCATTTGATTTGGATTTCGACTTACATTTACTGCTCCCATCCCATGATGCGCATGTTTAGAAGAAGATGGCGCCTCTTCTTTACGTGTTGCCCACGGAATTTCACTCATATCTGAAGTAGGCGGTTGTTGTTGTAATAATGGCGTTCCAATTGACGGGTTTGCTTGTGAAGCTGAATAAATAAAATTCCCCATAAATGCCGACCAAGGTAAGCCTGTAAAAATAAGAACAATCATCGGAATTGTTATAATCGTTCCAATCAGTGCATGCCATCTTCTATTGTTTTGTCGTTTATTCGCCTGTTTCGCTTTCTTTAACACTTTTCCTTTAAAAGTCATATACAGACCAGATAGTAGTAAAAAGATTGCCCAACAGGCAGCCAATTCTACTAAGTAATTGACTACAGTTCCACCTAAAAATAAAGAGCTGTGCAAGCTTCTTAACACATTCGAAAATGTATATGTCGGATCTTGATAACCAATGATTTGATTATTTTCATCTAAAAATAAATATCTTTGATCACCCTTGGCATTTGTCATCGTTAAACGTGTATTGTAAGGTTCTTCTAATTCAATAATTTTAGTCGTCGTATAGCTTGAAAATGCCGCTTCTGCCTGTTGAACACCTTCATCAATTGTTAATGCTTCTGTTTTTTTACTACTACCAAAAAAATAATCGTCATATAATTGATTTTCTACATCGGTATAAAACAAATAGCCAATGCCACTAAGTGTGAGTGTGATTAGAAGTGGTGTAATAAATAATGCAGCATAAAAATGCATTCGCCAAAAACCTGAATAAGTTGCATTTTTCATCTCTTGTTCCCCAATCTATTATAATAAAAGCAAATTTATTATATAAAATAAAAGTGAAATAAGAATGAAGTCCTAGAGAAAAAGGAAAAAAAGTCTAAGCATGGTTACTTTAAATATTAAAAGGCTACTTAACATCCTGTAAATCAGGTTGTGTTAAGTAGCCATCCGTATTTTATCCGATTAATTCTTTTCTTACATTGCAATAAGCTGCATAAATGTCTGAATGGTGCGCTTCATCTTGCCCAAAAAAATACTCAACAAGCTCTACTAATGTTTTTCTAGCTCCATCAAACTGTTTTTGCATAATTTCATATTTAAAAAGATTTTCATAATGCTCGATCACTTGTGGATTCATGTGATACACTCCTTCATTTTTAGCATAAAAAAACATCTTTCCTTCTTGAGAAAGATGCCTACTATGACAAATACACGACATAATACGTCGATTGCCATGACAGAAAAAGCTTGCTATTACACATAGAAGCTACCCTTTTGACGATCGTCGTACTATGAGCATGCAGAAGAAATTCTCTAGTCACACTCAACACCCCCTATCCTCGTAGGTTTTTTGGTTGTACTAGATAAAGGCAGGTCTCCTGGCTTATGTTCATCACACGTTTCCCCTTCCCATTACATTCACGTAACAGTGGGTTTGTTGAAATGTGCTCCCATTTACAGTTGCGGGACAGCGTCGGTTTTTCACCGATCTTCCCTTTTAAACAAATCGAAATGAAGATTTGTACCTCTATCTTATTATTCCGTTTTTATTATTATACCATAAAAATTTGTACACATTGACACGTTCCTAATAGATTACTAATATTTAATGTAACGGTTTTTATTTTCCAATAAATCCATTTTAATAAAAATATTCACATTTCTTTTTTCACATAAAAAAGAGTGTGATGCCGCCTATCTTTACATACTCATTGCTTCATTTAATTGTATCTAATTCGCTTAGATACCTTGAATATCATGTACATACTTTTCACGTTTTTTAATGATGTGATAACGAAAGCTTTACATTGACCGAATCGAATTGTAACAAAGTCTATGTTTTTTGCAACAAAACGAAAAATTATCGTAAGTGCTAAGAAGTGTTGCTACGATAAAAACAGGAAGGAGAACACATGAAATTCAACTACATATGGAAAAACAAACAATCCATTTCTGAAATTGACATCATAAGTCATCCATCGAATAAGGAATTGCTTTTGACATTTGAACAGCATTTTTCACAACCTATTACATTAAGCGCAACAGATTTCAAAACAAATCGCAACGTTATGATTGAACTCAATGATATTGAAGCAATTGAAGCATCTGGTCATTTTACGAAAGTCTTTTTAATAGATGGTACAGAGTTATTACTAAACAAGATTTTAAAAGAATTAACTTACTTGGAATCATTTGGATTGGTTAGAATCAACAATTCGATGATATTGAATTTAAATCAAATACGCTCTTTTGCTTCAGGAAGTCATGCAAGATTGGAAGTGATGACAAAACAACAAAATAAGTATATTGTCAGCAGACATTATGCAAAATCGATTAAGGAGAAATTAATATGATACAAGATTTAAAAAACAGCTTTTTGTCTACTGCATTTTTGGGGTTAATTTTGATTGTCTTTTTAATGACTATATTTAATTTGCACGAAGAAGTGATCCACTTTCATTATCTATGGAATTTAATCGGGATTAGCGTGCTAATGGGGATTGTTTTTGGTATCGCATATCCTTACTTGTGGAATTACTCTACATTAAAAGTAACCTCAAAAATAACGATTAGCACTTTATTAAACTTTTTTTGTAGTGTAGGAAGTGTATATCTTTTTTCTTTAGACGTATTTGGATTCATCAAACCCTATTTGTTGCTATTTTTTGCAATAACGTTAGTTGGTCATATTATTGGATTTTATTTTTTCTCAAAATATGAAAACAAAAAAATAGCGGCTAGTTTGAATAGCTCGCTATAACATTAAGGAGACGGAAAATGAACCATGACACTAGTTTACAAGTACTATTAAACGATATAGCTCAAAAACAAAAGAAGGGGCTCCCTTTTATAATGGCCTCCATATTTATATGGGGAATCATTACAACAATTACATTACTACCTTTCGATTTAATGATCAAAAACATTGGTATCTTATCTTGTGGGGCCTTGCTATTTCCTGTTTCAATTGTTTGTGCCAAAATAGTAAAAGTTGATTTATTTTATAAAGAAAACCCTTTGATTAATGGTCTATTAATTGCAACAAACAATCAAATTTTATATTTAATTATTTGTATCCTTCTATTACTGAAAGCACCGATGTTAGTATTACCTGTTTATGCAATTATTTACGGTGCCCATTTATTACCATATTCATTCTTTTATCAATCAAAAAATTATCGATATAGTTCAATTTTTATTTGTTTCGCTATTTTAATAAGTATACTTTTCTTCCATTTAAACATAATTTTTGTCCCACTAATCGTAGAAATCGGTGTGCTATTCTTATTTTTCATGTTGCAAAAAGAAATAAAAACTAGTCTAAAAAAATCAGACTAGTTTTTTATCTACCTAGTAATGCTAAAAGCATGGCACCGATCTCTACCAAATGCTTTCTTAGTTACTAATTATATTAATAATCTTCTGATGAGCATCTTTGGCTTCAGGGATTGGCATTACAACAAACACATGAATCATTTTAGGATAAACATAGGTAGTGATTGCAATTCCTTGTTCTGTTAATTTTTCGTCAAGTTTCATTGCATCTGGATATAAAGCTTCGTGTGTTCCAATAAAATGAGTAATCTTCCCAAGTCCTTTAAAGTCACCGTAAATCGGACTAAATAATGGGTCGGTTAAATTTTTATCAGCTGCCCATATTTTTGTAATTACTTGCATTCCCTCACGAGCTAAGAGGGGGTCCTTTTCATCATATTCAGGTATAAGAGGATTACTCAAACTCATATCAACACATGCAGACAATAAAATAATATCTTTCGGCTGAGGCAAATTCTCATTCTTTAAAAGTTGCGCCAAACCAAGTGCAATATTTCCGCCAGCCGAATCTCCCATGATAGTCAATTGGTGAGTACTTTCAATAGTTCCAATAATATCTTTATAAAGGCTGAGGATTTTCGGATAGGTATCCTTATAGTTATAATGAGGTACTTTAGGATAAATAGGAGCAATTATTTTTGCATCTAACGATTGTGCCATATTATCCATAAATAGCCAGTGTAAATCTAAAGGCTGACTCGTCCAAGCACCACCATGTAAATAGTAAATAACTTTTTGATTCGAGGACTTTTGATCATTTAATGTAAAGACTTGCATACCCTCGAATGACAGCTCCTGAACATCACTTGAAAATTTAACATCTTCTCCAATAACATAGGGTTTTGTATTTTCAGTACCCCTTTGCTGTAGGAAGCTTTCAGTGTTTTCGATAGTAGAAAAACTCTTTTTATTGCCTTGGGAAGTTATCCATTTTTCAAATTGAATACTTTCTACAGAACGTTCTCCATTATAAGTTTCTACGCTCATATTGTATTTCACTCCTTTAAACATTTTATTGTTCATTTACATATCACGACTTGTTTGATAATCCATCACTATTAGAAGGCTTGATTGAATAGAAGGCTTGAAGAGGTATTCAATTAAAAACACGTTGGTTGAAGTGTCATAATCCATTTAGTTTATGCAATTGTATCATACATTTTTACTAATTATTGGACTTTATTACAATTATAGAATGGAAAGTAAGATACTCAAAAATGAATATTATACTAAGGAATGTTAAGACATACATGAAAAAGCTACGAATGTTGTATCAACATTTCGTAGCTCTCATGTAAACATTATTTATATATGCTTATAGGTCATTTTTTAAAAGTCAGTCACAGTATACTTTCGTAATAATAGATACACTGCTCACTCAATTTCATTCATATGCCTTATCTGTTTGTTCTTGCTTCTTTTTCAAATACTCCGCACGTATTTTTTCAATTTGCTGCTTTTTATCAAATTTGGCAGGCTTGTTTTTTTCATGATACTTTGTCACAGCTACCTTACCTTTAGTATCCAATTGATATTTCCCCAATTTGTTCACCTACTTTTCTTATCCTTAAAGAGAATTAATTCACCAAATATACTATACCTTATTTTACTGAGGTAAACCTTATTATGTACTGATAATCTTGCATATATCGGTAAAAACATTAAAAACTTTCGATTTCAAAAACTTTTAACATCTTTACTTGCATCTACTTTACCTGTTCTATCACTAATAAAAAATGTCTTTTCGCTCCTGTAACCATCTTTGCATTCCTAGTCGTAGCAATTATTAAAAGACTATCCTTATGAATCTTAGAGTACCATCACCAACTTTAGATAAAAAAATCCCCTGAGCATTTTTGCCTTTCAGGGGATATATTTTAATAAAACGCTTATGGAAAAGGAACGTTTTTTCTTATACTATATAATTAAAAAGTTGATTGCTGTACTTGTTGACGTAACGTTTTGGCAGCAGTAACCATATGTGCTAGTGCTGCCACTGTTTCAGGTTCTTTTCTTGTTTTTAGACCACAATCTGGATTGACCCAAAATTGATTTTTGGATAATACTTGTAGACTATCCTGCATGATACTTAACATTTCTTGTTCACTCGGCACACGAGGGCTATGAATATCATAAACACCCAATCCTATCCCTTTTCCATATGGATTGATTTGCAGGGATGTAATAAGCTCTCCATGACTGCGTGACGTCTCGATAGATATAACGTCAGCATCCAGTGCACTAATTGGCTCGATAAAATCATTGAACTCACAGTAACACATATGTGTATGAATTTGTGTTTCATCCTTTACACTAGCCGTAGCGAGCTTAAATGCATTCACTGTCCAATCCAAATATGCGTCCCAATGCTCTTTACGTAAAGGCAAGCCTTCTCGCAATGCAGGTTCATCGACTTGAATAATAGAAATGCCAGCCGCCTCTAGTGCCTCAACCTCTTTCCTTAGTGCAAGCGCAATTTGATAGGTCACTTCTTTCCGTGCAATATCGTCACGTACAAATGACCAGTTTAAAATCGTAACTGGGCCTGTTAACATCCCTTTCACATAGCGATTTGTTAAACTTTGTGCATAGGCCGTTTCTTTCACTGTCATCGGCGCTTCCCATGCAACATCACCGTAAATAATCGGTGGTTTTACACAACGAGAGCCGTACGAAACGACCCAAGCTTTTTCTGTAAAAGCGAAGCCTGTTAGTTTTTCACCAAAGTATTCCACCATATCTGTACGCTCAAATTCACCATGCACAAGTACATCAATATCTAAATCTTCTTGTATGGCAACCCACCTTTTCGTTTCTTGTGCGACAAAGTCAGCATATGCTTCATCTGAGATCTGTTTTTTACGCCATGCATTACGCGTGCGCTTCACTTCTTCAGATTGAGGGAAACTTCCAATCGTAGTCGTAGGGAATAGTGGTAGTTGCAGTGACTGTTGTTGAATAAGCTGACGAGTATTAAAATCATTTTGACGTTCAAAATCCTCTGACGAGACCGTTTGCATTTCTTGTTGAACTGCCTGATTATTTCGTACTGGATGTTTTTTTAATGCATCAATTGCTTTCATGCTTTCAGAGATTGTGTGATTTGATGAGTGGTTTTTTTCTTTTAAATATTTAGCCACCTCTGATATTTCAGCCAATTTTTCATCAGCAAATGCAAGTGCATTTTTCAAGACAGGGTCTAGCTTTGTTTCAAGGGCGGTCGAAATCGGCACATGCTGTAAGCTACATGACGATTGAATCCATAGCTCTTGTACACTAGTCAACTGTTCGATTGCCTTAATCGTTGTACTTACCTCTGCTAAATTTGCTCGCCAAATATCTCGTCCGTTAACAATACCTATCCCCAATACTTTATCCTGTGGAAAACCAAATTGGCGTAGTGCCTCCATATTTTTCGTATAGCCATGAACAAAATCTAAGCCAAATCCTTGTACAGGGAGTTCAATTAGTGTGTTATAAGCTGATAACGATTCAAAATACGTTTGTAGCATAATATTGGCCTCTGGAACAGCGGCTGCTAATTGTGTATATATTTCTTGCACTAGTTTGACCTCAGCCTCTTCTAAAGTGGAGACTAATGCAGGTTCCTCTAATTGAACCCAGTCAGCACCAGCTGTAACGAGTTCTTGGATTACCTGCGCATAGAGTGGTAGTAATGCTAAAATAAAGGCAACTTGTGATACTTTATCGTAGCCTTTAGTTAGCTTGCAAAATGTATAAGGTCCGATTAGCGTTGGCTTTGCAGTAATGCCAAATGCATCTTTAACCTCAAGGAAATCTGTAAGTATTGTATTCTCTGTTAATTGTAGTGTTTGTCCTTCATATTCAGGTACAATGTAATGATAATTTGTGTTAAACCATTTCGTCATTTCACTAGCAACAGCTTCTTTATTTCCGCGCGCTACCGCGTAATACGTTTGTAAATCAACCTTTCCACCTTGCCAGCCAAAGCGCTTTGGCACTAAACCAAACATCGTCGCTGTATCAAGCATTCTGTCATAGCGTGTAAAATCCCCTACAGTGACAATATCTATTCCGCTCCGAAGCTGCCTATCAATACGTGCAAGACGGATTTTTTTAATTTTTTGTAAGAAATCTTCTTCTGTAAGTTCATTTCTCCAAAACGCCTCTAATGCCTTTTTCCATTCACGGTCTTCTCCTATATATGGATAGCCTACTACAGTTGTGGTATACGTCATGTTACATCTCTCCTCAAATTAAAATAAAAAAAACCATCTTCCTTTTCGGAAAATGGTAGTTATTGTAAATCTAATTAGCTATGACGAAGCGATACGATAATGTATTAATTGTCGTATATATTCGTTAGTCGCACAGTGCCAATTCGGTCACATCTCACCACCTATTTCCACGTAGGTTATTTGGTGTGTACTAGACATTGGCAGGTCTCCTGGCTTCTCATCAACACGCCTCACAGCCTTCCCAGTTCCCCAGTGGCATTTGTGATTTGCTCCGATTTACAGTTGCGGGACAGCGTCGGATTTACACCGACTTCCCTTTTAAGCCAAACTTTCATTTGGCACCAACTCTTACACAATATTCAATTATGCTCTTACTATAGCATACATTTTTCTGAAAAGTATAACTTTTATACAGTTATGCGCATATTTTCAGTAGATTGTTACAAGAGGAGTAATTTTAACTTGTACTAATTGATGCCAATATAATAAAAAATATACTAAAAAAGGTATTTTAAGTAATTTGTAGAATTATATAGTTATTACAAGAAATAGCGAGGAGGAATACTATGATTGTCGGTTTACATCATGTACAACTTACAATTCCTAAAGGCTCTGAGGAGCAAGGAAAAGCATTTTATTGCAATGTACTGGGGTTAAAAGAAATAGAGAAACCAGCATCTCTTAAAGGGCGTGGTGGTTTTTGGCTACAAGTAGGTAATCAAGAAGTACATGTCGGCACAGAAGATGGCTTTGATCGACTCACAACGAAAGCACATATTGCTTATCATGTAGAAGATGTTGCACATTGGAAAAAGATATTAACAGAACATCAAATAGAAATACTTGATTCTGTTCCAATTCCGCATTTCGAGCGCTTTGAATTTAGAGATCCTTTTGGTAATCGAGTAGAAATTATTCAGCCGATTTAAAATGAAAAAGCAGCCATCTTGCTAATGGCTGCTTTACTATTTATAGTTTAAAGTGCTGAACTTCTTTGTTTAACTTCTCTGCCATCGATGCTAAATGATCTGTATTTTTTGAGATTTCATCCATCGTCGCGACTGTTTGATCGATTGTTGCGGTCGTTTGCTCTACCCCTGCGGCAGATTGCTCAGATATTGCTGCTATTTCATCGATAGAACGGTTAATTTGTTCCGTTGTTGTGGAAATACCTTGTAAGTTTTCTGTGATGCCTTGAATATTACTAAACATACTATTAACGGCTGAAGCAATTTGTTCAAAGGTTGTATTTGTAGTCGTAATTTGCTCTGTGCCCCTTTTTACTTCTTCATAGCCCGTTTGAAGTGATGCTGTAACCCCAACTGTTTCATTTTGAATACGTCCCACTATAGATGAAATATCCGTCACAGAATAGGATACTTGTTCAGCAAGCTTGCGCACTTCATCGGCCACAACCGCAAAACCTTTGCCTTGCTCCCCTGCCCTTGCTGCTTCGATTGCAGCATTCAATGCTAATAAGTTGGTTTGGTTGGCAATATCATCAATAACAGAAACTAATTTAGAAATTTCTTGTGATTGCCTATTTAAGCCTTCAACATTTGCAACAGCCTCTTGGACGATTTTATCAATAGCAAACATTTGCTGTGTTGAAGTATTCATTAAATGTTGTCCACTTGCTGTAAGCTGCAAAACTTCACTCGAATAGCCTTGTAAATCTTTACCTTGTATATTAGCCTGCTGAACATTTATTTTAAATGTCTCCATCATTTGAGCTAAGTCTCCAGCATTATGTGCTTGTGATTCAGAACCACCCGCTAGTTCAAGCATTGTGAGGGCAATCTGTTCTGCACCTGTTTTTACTTCTAAAGAAGATTGTGCAAGTTGTTCACTGTTGGCAGCAACGTTCCCAGAAACTACATTTATCGAACCAATGATTTCATGGAGCTTACGATTTAATGCATTTGTCGATTGTACGAGTAAGCCAATTTCATCTTTCATTCTTTCAGGCAATGGAGGCTGACTAATATCACCATCTGCCATTTGCGAAATTTTTTGTATGACTGCTTTTATCGGATTGGCAATCATATGCGCCGATATGTAAGCGGTTACAATCGCGACGATAGTAGTGATTATACCTATCATTAAACCTATATTCATCGTTTGCTTCGATTGAGCAATCATCTCCTGCCCAAGCTTATTAATAGAAGCTTCTCTTGCACCTGCAAGCTCCTCGTACCCCTCTCTAATTTCTGTTGCAAGACGATCAACAGAATTAAGATTTTGAATAGCCGCTTCTACATTTCCTTTGTCATATTCAGCAAATACATCCGTTTGTACAAAACTTCGCCATTCTCTTGCTTTTTCAACCGTCTTCGATAAGCTTTTATCTGTCGACAATTCATTTAGTATTGTATTGTTTTCTTCTGCGATTTTAATATAATCATCGAATTCTTGTTTATATTTTTGATTTCCCGTAAGTACGTAGCTTTTCGCAGCAGTTGTTCGAACACTAATCGTTGATGATAGTTTTTCACTTGCTGTTAACAACTGTAACTCTTTATTGACAATTTCCTCTCCAGCACTAATGACACGTTTATTGGCGAAAAAGCTATAGGTGTTAAAACAAGCGATGAAAAATACTACAATAAAAAATGCACTAATAATTTTAGCTCTAATTGTTTTGAACCTAAGTTTTTGTAACATACTATTTTCCCCTTTCGTTCGTGAAATTATTTAAATTCCTACTATTAATCAACATTTCCCGCCAACTTTTGCGGGCAATGTATTCATCTATTTCTACCTAAATATAACATATATTACCTATCACACCTATGACTCTAACTATGTATTTCACACTTTTTAATAAGCAAAAAAATCCCCATAATACGTGCTTTTATAAGTATTCTTCGACTAATAAAGTTATTTTTATATCATTCCTTACCCTTATTTTGATTTCTCTATTTGCACATTGCCTACAAGCTTTTCAATAATATCGAGGTACATTATTTTTATTACTATATTTTTTGAAAAAATGGGTTGGCATGCATTGTTAGCCGTATGTTTCACAGGTTTTATTTATCAAACTGAAACATTTGTAATGAAACTGTAAATTCAAGCGATAAAGCCTTTTATATCAAGGTTTACAGATATGTCAATGCTCACTGTGGTAACATTTACCTCACAGAAGCCCTACTTTTTCATGCTACGATTATTGCAACAGCAAGCAAACAGATATGATTTTACTGCTCGCTTACAGGAGGTAAAAAGTATGAAAAAAAATTTTTTAAAAACTACACTAGCATTGTCGATTGGATTTAGCTCATTTGGAATCGCTCAAGCATCCTTTGAACCAATCAAAGTGGAAGCTGCAACGACAAATGCACAACATAATGACCAAGCTGTTGCAGCGAAGGCAGATCAACTTATTCAAACAGGGAAAAGTTTAATTGGTAAGGCCACATACAGCAATTCAGTGTACAAGTCTACATATCCTTACAAGTTTTCTTGTGCTTCATTCATCATGTATATTTTTGAAAAAAATGGAGTTGATATTGGGACGTATAATGAAAACTATATGATTCAGCAAGGGACATATGTTCCTAAAAGCCAATTACAAAAAGGCGATTTAGTATTTTTCAAAAGTAAAAAAACAGGTACAGATCCCGACCATGTAGGCATGTACATTGGAAATAACAAAATTATTCATATGGCTGATTCGAAACAAAATATCGTCATTTCAGATATGGGTAGCAAACCTTATTATACTGACAACTATGTATCTGCACGCAGAGTATTACCAACATTACTATCGGCTAACCCTGCAACAAAAGGTGATAAAATTGTTGAAAATGCCTTAACTTATAAAAATAAAGTAACGATAAGCTCAATAAATAAAGAACAAAGCTTACGTTTTACAGCACCTGGTTTCGTAGAATACGTTTATCGTAAGAGCGGTGTAAAACTTAGCACAACAAACTTAAAAGATCAAATGGCTAAAGGAACTACGGTCTCTCGTGCCAATTTAAAAAAGGGCGACTTAGTGTTCTTTAATAGTGTGAAAGGGTCAAAAAACCCATCCCTTGTAGGTATTTACGCTGGAGATCAACGTATCATCATTCCAACTTCAAGTGGTGTTACTACTAGAGTACTCTTTGTGGATTACTATAAAGAGCATTATATAACAGCAAAACGTGTATTTTAAGTAATCAATGGCTCTGTGATAACACGATGTCTACAATTGCAAGAAAATAAAACATAGCATACAAGCATGGTATAATCATGCTTTGTATGCTATGTTTTTGATATATAAAGCGGCAACTTTCATTTTGCAAAGTGTCATTCTCTATGCATAGAAAGCCTTGCTTCACTTAAAGGTAATTGATGATAAGTGGTCGTTAGGACTGAAGTCTATATTTGCTTTAATTGGTTAGCAAATTCAATCATCGATCGACTAGACATCGGGCCCTTTATTAATACAATTGTATCTTTATCAAGTTTTGGTTTAAGTATTTCTAATACACCTGTAACATCTTTGAATATATGAACCTCTGCCGTTGTTCCATCTTTTTTTGCTTGTGCTGCTATATCTTCTGCTCTTTTTCCAATTGTCATAAGCATTTCAATATTTCTCTGTGCCACCATCGAACCAATCTCACGATGATACTTTTCTTCGAAAAGACCCAATCGCTTTATATCACCTAATATAAGGATTATTTTTTTATCTTTTCCTATCGTATCTAAAACCTTCAAAGCAGCTTCAACTGATGTTGGGTTATTTGTCCATGTATCGTCTATAATGGTACTTTCACCGATACCAGTTGAAAATTCTAGGTGCCTTGCCATCGGTTTAAATGTTTTTAAACGCGAGATTGCAGTTTCGATAGACAATCCCATTTCCTTTATAGCTGCGATAGCTGCTAGTGCATTATACACTTGATGTTCTCCGTAACCAGGTACAAAAATAGTATATTTTTCATTTAATAGTTGAAGAGTAAATTTCATCCCATTGTTCGTAAATTCAATGTTAGATGCTTTGTAATCTGCTTGTTTCTGGACGCCAATAGTAATAATTTTCCCTTTAAACGTATGCAATGGTACTTTTTTTGTATTTTCATCATCACCATTGATGATTAATGTGCCATCCTCAGACAATCCCTCTAAAATTTCCGATTTTGCTTTTATATAGCCCTCAAGGTTTTTACATCCATCTAAATGATGGACACCGATATTAGTAATAATACCAATTGTCGGTTTGTAGATCATACATTGATGTTTAATGTTACCTGTATTCCCCAGACCAAGCTCAAATACCGCTGCTTTTGTTGTTTTATCGATGCCCGTTAAATAGGGTAAAGATTGGCGCGGCTCGTTTTTACTACTAATAGATGCCTGCACATTCCAATCTTTACTTGCAATATGTTTAATCATTTCTTTTGTTGTTGTTTTCCCACATGTTCCAGTTAATGCGACCACTGGTATATCAAAAAGTCCTCTATAATATTCGATAAACTTCCAATATGCCTGCAAAGTACTTTTTACTTGAATAACAGTCGTATTCGCTAGTGCGTTTTTTAGTTCACTTAAAGGTTTATCTGAAATGACGAGGGATGGCCCCTTATGATCTATTTCCTTCCAATTAATGGACTCACTTTTATTGATAAACATTAGTGTATTTTTTTGCGTTAAATCGTGGCGGTTATAATAAATAGCATGTTTGACAAACCATTGTTCAGAACCGCTGACTAATACCCCTTGTAGTAACTTTCTAATCACAGTTACACTTATATTTTGCACGTTACCTCCGTCCCCCCTCTCATTAGAGTATGAAAAATGATAGCTAGACGCTTGGGTAAAGGAGCGGTTCCTTCCCTATTTCTAGCAATGATTATTATTTGTTGATATGTTTTATCTTTTATTTAGAGCGCTCCTTTCTAGTAGATTACTATACAATATTATTAACTAACTTCATGTGACACAGTGTTTATCCTGTTGTCCTTGCATCTCTTTTTACCGTGCATCTCCTCTAAATGGTTTTTTTATTTTTAAATCGGCTGCCAAATTGGAAATTTGCTGACTATACATATCCCCTTTTATCAGAACAATTGTATTTTCATCTACAATTTCATGTAATAGCTTATAAACGAGTGTACTATTTTTAAAAGTATAAACAGGTTTGTTAAATCCTAGCTTTACTGCATGATCAGCCATAATTCGCGCATGCTCTCCTATTGTAATAAGAACATCTACACCAATGCGATTGATTAACTCTCCTGCTTGCTCATGGATGATATATCCCCAAGACCCTAAATCGGTGATTGTTCCAATAACGGCAATCTTTTTCATGCCCTCACCTATCGAATTCAAGACCTTTAATGCTGCTTCTAGGGAAGTAGTTGTTAAACTCCAAGTATCATCTATCAACAATGATTTATTAATTCCTTCGAAAAGTTGTAGCTGCTTTTTCATTTTCTTAAATGTAGCCAACTGTTTGATTGCTACAGGAATAGGGACATTCAATTCGTTGATGGCAGCAATTGCGGCTAATGCATTATATACTTGATGCTCTCCAAACCCAGGGACAAACACTTCATATTTTTTCATATTGTAGTGCATTGTAAACTGCATGCCATTTTCAACGTATCGAATATGACTTGCTTTAAAATCACATGATGGATGCTGACCAATTTTAATAATATCTCCTTTGAACTTCGACAAATCTATTTTTTTTATATTGGCATCTTCCGCATTGAGAATTAATGAACCGTTTGGGTCCACAATCTCAGCCATTTCACCTTTGGCCTGTATATAACCTTCTAAAGTTTTACAATAATTTAAATGGTGGGCTCCGATATTCGTAATAATACCGATAGTTGGCTTGAAATATTTTCCTGCAGTCCTTACATCCCCTGGTGATCCAACAGCTGTTTCAAAAACGGCAACTTCTGTTTCATCGTCAATGCTAAGTAAATATTGCAAAGAAGCTGTTCTAGAATTACTACTTAAAGTAGTGGCAGCAACTTCTTTTTCAGCTGAAAGAATATGTTTAATCATCTCCTTCGTTGTTGTTTTTCCTGAAGTTCCAGTAATTGCAATAACAGGGATATCAAATTGACTACGATAATAATGTACAAACTTCCAGTAGGCCTCAACTGCATTCTCTACTTGAATGATGATTACGTATGGAGGAATTTCATGCTGATTATATAGCCGATCTGTTACAAGCACTAATGGGGAAAGAGGCTCAAGATTTTTCCAGTTGATAATGCGTTTAGATGTAAAAAGTGCAGTGTACGGTTTTTTTACTTGTTTTAGTCGATATGCGCCATACTGGATCAGCACCTCATCCGACCCATGCAACAATTTACCTGCAATAATCGCTGTTAAATTCTTCACCGATAGAGGCTTCATATCAATTCACACTCCTTTCATTTCTATTATATGAATCGCCATAAAAGTTGCTTGGATGTAAACAGGATACATAACTAGAAGAAAACTATTCCACAGCATATATATAAAATGTATATTAATAATCCAAGTGCCAATTGAAGGAGTGATTATACTGAAGGCAATTATATTTATCGGTACAAACAAATCTGGATCTAGTCGTGAAGCGATAAAAGCAGCAGAAAGGTTGGGTTACTTTACCGTACTTTTCACAAACAATCCAAAACAATTACAACAGAGAAAAGCCTACCCAGACATTCATAAAATGGTTCTCATCGATACTTCCAATATAGAAGATATGATAGAAGAAATTCACAATTTGTTTGATACCGGATTAGAGATAAAATCCATTGTTAGTTTTGTAGACCCCTTTGTTCATATTGCCTCTATTTTATGTGATGAGTTTTGTCAAAACTATACGTCGTCAGCTGCTATTGAAATGATGGAAGATAAAGAAAAAACAAGGAATCTATTAAAAGATCAACCTTATTCCCCTAAATTTGTTCTAAAAAAACCACACGAATCATTTACAAATAATATGGTATTCCCACTAATAGTCAAATCACCTAAATCAACAGGTTCTAAAGACGTACTGTTTGCGACAAATAAAGACCAACTCGATACACACCTTACATTTCTCCAAAATAAAAATCCTGGGGAAACCATCATGATTGAAGAATATATTGATGGTCCTCAATATTTAGTTGAAGCCCTCGTTTATAAAAACCAAGTTTATACAATCGGCATTATTGAACAAGAGATTACACAAGGAAAGCGATTTATTATTACAGGCTATGGTGTACTCGCAGAAGTACCACCACATATTCAAAAAGGTATTGAAGAGGTACTCCATTCGATCGTTGAAGTATTTGATATTGAAAATGGAACATTGCATTTAGAACTCCGTTTAACAGAGAATGGATGGAAGCTCATTGAAATAAATCCTAGAATTTCAGGCGGCGCTATGAATAACATGCTACATGCCGCATTCGGATTTAGTTATGTTGAAGAAACGCTTAAGTTATTTTTAGGTGAACAACCTAATGTAAATCCACGTCATAATAAGTTCATTTTTACAAAATATGTGATTGTAGAAAGTAAAGGTGTGTTAGAAAGAGTCATTGGGAGAAATAAAGCTACGAAATCAACAGGGGTTGTAGATGTGTATGTAAAGCCTAGAAAAGGAACAATTTTAACCCCTCCATTATCTATGGGGCATCGCTATGCCTATGTTATTGCCGAGGGTAAATCGTTAGCTCAAGCTAAAAATCATGCGATTACAGCCGCTAAAGAAATAAAATTTCTAATACGAGCCTTATAGCGTTCCATATAAACAGTTTTTGCGAATGTAGCTACATGCTGCTACATTCGCAAAAATAAAGAAATAATTACGCAACTAAGTATTGTACATATTATTTTTATTTCCGCATTAACACAAACACCCCGAGTAGTTGACCTATTAAATTGGCAACTGCTCGGGTTATTTTATTTATTCCTTAAATGTATCATCTAAAAATTTAACCGTTTCAAACATATTAGTTTTACTTGCGCCCTTCACGAGAATCGTGTCATCAGGTTTAACAAGTTTCTCTAGCAAGGCATGTAATTGATCTTTGTTCGTATAATGATAGATATTCTCTTGTTTCATCCCTTTAGCCTTTGCTGCTGCACCAATTTCCTCTGTCCTGAACCCATAAGTAATTAAAAGGTCAATACTTTGGTCAGCAATATGTTCACCCAATTTACGATATTCTTCTTCTCTTAAATCTCCTAATTCCCGCATCTGACCAATTATTGCAATCCGCCTCTTCTTTCCGACATTTGTCAGTACTTCAAGAGCAGCTCTTACACCTTGAGGATGCGAATGCACAGTATCATCTATTACTGTAATATTTTCGCGACAATTATACACTGTCAATCTGCGTGGTGGTTTTTTGAAATGCAAGCCTGCTTTTATGTCCTGCGGTGTAAAACCTAAATAATCAGCCACAGCAATTGCATTTAGCGCATTATATACATGATGTTCGCCTAAAATTGGAATAAATAATTGGATTTCCTGCCCTTGGAGTTTCATTTTAAAGGACATACCATTTTCTTTATATTGAATATCATAAGCTCGATAGTCTGCGTCCGTCTTTACACCAGTTGTCAGTATTTTTCCCTTAAATTGATCAGTTAATAGATATTTCGAGTTTTCATCGTCTTTATTCAAGATAAGTAACCCTTGTTGGTCCATACCTTGTATCAATTCAGATTTAGCTTTGGCAACTAGTCTAACATCACCATCAAAGTTACCAACATGTGCAAGGCCGATATTTGTTACGATACTAATATTCGGTTGAATAATGCTACAGTGATTCGTAATAATCCCTGGATAAGCCATTCCATATTCTAGAACGACGGCTTGATGAGAATCATTAATTTCTTCAGCATGTTTTTTAGTATGTTCTGTCGTATTCCAATAATCTTTCGATTCAAAAACATTCCATTTTTTCGATAATATTGATCCTAAAAATGCCTTAGATGTTGTCTTCCCTGCACTCCCAGTAATTGCAATAATTGGTTTTTCAGTTTTTGCTGCACCATAAGTCGGCTTTTGCTCTACAGGCTTAGGTATTGGCTCTACAATCGTAGGCTTTGGCTCTACTTGTTTAGGTTTAGAATCTACGAGATTTGGTTTTTGTTTAACCCTTGCTTTTTTTACATGCGGTTTGTTTTCTGCTAAGTATTTTGCGTAGCGAATTGAATGAATCACGACATCTAATTCTAAATAAAATGCTGGTGGACAGCCTGGACGCCAGTTTACTTCATAGACCCATATTCTTTGTTGTGCATCTAGTCCAACATCAATGCCAATTTCGTCTATGACTTCGCCAAACTTCGTCATTTGAATATCATCTAGATGGCGTGCCAATGATAATGAAAAATGCTCTAACATACGTCGAATATTATAAGCTTCTTCCTGGAACTCCTGCTCCAAAAACGGATCTAAATAATTTGTATATCCCCCATTGTTTATATTCGGAATTATCGAGCCATGTGGCGCTATACGTGGATAAACAGTCGTCACAACCCATTTTCCCTCACCATTTTTTTGCACATGGAGACGAAAATCATACACTTGACCCGATTTCATTTTTGATTGAATATATGGTTGCATAATGAACGTTCCCGTAGCAAGAAGCTCATTTACTAATGCGTTCAACTGAGGTTTTGAATACATACGGTTATCACTATTTTGTCTTACTTCGAATGTATCCCCTATTTTTATAATGAAATAAATTCCTTTACCTTTCCGACCATCAATCGGTTTAAATACTATTTTTTTATGATGGGCGATATAACTATGAAATACATCAATGTTCTTTACTATTTCTGTAGGAATAATATATTTCTCAAATTCTTTCGCTTCTTTTAATCGCTCCATGACATTCCATTTATTCCCTATAGAATGTGTAGTAAATGGTATTTCCTTTTTCAATTTATTTATAATATCTTTTGACACCGATAATTTTTCTGGACTTCCAGCATTATAAATGACATCTGGAAAGGGCATCACTCTTTCTTGCCATTGCCCATCTTCTAATACCTTCCCATTGATAGTACGGTTGTCAAAGTTTACCTTTCTAGGTGTAAAGTAAAAAAAATCTACCCCTTCTGCTTTTGCAACTGCAGCATATGCATATGACTTAAGAACAGTTTTAGGATCTAGACGATGATGCAACATTCCTATAATTGTCATGCATTAATCTTCCTTTCTATAGATTCTTTCTATTAAATTCAGATTACGCAGCTTGCATATGGACAGATGCTCTAGTTTTTCAATTATTTTAGTAGTTTTACTATAGGACATTTCTTACCACTTAGGCTCAATGATGAATTTCTTTTTTAATAAATCAGGATTTAATAACTGAATTGCTGAAATACTGCCTAGCTCAATGGACTTTTCTGTAGTTGTTCTTTCGAGTCGTACAACATCGGCAATTGAGTTCGTTTCATTGCCTTCATAATCATAAGCTCGTAACAGTGAAATCGTTCCTCGGCAACGCTCCTTATCCACTTCTTCAATACGGAAATATTCTGTTTCAAATTGTTTAACAGTATCTATTAATCGTAAATGTGCTCCATTGTGCGTTATTAAAAAAAAGGGAATGGTATCACTACCAACGATTTTTACAAGAAGCTGACCATAATATTTCGAATGAAAATTTGTGATTATATCCTGAAGTGCTTTTATATCGTATAGCGCTTCACTTACAAAGTGGGTTCTTCCTTTTCCAACACTCATTGTCCCCAGCCCCATCCTGTTCCATTTTCGCAATGTATTATTACACGAACGATAGCAAAATATTTATTTGTCCTTTCTCGTTATAATATGTACGTTATCGAAATATGACGACATAATTTAGAAGATAGCATTAAAAAATAACGGCGTTTTACATAAAAAAAAGAATGCTAGGAGTTTACCTAGCATCCTTCACAATATCGAAAGTAATTTCCATGCACTTTTCCCGCGAAAGTACCCTAATTCCGCGATTCAGGTGCTTTTTTCCGCGATGTTAAGCTTTTATTCCGCGATTTTAAGCGATTATTCCGCGGTTCGAAGCGGTTTTTCCGCGAAGGTACTTTAATTTCGCGATTCAGGTACAACTTGTTGATTTCCTTGATTAAGTAAGATTACACCACCGATAATTAATGAAATGCCAATTGCTGTATAAAGATTAAAAATATCGCCCCAAATAACAATGCCTATAACGACTGTTAAAGCTGTACCAACACCAGACCAAATTGCATAGGCTAAACTTAATGGTAAAGTTTTTAAGCATAAGGACAAGCAATAAAAAGAAATGCCATAACCAAATGCAACGGCGATGGACGGCCCAACTACGGTAAAGCCTTCAGATAGCTTAAGCATTGTAGTCGCAAATACTTCACAGACAATAGATATAGCTAAAAATATATACCCTTTCATTCTAAAATCCCCCTAATGGCTACCGCCAGCGATGTTTAAAATTACCACCCCGATAATAATTAAAAATATACCCGCAAGCTTTTTAACATTAAAATATTCTTTATACAGTACAACGCCTACAACAGCTGTTAACGCTGTGCCTAACCCTGCCCATATTGCATAAGCTGTGCCGATTGCTAAAGATTGCAAAGTTAATGATAGAAAATAAAAAGCTGCGCCATAGCCAATGACCACACCGAGTGAAGGTAACAGCCGCTTAAATCCCGCAGTGAGTTTCAACATAGAGCTAGCAAAAACTTCAGAAACAATAGCTATGAATAAATATCCTAATGCACTCATGTTTCATCATCCTTTCTTGTCATTTGCAATAATTGTTCAAAAACACTGTCTGTTACTTCTTGTGAAACTGGTGCAATATTTAATAACTTTGAATAATACAAACCATCAATTGTTAAGCGAATCATATGAACGATCGATGAATCAAGACCATCGTTCAACAGACTTTCGAGCAATTGCTCATAGGCAATAGAAATCGAGTTATCATCATCGTGGATAATTTGAATGGCGATATTTATCCAAGCTCCTTTATCATAATCTTGTTGTGACGCTAAGATGAATCCCCTTGTACGTTTACCAGTACCATACTCCAGCTCAGTTAGTGCTTCAAAAGAATCTACAAATTCAGTCATTATGGTTTGTGCAATAGCCGAATAGAGCTCATCCTTTGTTTTAAAATGATACAGGAGTCCTCCCTTACTGATGCTTGCTTTTTGGGCAATTTTGTCCAAAGTTAAAGTATGTATATCATGTTCCTTTAAAAATTGGAGCGACGCTTGGATAATGTGAGAGCGTTTTAAATGTGCCTTGGATGTCATCATATCCCTCCTTATAAGCTATCAGAAAAAAACCGTCTGGACGGTCTTTTTATTGTATAAAAATAAAGGAAGTATCGTCAACAAACAAACCCCAAATAGTATGCACTATTTGGGGCTTTGTCAATTTATTCAGATTTACAGTAATCCTGCATTTTCTAAAAATGTCCGTGCTACATCTTCTACACTTTTTCCTTCAACGTTTACTTGATAATTCATTTCACGCATTTCGTCATCAGTTATTTGATTGGCAAGCTTGCCTAACACCTGTTCAAGCTCAGGATACTTATCGAGTGTTTCCTTTCTTAACAATGGTGCTCCTTGATAAGGTGGGAATAACTGTTGATCATCTATTAATACAGTCAAATCATATTGTCGTAACTCGCTATCAGTTGAATAAGCATCTAATAAATCAATATTGCCCGATTGAATAGCTTGATATCTAAGCTTTGGTTCCATTGTCGTAATAGAAGCAATATTAATGTCATAGCGCTTTTGAATACCTAAATAACCATCCTCACGATCATTAAACTCCAACGTAAACCCTGCTTTTACTGTATTTTGAATTGCTTTAATATCTGATATTGTTTTTAAATCATAGTTTTCCGCCAGTTGTTTTGAAACGGCCAATGCGTACGTATTGTTGTACTTCATAGGGTGGAGCATAACCATATCAAATTTTTCCAGCATGCCTTCTTTTGCCTGTTTATAAACATCTGCTTGGTCATTATTTACTGCTTGCTCTTTTAAAAATTCCGCTATTGCTGTACCTGTAAATTCAGGATATATATCAATACTCCCCGATTTAAGCGCATTAAAGACAAAGGAAGTTTTACCGAGCCCAGGTTTTAATTGCACATGTAAATCTGTGTCATTTTCAATTAATAATTTGTACATATTAATTAATATTTCCGGCTCAGAGCCTAGTTTACCTGCAATCACTATGTCCTCTTTGTCATTATTATTAATGAGTGGCATGACAATTAACACGATTGCTGCCACACAAATCGCACTTAATGCCATAACTGTTCTTTTGAAAGATAGTGATTCTAGCTTTTTCAATAGATAATCAAACACTAGTGCTAAAATAGCAGCTGGTACAGCACCTAAAATGATGAGGGATGCATTATTACGGTCGATACCAAGTAAAATAATATCCCCTAATCCACCAGCACCGATTAATGCTGCAAGAGTGGCGGTTCCGACTATTAGCACCATCGCTGTCCGAATACCTGCCATTATTACAGGCATCGCAAGTGGTAGTTCTACCTTCACTAATCTTCTTGTTGTATTCATCCCCATCGCTAATGCCGCTTCCTTTAAAGATGGGTCTACTTCATTTATGCCCGTAAATGTATTGCGTAAAATAGGAAGTAGCGCATAGACAACAAGAGCGATAATAGCAGGAGTTTTGCCAATTCCAAGCAACGGAATTAACAAACCTAATAGCGCTAATGAAGGTATCGTTTGTAATGCTGCACTAATCCCAATAACGCTTTCTGCTATTTTCTTTTTATTCGTTAAATAAATTCCAAGTGGAATCGCAATAATTACTGCAAAAAATAGCGCAATAAATGAAATTTGGATATGCTCTATTAATGATGCAATGAGCTGTCCTTTGCGTTCATTTAAGACGTCAAAAAAATTAGTCATTTCCTTCACCTCGTTCTGAGGCTAAAAATTGTAACACCGATTGCCTAGTAATAACGCCAATAATTTCAGTTCCATTCTTGACTACAACACATTCTAGTTGAGCTAATTGCTGAAGTATACTTTGTAAGGAATCTTCGACGGCTACACTATAGTTAACATAATTTTGATGTTCCTCTTTAGCAAATGGTTGTATGACTTGTTGAATGGTAAATACACTGAAGGGATCATCCTTTAGTCCAATAAATTTTTGGACAAAATCATTCACTGGATTTTGTATAATGTCTTGGGGCGTGCCAATTTGGACTATTTCCCCATCTTTCATCACACATATCCGATCCCCGAGCTTCAACGCTTCTTGCATATCATGAGAAACAAAGACGATTGTTTTTTGTATCGCTCGTTGAAGCTCTAATAAATCGTCTTGTAATTTTGTACGACTTATTGGATCTAGTGCACTGAAAGGCTCATCCATTAATATAATTTCAGGATCTGCGGCCAAGGCACGAATCACGCCAACCCGTTGCTGTTCACCGCCCGAAAGTTCCTTTGGCTTCCGCTCACTATATTTATCTGGTTCAAGCCCTACCATTTCTAATAATTCATGAACGCGTTGCTGGATTGCTGTCGTACTCCATTTTTTCATTTCAGGGACAACCGCAATATTTTCTTCTATTGTCATATGCGGAAAAAGCGCAATTTGTTGGAGCACATAACCAATATTCCATCGTAGTTCATGTATGTTATAATCGCTAATTCTTTTTCCGTTAATTCGTATTGTCCCTTCAGTTAAATGAATTAATCGATTAATCATTTTAAGTAACGTCGTTTTTCCACAACCACTAGGGCCTATAATGACAAAAAATTCTCCTTTCTGGATTTCAAGATTAATGGAATTTACTGCAACTTGGTTGCTTCCATATGTTTTCGTAACATTCTCAAATGCTATCATTTTCTAAGCTCCTTATTCATGAAAAGTTCTCACTTGTTTTGATATTTTAACTAGCACCGTTCGTCTCTCCAGTATATCTTTCCACATTCTAAAGAAGATAAACTGCCAAAAGCTTATGGACTTAAATTTTACCTTTAATTTTAACAAATACCATAAATATGAAATATAAATTTATATAGTATACGATACTTCAATATCGTAACAAACGCACATATAACGAAACTTTTTCATATTAAAGTTCGTTCTATTAATAATGAAATTAGTGAAAACCGATGCTTTTTATTGTCTAGTTGTTTTACAATAATAAGAGAGTCATTTATTTTTTAATGGGAAAGAAAGGAGGAAGGTGTTGCTCATATTCAACATCTATACACTACATGAGATTTTTAAAAAAACTATTCATTGGAATGATTGTCATAGCATCTGTGATCGGTATTTCTACTTATATGATGATTCAGCTATTTAAGCCTGCCGATACACCCTTACAAGAGTATGTAGATGAAGGTCCTAGTGTTGAAGAATTCATTGGCTCCATTGCAGAAACTGCAAGACAGCTCGGTGCAGAAAATGACTTATATGCATCTGTCATGATTGCACAAGCCATTTTAGAGAGCAAGCAAGGGCAAAGTGGTCTTGGTTCTGCTCCGAATAACAATTTATTTGGCATGAAAGGCAAATATCAAAACGATTCCGTAACACTTGAAACATTTGAGGATGATGGCTCTGGTAATTTAACAACTGTGATGGCTGAATTCCGCAAATATCCTTCCTATGAAGAATCCATGAAGGATTATGTTCGTTTACTTCGCAACGGTGTATCCTGGAACCAAAACTTTTATAATGGTGTCTTTAAAAGTAATACAAAGTCCTATTCAGATGCAACAAAGTTTTTAACTGGCTCGTACGCAACGGATTCATCATATAATGAAAAACTAAATGAATTGATTGCTAAGTACGACTTACAACAATATGACAGCCCTGTAAAAAACAAAAAAACGATTACAGTCGCGGATGGTGACTCTCTTATGCATATCGCTCAGGCCCATAATGTTAAGGTTACATCTATTAAGCAATGGAACCAGCTTCGCACAGATTCTATTGAAGCGGGGCAGCAATTAAATATATATCAATATTAAGTAATTAAACGCTATTTTCAATAGGTACACATGCTTTGAGGTATTCAACCGTTCAACAGTTGAATACCTCTTTTTACATTCTCCATTTATAGCGCTTAATAAAATATACTTCCAACTCCTGTAATTGTCGTTGCTAAATCATCACGATATAGTGCATGCTGTTTATCGAGACTATTAATATTAACCTCGTTACCCCCGAGTGATGAATGGACATAAAGGGACTGACCTAAGTACATTGCAACATGACCTGGGAAAAATAATAGATCGCCTTTTTGCATGCCGTCAAATGCTATTTCCTTAATTGGAAAACCTTCGACGATTTTCGCATCTCGGAAAATGGTCACACCATTTAACATATAAGCGATCGAACATAAACCAGAACAATCAATGCCAAGCGGTGACTTTCCTCCCCATCGATATGGTGTTGCTAAATAGCTAAGTGCCGTTTGCACGACATTTTCTCGGAACGCATGCTCCTCAAGGCTATTTTCTGCGACTTTTGGATGCAGCCATTGTTGACGTATATACCCTAGTTCTCCCGTTGCCAATTGAATAGCCGCCCATTCCTTATTTAACGCCTTATTAGCAATGACTTGCACTATTGACCCTTTTACTAATGTCATCATTTTCGAACTTTGAATTTTCGGTTCATGTAACACATCTGCAAAGCGTTGATGAATAACCTGTTGCGCATTTAGAACCCAAGCACTTGTTTTCAAATCGTCTATGAGCAAATGTTTTTTTTCACAATAGCCTTCATAACGGTAGGCCGTTTCAATGCGGACCCAATTGGTCGCTAACTCCTCAATAATTTGAACAGGCATGCCATAAAGGACTTCGTCAATCAGCTCAGAAGCGCTATCTGGTTTAGCATGTAGATTGGCAATCATTGTGATAACAATTGCATTCATGTCGCCTCTCCTTTCTGTCTAATCAGTGTGTCAAAAACAGCCTTCGATAGATGACCTATTATTTGTCGCGCGATATCATTTTCAGTAACTTCTGTCATAAATACGCCAATACTATAATCTTGAACGTCACTGTAGACGATCCCTACATCATGGTCAACGCTTTCAAGACCACCTGTTTTATGGGCAATTTCTACATCATCGGCTATATACCTTCTTAAAGATTCATGAAAACGCTGGCGGCACAAAATATCAATGACAAGCTGACTAAACTCTGGATTTAGTAAGTTTTTTGCATAAATTCGACTAAAAAGATGTGCCATATCTCGCGCACATGTAATATTATCTACACCATTAGCAAGTCGTTCGAAGTCCATCATTTTTCGTTGCACTTGTGTATGCATTAGACCAATTTGTCGACAAAACATATTAATGACATCCATACCGATAAAATCTATTAATACATTCGTTGCTGTATTATCACTTGTTGTAATCATCCATATTAAAAGTTCATTAATCGTACTTGTCGTTATTTTTTGTTCGCTAATTACACTAAAATCGACCCAGTCCTCACGACGTATCGTTATTATTTGATGTAATGATTCATGGTGATTTTGTAAATAATCTAAAACAGCAATAAGTATTGGCACCTTAATTAAGCTTGCACTAGAGAATGGCTCATCTAGACGTTCTGTAATAATGAACTGATTCGTCTTAAAATCTTTTACAAACATATGCACTTTGAACGGCGCGTCATCTATTATGTGTTGAATCGTCTGTTGCATCGTTCACCTACCCTATAACTTTTATTTTTTGCGTTTCTGCATGTACGGTAATTGTTCGTCCTAGAGGAAGTGACATTGTCGGTAAGCAGTGACCACAGGCAAGGTCCATTAAAATCGGTTTCTTCAATGGTACTAAAATCTCCTCAAAAATAGTGTTTAGTGATAAGCTACGTTCGGGATGCTCTGGATGATCTGGTCCGCAATTTGTCCATGCCCCTAGTAACAATCCTTGTGCTTCATCGAGCTTACCAGCTAATTTCAACTGTGTCAGCATGCGATCCACACGTTGCTCGCTCTCATCTATATCTTCTAAAAATAAAATTTTATCCTTAGTATCAATTTCATATGGTGTGCCTAATGAAGCCGTTATCAGTGTTAAATTGCCACCAACAAGCTGTCCTGTCGCCTTTCCCGTAACGAGAGTTGTCATTGGTTGGTGGGGAGGATTTAGCAGCAGGCAGTTGTTATCTGTTGCCATCACTTGCTTCATAAAGGAATCCCACGTAAATTGGTCCATGTTTTGAGCAATAAATTCTGTTGATGGCATCGGCGTATGGTAAGTAACAAAGCCACATTTTTGATTAAAAGCGATATGTAATGCTGTCACATCGCTATAACCTGCAAATACCTTTGGGTTATTTTTAATCATTTCAAAATCAAGTCTTGGTAAAATTTTTGTAGCTCCGTACCCTCCTCGTATACAGAAAACGCCATCCACCTGCGGATTACGGAACATTTCATTCACATCATGCGCACGAAGTTCATCTGAACCTGCTAAATAACCATGTCTTGCACGACACGTTTCACCCACTATTACGTTAAAACCGAGTTTTTCAATACTAACAATTGCGGGGTAAAGCTTTTCTGGTGGCGTAGCACCTGAAGCACTGATCAGTCCGATTGTAGCCCCTTTAGTTAAAGCTTTAGGTCGAATCATTCATTAACCTCCACTTTTTTAGATGTATGATAATTTTCGATTTCCTCTTCGTTCGCTAATACAAAATGCCCTTTCTCAATTTCCACAAATGACGGCGGTGACTTTTCATATCGGTGCTGTAATGGATTATAAATTTCTACTACCTTTGCCCTCTCCTTATATGGATTTGGCTCAGGTACTGCTGACAGCAATGCACGCGTATACGGATGTATTGGATTAGTAAAAAGCTTTTCTGTTTCAGCTAGCTCGACAATATTCCCTTTGTAAATGACGGCAGTACGATCCGTAATAAATCGTACGATTGATAAATCATGAGCAATAAATAAGTATGTTAAGTTATTTTTTGCTTGTATGTTCGACAGCAAATTAAGTACTTGCGCCCGAATTGACACATCCAATGCAGAAATCGGCTCATCTGCAATTATAAATTCTGGCTCCATCACTAAGGCACGGGCAATCCCAATACGTTGACGCTGACCACCTGAAAATTCATGTGGAAAACGACTAGCGAATTCAGGCAATAGGCCAACATTTAATAGCGCGTTTTGTACTTTTTGTTGACGGTCAGCCTCATCTTTAAAATTTTTCGTATTTATGAGACCTTCTGAAATAATATAGTCGACCTTTGCCCGTTCATTGAGCGATGCCATCGGGTCTTGAAAAATCATTTGTATTTTTTGCGTAATTTCACGGTCCCAACTTTTAGTTATTTTGCCGTTAATTTTCTTGCCATGATACAATATTTGACCACTCGTGACTTCATTGATGCGCATAATGGCACGGCCAATGGTCGTTTTTCCTGAGCCCGATTCACCCACTAAGCCGAATGTTTCGCCTTTATAAATGTCAAAACTCACATTGTCAATTGCGACAAACTTATTTTTCCCTTTGCCAAAAATAATGTTCAAGTTTTTCACTTCGACTAATACTTCTTTATTGTTCATTGGCATACAGTCTCCCTTCTTCAAAAAACGCTTGTAGCGTTGCGGGAGGTTCTACTTTTGGTGCACGAGGGTCTAATAACCACGTACGTGCGTAATGTGTTTCACTTACTTGAAAAAATGGAGGACGTATCTCGTAATCAATCTTTAAGGCAAATTGATTACGCGGGGCAAAAGCATCTCCTTTAATTTCTTTAAAGAGGTTTGGTGGGGTCCCCTTAATAGAATAAAGCTGTTCCCCTTTTGACCCGAGCTGTGGTAATGAAGAAATAAGTGCCCATGTATATGGGTGTTTACCGTTAAAAAATACTTCATGTGTGCCACCAACTTCGATAACATCCCCTGCGTACATCACAGCGACACGATCCGCTACTTTTGCTACAACGCCTAAGTCATGTGTAATATAAACAGTTGTTAGTCCATATTTTTGTTGCAAACTTTTCAAAAGCTGTAAAATTTGTGCTTGAATGGTTACGTCCAGTGCCGTCGTCGGTTCATCACATATTAAAATTTTCGGTTTGCAAGCAAGTGCAATCGCGATAACAATACGTTGGCGCATTCCTCCTGAAAATTCGTGTGGGTATTGTTTATAGCGTTTCTCTACATCATAAATTCCGACGTCCGTTAATAGTTTGAGTGTTTCGTCATAAGCACTTTTGCCTTTTAGCCCTTGGTGTAACACAACACATTCCTCAATTTGTTTGCCGATTGGTTTTAATGGATTCAAAGATGTCATTGGGTCCTGTGTAACAATGGCGATTTCTTTACCACGGATATTCAACCATTGCTGTTCCGTTTTAAATTGTGCTAAATCCATATCGTTGTATAAAATTTGCCCTTGCTCGACAGTGCCGTTTTTATCGAGTAGGCCCATAATTGATTTCATAAGCACTGATTTACCTGAACCCGATTCACCAACAATGGCAAGACTTTCACCTTTATATAGATCAAGTGAGATATCTCGAATGGCTGTGAGTACTTGACCACGAAGTGTAAATGTAATGACTAAATTTTGAATCGCTAAAATACGAGATTTTGTTTGCTCCACTGCCATTTCATTTCCCCCCTACACATGATTTTTCGGGTCTGCTGCATCTGCAAATGAGTTACCAATAATATAAAATGCTATCGTAATAATGCTTAGTACAATACTGGGGAAAATTAACTGATATCTTAAGTCAGGTGACATCATAAGGACACGACCTTCATTAATTAAATTCCCTAGTGAAGGCTCACTAATTGGTAAACCTAAGCCAATATACGTTAAAAATACTTCTGCACCAATTGCAAATGGAATCGCCAGACTCATCCGAAGCATGATGACAGAAATTAAGTACGGGAGTAGATTTTTTATAATAATTCGATAATCAGACGTTCCCAAGCATTTGGATGCTAAATTGTATTCGCGATCTCGTAAAATAACAATCTGATTACGGATAAAACGCGCCATTTCTACCCAACCAGTAATGCACATGGCAATAATTATGGTCGAAATACTCGGACGTAATATATAGGACATTAAAATGAGAACAATCGTTGTTGGAATATTATCTACTACGTTATACAGCTGAGTAATCGGCATTTCTAATTTTCGAGAGAAGCCCCATAATGTGCCGATTGTAATTCCCACAACCGCTTCCACTAATGCGACAACACAGCCTATCATTAACGATGTCCTTGTCCCTGCCCAAATACGAGACCATAAATCCTGCCCTATTGAGTTCGTGCCAAACCAAAATTCAGCGTTTGGTGCAATATTACGTGCCTGTAATCCCGTTTGTTCATCAAGATATATTTCGGTCGGTGATTTTTGAGCTGGCAAATAAGGCTGCAACATGGTGAAAGCTACAATGATACAAACGATTATTAATAACAAGACAGCCATGCGGTTTTTCAAAAAAGATTGCCAAGTAGAACGCCAATAAGAATAGTTGGAGTATGCTGTTTCTTCCGCTTGACGATCACTCGCTTCAAAAAATTCAAATAGCTCTGCACGAGATTTGTCTGAAATATTATCTATCTCTTCGGTATAAATGCTCATTAGCGCACACTCTCCCCTTTCCCTAATTTAATGCGTGGATCAACAAGCGCCATGGCGATATCACCTAAAATTAAACCGATAATTCCCAGTGATGAAAAAACAAGCACTAAGCCTTGTACAATCGTATTATCCTGCCGTTGGATAGCATCAACGAGCAGTCCTCCCATGCCTGGAATAGAATACAATGATTCAATATAAATTGAGCCAGTGATAGTAAAAAGGATTGTTGCTGGCAAATATTGCGCCATCGGAATAAAGGCATTTCGCAATACATGACTAAACATCAGCGTGCGCTCTTTCACTCCTTTTGCACGTGCTAGCTTAATATAATCTTTGTTTAGTTCATCGACCATATAACGGCGCATCCACATCGCATAGGAAGCAGTCGGTGCTAACGCCATTGATATTAGTGGTAATAGCCAAGTAATTGGCCTGTATTCATCAAAGAGCATTGGTAAATGAAAAATATCGGTAATATACATTTGGATTACTAAGTAATACACTGCTGCTGGTACGGCTACGACAAAAACTATGTAGCCAGTCCCTAGCCGATCCAGCCATCGCCCCTTCATTTGAGCCATGAGAATACCCAGTGGCACACCGATAAGAAGCGATAAGACGACAGCCCCTAATCCAAATAACAGTGAATACGTTATTTTATCGGAAATAATTGTGACAACAGGTACATCCGTACGATATGTAACGGATTTGCCTAAATCACCATGCATTAAATCCGCATAAAAATGCCCCAATTGCACAGGCAATGGATCACGTAACCCTAAACTCGTTAAATAGGTTTCCTTTTGAGCTGGTGACATTTTCTCTGCCGCTGCCCCTAAATACCCTTCTTCGGGCATTAATCGTAGTAATGAAAACACAATCGTAATAATAATAAACAGTGTGAAAACGGATTGTAATAAACGCTTTCCTACATACCACAACATATCGAAGCCCTCCCCTCCATATTGATAGGTGTACAAAGCATGAAGGAGATGCCGAATCAGCATTTTCGGTCATCTCCTCTTTATTGAAAAATCACCACTTATTGCAAACGGATTAAATCATGGCAATGATTATTTCACTCTTTTATTTTGTTGCATTGGTTAATGCATTTGCCCTTTCCTGCTCCCACTGTGCCAACGCTTCCTTAAACTCCTCATTACTCATTGGTTTTTCTAACACTTTTTGCCCTTTAAACTTCTCTGCTGTCACACCAAATGGTGAATATTGAGCTTCGAATGGATTTAATTTTGAAGCGACATAACCGCTTCCACCAACGGCGTACGGAATGACAAAGGCTTCATCAATTAAGAAAGCTTCTGCTTTAGCAAATAGGTTATAGCGTGCTTCCGTATCAATCGTCGCTTTCGCTTTTTCTAATAAATTCAAGTAGATTGTTTGACCATTTGCTTCTGTATATCCTTCCGCTAATTCTGGCTTATTGTAAGTGCCGTCCACGCTGAAAGGCTCTGTATATGTGGATGGATCCGCATAATCTGGCCCCCAGTTTGCTTCGATTATTGCAAATTTACCAGGACGTCGAACTTCCGATAAGAAGCCTGTCGATGGACCTGCTTCTACAATAATATCAACATAGTCGGCACCTAATAATTTTTCAATTTGTTGTTCAATGACTTGTGTACGATTTGCCCAATCTGGCATCCCAGAGTTGTATGGCATTAATACCTTTACTGGGAATGTCGCCTTCCCTTCCAGTGCAGTCATTGCTTTTTCTTTAAACTCTAATGCTAAATCTTTGTTAAAGGAATCATTACTTGAAATAGAAATCAATGGTTCTAGTTGTGTATAGTCAACACCTTCCACATCTACAAAGTTTTTCGGTGTGATTGTATTACTCAGTAAATCTTGTGGATTAAACGGTTCAACTGTTAGCATCGCTGATACACGATCAAGTGCATGGAATAATGACTTTCTGAAATCTTTATTATTGACAGCGACTTTCCAGTTATCGGGTTCATATTCCGCATCGAATTGTGGATTAAAGTTTAATGCATAGAAATACGAGTAGAAATTATTTTGCGTTTGACGTACTTGTGATTTTTTCTTATCATCATTGAACCATTCGTCAATTATGGAAGTAGGGATATCTGCTGAATCGATTTCACCACGTAAAAACAGCTCTGGAGCAACTGTTGCCGCTTCTTTATTATATTTATAGCGAATCCGATCAATGAGCACGTTACCTTTATCCCAATATGTTTCGTTCTTCACTAAAACACGCTCATTTTGAGGCTCAAATTTATCTAAAATATATGCTCCGTTATATAAGAAATTCTCACGTGTTGTACCAAATTTCTCCCCTTGCTCAGCTAAAAACTTGCCATTCACAGGGAAGAAACAAACATAATTTAACATCGAAAGAAAATATGGTGTAGGCGCCTCTAAAGTATATTCAACTGTCTGTTTATCAATCGCCTTGATTCCTACTTTGGAAAAATCAGTTTGCTCTCCGTTATAGAACGCTTCACCATTTTTTACAACCGTCGCACTCCATACGGTAGAGGATTCATTTTTTGCATCTAAAACATAGTGGAGGCCATCCACAAAGTCTTGTGCTACAACATCTGCGTACTCCTTACCTTCATGCGTCACCCATTTCACATCATCTCGTAGCTTAAATGTCCAAACCGTTGCATCTTCATTTGAAGACCATTCTTTCGCTATGCCTGGTTGTACGACGCCATACTTATCGTATTCAATGAGTCCATCAACTAGATTAGCAGCAACAGCAAATTCATTTGTTTCAGAAGTTTTTAAATAGTTTAATGTTTTAATTTCTCCAGAATAAACGACCCGATACTCAGATTTTTTCTCGTCTGAAGAATCATCGCTACAGGCTGCACAAAGTAAGGCGACTAGACATACTAATAGAAACCATTTCCTTTTCATCATAAGCATCCCCCTAAGCTTTTTTTATCATGAAAATCCTATTGCCTCCGTCATCGATATTCGATTATTGTTAAAAATAGGACTACCTGCAATAGGATCTTTCACACATAAACTCGATCCGTCTAAATCTATCCTTGTGATATTTTTTATGTTAAAAACTGTAATAGCCGAAGCACTTCAAAATAATCATCTGTAACGAATTCGACTGTGTTATGCGGCTTAAATGTCGCATTCGGATAAAATGAGTTTCGGTAAGCTCGTGTATGGTCACGGTAAATAATTTCCACGACAAATCGGTCGGGTAATGTCACTTGTAAGTCGGTCCGTGATACTTTCATAGATGCTTCTACAAGCCGTTTTGTTTCGCTAATTGCCAATTGAGGACTAACACTTATTGTTGCATTGCCTACCCCTTCCTTTATGGCAAATGTTATAATGTTACGATTAAATGATTGAATCTCTTCTGTCAGCCCCACATCTCCACTGACAAAAGATACTGGCACACCATGTAAGGCAGCGGCGTACGTATTAATGAGAAATTCACTTGCATATTCGCCATTTATTTTAATATCTGCAAATACACAAAGCGTGTGTGCTAATGGATTACGCTCGCTTCCACCTTTACTGTGATACCCGATGAAAATAGCACGATCGAAGCTACTATCCAGTCCAGCAACCATACACATCGGATCATATGTCCAACCGCGAATGACTTTACAATTGATAGGCAAATTCGAAATATCGATATTGCGAGCTGAATCATGGGCATCCTTCAATAAAACCTCTGTGGCACCACCAACTATCGCACCTTCAATGGCGGCCTCAACTTCCTTCGTCATCTGCTTCTGAAAAAAATGATAATCTGGTGCATTCAGTTCTGTCTCACTCCACGAAGTTGTTCCTGTAATGCCTTCAATATCTGCACTTATATAAACTTTCATAAATATCGATACTCCTTTATTAAATAATTTTCAACCTTTGCTTCAATAGCACCATAACTAGCTTCCTTAGCATTTACCCTTGTCGCCCAAGCAATATTGTGAAAATCATAATGCCACCATTCCTCAGCATAATTCGTAAATCCTGCCGCGGTCATACAGTGATACAAAAGACGGCGATGAAAACATGCTTGCCTATTTTCATCAGAATGCAGTTCAAAATAGCGCGTTGCAGATTTTTCACTCATTTCATCAAATGCTGTCCCAAGATCTAGGGCATTGCCTTTGTCATCTCCGAGTGTTAAATCAATGGCTCCCCCTGTAACATGCGGAACAAAATGTTCTTGGCCTTCTTTTGGAAAAGCAACAAACTTTAACGTTTCTTTAAAAACAGCTTCTTCTGAGAAATGAGCATTTTGATATTGAATTTGTTTAGAAAATTTAGCAAACAAAAATTGTTGCACCTGAAGTGGACGGTATCCGTCATATAAAATAAAGCTATAGTTTTCAGGCAATAGCATTACAGCTTGCTGTAATCGCTCAAAAGCTTCTTTGCGCAAATAAATGGATTGTAAACTGCTAACAATTTGTTGTTGGTAATATATAGGCTGAGTAAATATTCTAGGGTGTAGGTTGTCAATTTTAATTAATGGCTCGAAGTTTTTTCTAATTTTAGGAGTTGATTGATTCGTCGGAGTAGCGCTCAGTTCGATTGGCTGATGAAACTTTTCTTGCATCGTACCCACCTCTTTGTAGGAAACATGTAAAATTATTAGATAATTCAGTATTTTCATTGAATATTAACACACCACTTAATTGTTGACTAGATAAAAAAAGAATAATTACAAATTATTAGCTATTCTCTACTGATTACACAAATTATGCTACAAATAGGAAAATAATTAATGCATATGGCGTTTTTTTTGCTATTTTATAGTAATTTAGCGAAATTCCATATTGAAAGTTATAGAATCTAACCGAAATATATCAAATAATGGCATCGCGTTTATTTACCTATAATTGTAGTTGAAAAGGAGGTACCCTATGGATATAAAAGTGATGGCAGAAGTTTATCGATTAGGAATAGCAATAGGATATTTTACGGTACAAGATGTAATTGATTGGGCAGACGCTCTGATTGAAAGTCTTGAACAACCGCCATATGAATTAATCGATATTTCATTATCCTTAAAAGCAAAACCGATTGATGTCTGTTCATTATTACATTCCTTTTATGGAAGTCCTTTCAACGATTCCCCTTTGTACATCATGCTCAGCATGCTCAGTAATGAAAATACCTCTTCAAACAATTTGGCTAAAGTGGCGGCAATGCTTTTTGAATTAATTGACTTTATCCAGTTAGAGGATTGTTCAAAGGGGATAATAATAGATTTATTGCATTTATCAGATGCTTACTATTTAGCAAAAAAAGGAATATATGGTGATATACAAGCAGTAGAAAACGACATTAAGAAATTTTTACAGTCCTTTGAGATTTAATGCAAAAAAGCTACTAAACACCTTTGTGTTCAGTAGCTTTTCGTTCAAGTATGAAATGTATAGGCTTCTACTATATGACCGTCTCGACCAGTAGTTGTTTGTGCCTGTGAAAGAGAATTTAAAATGGCCTCCTCTGTAACTTCGGCAGCTGCGATAAATAACTGATTCATAATCGGATGGTCTTCACGTAGTTGCTGTCGTGTTTCTAAATATTGATCCGTCTGATGCGAAATTAGCCTTGCTGTCGTAAAGCCAATCACTATATCACCACTACCATGTGAATAATGACTGCCTGTGCGTCCAAGTCCGATTCCACAGCGTTTAATCACACGTGTTAATTGACGACTACTAAGCGGGGCATCCGTTGCCAGAACAATGATAATTGAGCCATCTGTTGGTGATAAAACCGAGTTACTGTGAGCATTTGGAACATTGTAGTGTTCTCTTAAAAACTCCGAATTGTGGCCAAAATTACTTAAAACGATACAACCAACTGTATAGTTGATCTCATCATGTTGTTCCATTGTCACGATACGCGATGATGATCCTATTCCGCCTTTATAGCCGAAACAAATCATACCTTTTCCTGCTCCAACAGCACCTTCTTCTGCTCTATCTTCAGATGCATTATGAATCGCTTCGACTGCGTGATTTGGTGTAACTGGACAAGCCCGAATAGAATTTAAATAACTATCATTACATTCCCCCACTACTAGATTAATCGTCCCTGTACTATCACCAATTTCACTATTTGTCTCTAACATATATTGCAACGTTCCTTGTGTTACAGCGGGCACACCAAAAGTATTTGTCAGCATAATTGGTGACTCAATCACCCCTAGCTCATTTACTTGAATAAGACCCGTTGTTTTACCGAAACCATTTAATACATAACTTGCCCCTGTCACTTTCTGTTGAAATAAATTTCCACCATGCGGTAAAATGGCTGTTACACCTGTACAAGCATATGCTCCGTCTTCCTTTAATCTTTCGTCAAGTGTGACATGACCTACTTGCACACCTTGCACATCGGTAATACAATTTTTTTCACCTACTGGTAACATACCTATTGTAATTCCCATTTCCCGCACTTTTTTAGTCATTTTATCGCTCCTTATCAAAAAGCCCTCTCTATTCTAGTGCCTTCTCTACAGCCGCTAACGCATGAATGATAGTCGTATCAAAAACAGGGACTAAAACATCTTCTTGCTGAATTAACAATCCAATCTCAGTACAGCCTAAAATAATGCCTTGTGCGCCAGACTTCACAAGATTGGCTATAACCTGTAAATAAGTTTCTTTTGAAGTTGGTTCAATTTTTCCTAAACATAATTCTTCATAAATAATTCGATTGATGACTGTTCGTTCTTCTTCATTTGGCACTATTACGTTAATACCAGCCTGTTCGATTCTAGTTTTATAAAACTCTTGTTCCATCGTATATTTTGTACCAAGCAATGCAATTGTTTGTATACTAGCCTGTTGAATTTGAACAGCTGTTGCATCAGCAATATGTAAAATGGGTATCGTAATATTCGTCTCAATAATATCAATTACTTTATGCATTGTATTTGTACAGATGACAATAAAATCGGCACCTGCTTTTTCTAATGATCGTGCCGCTTCCCTTAATATTTCTCCTGCTTTTTGCCATTGTCCATTCGCTTGATAATGCTCGATTTCTTGAAAATCGACACTATATAAAATACACTTTGCTGAATGTAAGCCACCTAATTGCTGCTGTACCTTCTCATTAAGTAGACGGTAATACATTGCTGAAGACTCCCAGCTCATACCACCAATTAATCCAATCGTCTTCAAATTATCAACTCCTTATTTATTAAAATCCTCTTTCGCTTCTAACGTGATTTCATCATAAATTTTTATTAAAATAGAAGAAAAAAACTACTTTCTTTGCCAATAACAGCGTTTTCCGTGAAACTTTATACTAATAATAGTCATTTCGTCTTTACTATTTATAGGTATAAAAGAAAAACCAAGTTCAATACTAAATTGAAAAGAATATTACATTTACTGTAGTCGACACCTGCTTTCCTTTACTCCCATTTTACCACCATATAAATATTTACAAAATAACAATATTCTTCAAAATTTAAATATCATTTTATTATTATGAATTTTTAAAAATTTGATGTTTAATAAAAAAAAAGTGTAAAATAAAAACTTATTGAAAAAGGAGGAAGACAAATGGAATGGATTTCAAATATTGTAGATGGCACGAATAATATATTATGGACGTACCTCTTAATTATATTATTATTAGCAGCTGGATTATATTTTACGTTTGGCTCTAAGTTTGTACAAATACGTCTTTTCCCTGAAATGTTTCGTTTAATAACGGAGAAAAGAGATGGTGAATCTGGTGTTTCTCCGTTTCAAGCTTTTACAATTAGCGCGGCGTCGCGTGTAGGTACTGGTAATATTACAGGTGTTGCACTTGCTATCGGTGTTGGTGGTCCTGGTGCAGTATTTTGGATGTGGATTATTGCCATCCTCGGTATGGCTACAGCTTTTATTGAAAGTACACTCGCTCAAGTTTATAAAGTAAAAGACGGCGATACTTTTCGTGGTGGTCCTGCCTATTATATAGAAAAGGCATTAGGAAAACGTAAGTTAGGAATCGTTTTTAGTATTCTTTTAACATTGAGCTTTGGCTTTATTTTTAACGCTGTACAGTCAAATACGATTGCAACTTCTGTAGGTGAAGCATTTAATATTAGACCTGTTATTATTGGCATTCTATTAGTAGTGTTAACGGCCATGATCATTTTCGGTGGTGTACATAGAATTGTTAAATTTACACAAGTAATTGTACCTGTAATGGCCGTATTTTATTTACTCGTAGCACTATATGTCGTTGTAACAAATTTAGGTGAAATTCCAACAGTGTTCAAGCTTATTTTCTCTCAAGCATTTGGACTTCAGGAAGCCACTGGTGGTGCTATAGGTATAGCCATTATGCAAGGGGTTCGTAGAGGATTATTTTCTAATGAGGCTGGTATGGGTAGTGTGCCAAACGCAGCTGCAACAGCTAATACCTCACACCCCGCTAAACAAGGACTTGTGCAAAGTTTAGGCGTATTTTTTGATACAATTATGATTTGTTCAGCAACTGCCTTTATTATTATTTTGGCAGGCTTATATAAAACAGGTGAAAGTGATGGCATTATTCTAACGCAAAACTCATTAGCCGTGCACGTTGGCGATTGGGCACCTTATTTTATTGCAATTAGTATTATTTTCTTCGCATTCAGCTCCGTTATTGGTAATTATTATTACGGCGAATCAAATATTGAGTTTATCAATGCACATAAAGGCTGGATGACTCTATATCGCTTTTTAGTATTAGCCATGGTAATGTTCGGTTCAGTAGCTCAAGTACAACTTGTATGGAACTTAGCTGATTTATTTATGGGGCTAATGGCGCTAATCAATATTACGGTTATTATGATTCTCGGTAAAATCGCTTTCCGAGTTTTAGATGATTTTACGCAACAACGTAAAAAAGGAAAAAACCCTGTCTTTTACGCAAAGTCTATCCCAGGATTGAAAAATACAGATTGCTGGGAAGATGATCGAAAATAAAAGAAACGCCATCCATCAAGTTAAACTTGGTGGATGGCTTTTTAAATGCCATTTTATGTGCCCATTTTATGTGCCTGTCACCTAAACAATTCTTAATTTTCTATCAATAATAATTTTGCCAGTTGAGCTATCCCTTTTTTATCATTGCTTCTGTGAATGCCTGCGATTGCCCTCTTGGAATACTCAATGTATTCCACTCATTTCCTTTTATTTGCTTACCTACGTAGACAATTTGTCCGACATGCGAAGCATAATGTGCCATCTGTCTTTCAATAGCATCTATCACTGTATGCTGCTGTCCTCTTATTGTGACGTTGGCCAACAAATCTTCTGTTGTTAAACTCTGTAAAGCATTCAAAAATACTTGCCAGCCCTTTTCCCAAATCGCTATTAACTCTTTTTTAGTATCAATGCTATCAATAAATTCATCATCACGATTCCTTGTCGTTTTCTCGCCATCAGTTAATAAAAAGTCAGTCCATCTTGAAATCATGTTTCCACTAACATGTTTGACAATGACCGCAATACTATTTGACTCCTCATTGAAAGCCCAATGCAATTGCTCAATGTCTAATTGTGCAATTGTTTTATCACCATCCGCCTTAACAGATTTAAATCTCTCTAGAACAACGTGTAAATATGTTTCACCCATGCTCATACAAAACTACCTCCCCTTATTTGTAGCTGGTGCAATCATATTATAACAAGTGCCTGTCACCCAAACAATTTTGAAAATTGCCAATTTTTTCGGTGTCAGGCACTGTAACGTACTCGTTGCTACAGTTTCCCTTTAATGACGCGTCTGTAAATTTAAACGCTTCTCCATTCTATTGAAAATAAACGTAAATGCTAAAACTAATATTAAATAGAAGGCACCTGTCACCATATATGTTTCTAATGGACGATAGTTTGCACCTGCAATGGCTAATGTCGTACTCCATAAATCCGACATCCCAATATAAGCAACTAGTGCCGATTCCTTCAGTAATATAATGAATTGATTGCCTAATGGCGGAATTGCTCTTCGCATAGCCTGAGGTAAAATAACTCGACGCATCCCCAATGTTTGAGACATCCCCAATGAACGAGCCGCTTCCATTTGACCAAGATCGATTGACTGAATTGCGCCTCGAAAAATTTCAGAAATATACGCACCGTTATGGACAGCTAAAGCCAAGACACCCGCCCAAAAGGAAGGCAGCGTAAGGAACGAAGAAATACCAAAATATAATATAAAAATTTGAACAATCATCGGTGTACCACGGATTATCGCTAAATACACTGCCGCAAAATATTTCAGTACTTTTATTTTAGACATATTAAAAAAGGCGATAATTAACCCGACGATACTACCTAATACTAATGAACAAACCGTTACTGAAAGTGTTACCCATAGCGCATCAAAAAGCATTCTATAATTCGATTGAAAAATTTCTAACATCTATTCACCCACTCTGTTGTCTTCATTGTTGTAAGGAAACGGAGGAAAGTTTCCCCCGTTGCTCATTTACTAACTCTTTCGTCCATTAAGTTAAAACCAAACCACTTTTCACTGATTTTTGCATATGTTCCATCCGCAATAAGTTGTGCTAACGCTATATTTAGCTTTTCTTTTAATTCCTCATTGTTTTTATTCACAGCAATTGCTTGCTCATTCACTGCTAATAAATCTCCAACAGCTTTCACTGGTATTTTCGCTTCATCAATAGCAAGCTGCGCAAAAATATTATCTGCCACAACTGCATCTAAACGACCTGTTTTAATATCCATCAATGCTGCCACATCCCCTTGTGGATACGTAATGACATTTTCTTTGGCCGTTAATTTTAACGCATCCGTTTCATAATTTGTAGCGGGCACGGCACCAATTACTTTGCCCTCTGCATCTGCTCCTGATTTAATGCTCGTATTATTTTCAGCTACAAACAGTTGTGAGCCTGAACGATAGTAAGTGTCCGTAAAGCTAACAACCTTTAAACGCTCCTCCGTGACGGTCATACTGCCTAAAATCGCATCAAATTTATCATCTAGTAGACCTTGAATAATTGATTCGAATGGGAAAGTCATCGGGACAGGTTTCATGCCCATTTTTTCAGCTAAAGCTTCTCCAAGTTCTACGTCAAATCCAACTAACTCGCCATTCTCTTTATAATTAAATGGCTTATATATTCCACTCATGGCATAAACAAATTCCTCTTGTTCAGTGCCTGACGATGCCGCTTTTTTTGAATCTTCATTTGAACTACAACCAACTAAAAGTCCTACCCCTAATGTTAAGGTTGCTAATAATGCTTTAAGCTTGAATTGCTTCATGTTTATTACCCCCCATGTGTAAAATTCTGTTTAAAAATTGTTTTGTTCGTTCATTTTTTGGGTTATCGAAGAAAGTGTCAGGATGACCTTCTTCTAAAATTTGTCCACCTTCTAAAAAGACGATATGATTTCCAACTTCACGCGCAAAGCCCATTTCATGCGTCACAATAACCATCGTCATGCCGTCATTAGCAAGTTGCTTCATAACTTGTAATACTTCCCCAACTAACTCTGGATCTAATGCAGAGGTTGGTTCATCAAATAACATCACTTTTGGCTCCATCGCCAATGCACGTGCAATAGCTACTCGCTGCTTTTGACCGCCCGATAAACTATCAGGGTACATTGTCGCTTTATCTCGTAACCCTACTTTTTCAAGTAAATCATATGCATAAGCAGTTGCTGTTTCTTTTGACTGCTTTTTTACAAAGATGGGTGCTTCGATGATGTTTTCAAGAACTGTCCGATGAGGGAAAAGATTAAAATGCTGGAACACCATACCTACCTCAGCTCGAACTTTATTTAAATCCGTTTTAGTCGCATGTATGGCTTGTCCTTCTATACAGATATGGCCTTCGTCATATAACTCTAAGAAATTTAAACAACGTAACAGAGTGCTTTTTCCTGAACCACTCGCGCCAATTAATACAACAACATCCCCTTGCTGTATTTGTAAATCTACTCCTTTTAAAACTTGTAAAGAGCCAAAGGATTTTTTTAAATTGTTGACTTGAATCATTGCTATCATCCTTCCTGCAAAATCGATATCATTTGCTTTTTCATCGGTATTACTCAACTTTTATTTTCCATTATATATTTGGACATTTTTCTACTTAATTAAAGACTCCCCCTCGTTCATTATCCCCTTGCACATTTCGTCACATATCAATTATCTGAAATTACTAAATTGCTAAATAATTAATACACTTTTAATTAAACAGTAATAATATTGTTGAAAAAAGGGCTTTTATTAGACATAATAGTATCTTTTTTTAATATGTTAGTCCCTTACACTTGTTTAAAGTATCAATTTTCAACATTTTAGATTCATAAACTTACTAAATAGAGTATGATAAAATGTAAATATTTTAATATTTCTAATTATTTTAAAGGTGATGATGTACTATGTATAAATTATTAATTGCTGACGATGAATTTGAAATTCGGAATGGCTTAAGCAGTTATTTTCCATGGGAAGAAATTGGTTTTGAAATAGTTGGTGTTGTTGAGAACGGGATAGAGGCTTTAACTTTTATTTCAAATCATCATGTTGACGTGTTACTTACAGATATACGGATGCCAGAACTAACAGGTATTGAAATTGCGCAACAACTCGATGAACAAAAATCGCCAATACATGTCGTTTTTTTAAGTGGCTATAAAGATTTTGATTATGCACAGCAAGCTATCCAATACGGTGTAAAAAACTATATAACGAAACCGACAAAATACAGTGAGCTTGTGACAGTTTTTACAAAAATTAAAGCACAGCTCGACGAAAAATATGTAACATATAAAACAGACTTTAATCATGATAAGGTCATTGAAACGATATTTAATTATGTGAACGAGCATTATCAACATGCTTCTCTTGAAGGCGCGTCACAGCTTGTTCATTTAAATCCAGTCTACATAAGTAAATATTTCAAGGAAAAAACAGGCCGCAATTTCTCAGATTTTGTCGTCGAAGTCAAAATGGAAAAGGCAGCAATCTTTTTAAAAAATCCTGACTATAAAATTTACGAAATTAGTGAATTGACAGGATATAGCAATGCTAAAAATTTCACTCGTACATTCCGAAAATATTTTGGTAAAACACCTCGTGAATACCGAAACGAGGAGTGTGGTCTTCACATTGACTAATCATTACATACGTACCTATTTTTTAAAAAATTTAATTAGCCTATTAATCCCAATGCTTATTCCACTTATTGTATTAGGCGCATTATCCATTTTTTTAATTCAACAATATGTATTACAGGATATTATTGATCGCAATACAGATCTTTTAACGCAAACAAAGGAAAATATCGAGCTTATCTTTTATGAGCTCGATTCGTTAAACAGCTATATTATTTCAAGTACAAATCAATTCGATAACTTGCAGCAGCTTATGGATAAGCCATCACTTACCCACCAGGACTATACGGACCTTGTCACATTAAAAAATTTTATTGATGCACCAAAAGAGGCTAGAGAATATATTCATTCGATATACATCTATGTAAAGAACGACTCTGGAAAGTATTTATCGACAACTACAACTGGTTTAGTCGAATTACGAAATACACTTGATTTTAATTGGTATCATAGCTTTGTAACGCATCTTGGCTATGAGGAAACTTGGGCTGAATCAAGAACTATTAAACGTATAACGAATAACCAAATGGATACACCTTTAAATATTATTACGATGTATCGCACTATCCCTAAAAATAATGGTGTGCTTGTCTTAAATATTAAAGCAGACTATTTGCAGCAACAGCTCGCATCACTATCAACAACAGTAGGACGCAATTTAGTCATTGTGGACAACAAAAATAATATTATTTTTAACGAACAAAATTATGAACTAGGCAACCGAATCATCCAAAGGCTGACATCTAATCCCAATGCATTTTTTGATATGACAATTGATGGAAAGCCATACGTCATCTCTAAAATGGAGTCATCAAAATATGACTGGACATTTTTATCGATCAATCCTAAAACGAGTCTTTACCAAGTGCCAAAGAAACTGTTAAAGCTTGTTTTATTTCTTTCAGCAATTTGCATCATCGGAAGTGTTATTTATGCCTTTTGGATAACGCGAAAAGCAACAGTCCATATGCGAAAGATATTAGCAATTTTTCAATCTGCTGAACAGGGCGGTGTATTACCTGACATTTCAATCCCTGTTAATGATGTGTATAGTCTCATTACACATAAAGTTTTACTCAATTTTACGGAGCAGAATACATTGAAACGAAAGCTAGCGGAGAAAAAATACAAGGAGCAAACGTTAGAGCTAGCCGCCCTCCAATCACAACTGAATCCGCATTTTTTATTTAATACTTTAGAAACATTAAATTGGCGTGCCATCTCATTAACGGGAAAACCAAATGAGTTAAATGATATGATTGATAATTTAGCGACAATTCTCCGCTACTCACTTGACGATGAATCAAGTATGGTCCCTATAATGGAGGAAATTAAATACACGAAGCACTATATTGATATTTTGAAAGCACGTCATCAAAATCAATTTCACGTTCTATGGGAATATGATGATGATATTATGCCATTCAAAGTGAAAAAGTTGACGATACAGCCATTAATTGAAAACGCCATTGAGCACGGGAAACATAAAAAGCTTCTTTGTCATATTAAAATTAAATTGACCGTTCAGGCTGATTCGATGATATTAGCCGTTATCGATAATGGAAAAGGGATGGAACGAAGTCAGCTACAATTAGTACGTGAGCGTCTTCAGCAAAATGAGCAATACAGTCATATTGGGTTAAGTAATACACATAAGCGCCTTCTTGTCGCCTTCGGAGATCATGGGGGACTTACTATTCTAAGTAAAAAAGGTTGGGGAACGGTCGTTAAGATGAAGATTCCATTGAAAATATAATAAGGTGTGCAATAAAAAGCTAGTGCTATACCCGCACTAGCTTTCTTTTTATAAGTTTTCATCTATATATGTTTCTAAATCGCCCACGATAGTATCGATTGGTACATCTGCTGCGTCCTTCGCATAGCCGTCATATTGTTTTACGAGGATACCATCTTTATCGACTAAGAAAAATTGGATACCGTGGATAACTTGATCTGAATTTGGGTCATCCTTTACGAGTAATTTTGTGGATTTTACGGCAAATTGCTCAATATATGACTGAGAATACCCCGTAAGAAGATTCCATTTTGATTCGTCAGGCACTGTATATCTTGCTAAATAGTCAGCGAGCACTTCAGGTGTATCAACTTCAGGATCTACTGAAAAAGCGACAAGATTGTAATCCTCTATTCCTTTTTTCATGAGCTTTTCTTGTATTTGGGTCATGTTAAACGTCATTGGTGGACAAACTGAATTACAATTCGTGAAAATATACATGCCTAACCAAGGTTTGCCTTTTAAACTTTCAAGTGACACATTTTCTCCACGCTGATTGACATGGTCAAAATCTTGTATTTCATAACTATAATCAGCTTTAAACTTCACATTTCCACATGCACTCAGTACTGTAACTAACGCTAATAGTAACACTAATCCTATTACCTTATTTTTCATCTTCACACACTCCCTACCAACATTACCCCCATCTTATCGAATGGTGTAAGCGTTGACAACTACCTGACGTGACAGCTTTCTTACATCTTTGTGAAATCATCTTTCTTTAATCGAAACAAGCACATCATGTATTGCATCCAGCTTTACTTCAACGCGATGTAATAAATAAAACGATATAAGTATTGGAAAGCCAATATTGGAGACCATATTCAGCCATTGTTCCATAGTGCTTTCTCCTTTCGATATTTTGTTCCCTTTTTAAAAATGGTCTTTGCAGCTTAGTGCAAAGACCATTTCAATCATTATTTCATGCCTAGTTCAAATTCTGAAACTTGACGATCAATGAGCCGAGCTCCCTTTATCCTCACAAAAGCACCAGCTTGTCCACCAAATACATTGTTCGTAATAATCGTTTGCATTACTTGTTGAATTTCAGTAGGTGTAACATTTGGTTTCGGTGCATCAATTGCAATCGACGCCGTCTTCCCCGTCTCTGTTTCAAATAGTAACTCTAATACTTTTGCCAATGTAATCCCTCCTTATGTTTTCTGTTATTACGATAATTCTGTAGTTTCTTGCTTCAAAATACCTTCGAGTGGCTGTGAGGAAAGACTCGCAATTGCTTTCGCTACCGCTACGAATGCTTCTGTAGTATGCGTCCCATTGACATTACGGTATGTTTTGATTGCGAACTTTGGCTCATTTTTTTCATTGTGGCCCGCCATATACTTTAGACGAAGTGTTGCACCTAAAAAATTCGTTTTTTGCATCAGTAACACCCCCTTTCTGCACACTATATACGCCTATTTCATGTGTGAAGGGACATTAATTAGAAATTTGTTTTTGAAACAAGCAGCAGTTTACGACCACAAAATAAACAAGCGTGAAAAATACACCTATAAAAAAGCCGTCCGACTATCCGAACGACTTAAAAATATATTATTTGTTTCTTTAGAGTAAGAAGTTTCCGTAGGTCCTAACTCATGTAGCCATTCAAAGCAAATCGAGTAATCCGTTTGGCACTAAAGTTATTTTATTATTTGTAAAATCACTAATTGCCTTCCATAGCAATTTGAACGTTGAACCATTATCTTCTTTTCCAAAAAAAGAAGGGTTTGCATAAAAGGACTTATCTACAAATTCAGCATCATATACAAATACTACTTCGTGCCCAAGGTCACCGTTATATGTAAATATGTTTTCAATTGTTCCTATATAGTTTAGATTCTGAATATTTGCCTCTATTTCTTCACGTACTTCTCTTTGTATTGCTTCCGCACTTGTCTCACCAAATTCAATTTTTCCACCAATTGGCCGATAATAAAATTCCCCTTTTACTTCATCGAAACCTTCGGCGACAAGTATTAAATCGTCATTTCTAAATAGACAAATAGCTTTTGTTATAATTTGCTCAGCCCTCATTCTATTCCTCCAAACGCCACCTTTATTGAATACTCCTTTTTAATACCAACTAGGTACTGCTCATCACGAAGTTGTCTTATTTATTTTCTCAGATATAATATGGCAAATTATAATCGTAGCTGTAAAAATAAAGGTATGCATCAATGCTTCAAGAAAGGGATATTTATATTTAAATAATTGTATGACTAGCATTAAAATAAAAGCTAAACTATAAAAACTATAAAAAAATGTTCTTTTCAAATAAATTTCCCACTTCCTTTATCCTTCATTTTAAAGATAGAGATTATCTGACTTCCCACATTATTCCGCACTAGTTAAGTTTTTCGTTTCTGTCACGCTTAAATTATACTTTTTAAACCTTCTTGCAATATAGGCTTGGGTGACGCCTAGTTTAGCAGCTGTTTTTCTTGTACTTTGAAGTTGATTATACGTTTTTTCAATGATTTCTTTTTCAATATGATTAAGGTATTCCGTTAATGTTTGACCTTCAGGTAATGTATCCAGCAAATTAGCTGTCTCTTCACGACGAAAGTCACTCGGAAGATCCTGTTCATTCATTACTTGATTAGGCGCTGTTATGACCAATCGTTCCAATAGATTTTCTAATTCTCTAATATTTCCAGGCCAATCATAGTTATATAAAATATTAGTTAGTTTACCTGATAGATTACGGTCTTTTTGATATTTATTATTATATTTTTTCAGGAAGAAGTCCAAAAGAGGGACGATATCTTCCCTGCGTTCCCTTAAAGGAGGGATTGTTAATGGCAAAATATTTAAGCGGTAATATAAATCAGCCCGAAATTGTCCAGCTTTTGTCATTTCTAAAAGATTAGCATTTGAGCCAGCAATCACTCGAACGTCTGCTTGATGGACTTGTGTATCACCAATCGGTGTATACGTTTTATTTTGAAGGAACAAAAGTAATTTAGATTGTATTTGCAATGGGAGTTCACTAATTTCGTCAAGAAATAATATGCCATTTTCTGCTGCAGCGATTAGCCCTATTTTCCCGTTATTATTGGCTCCTGTAAATGCACCTTTCTTATAGCCGAAAAGCTCTGATTCAATTAAAGACTCAGGAATTGCACCACAATTCAAGTGTACAAAAGGCTTATCGCTGCGGTTACTCAATTGATGCATTTTTTGGGCAAAAGCACTCTTCCCTACGCCAGTTTCCCCTGTAATTAAAACAGTCGTATCCACATCTGCCACTTTCTCAAGCCATTCAAGAGCTGTGTGAAAAGCTTTACTTTTTCCAACAAATGATTCTAGCTCTTGCTCTTTATTTTGATGCCTGATCATTTCCCGAATTTGGTTTTTATAACGTTGTAAAAGATCTTCTGCCTTTTCCAATTCCATATTCATATTAAATGCTTCACTTAACGTGCGAGCATGGGTAACAATAAATTCTATTTCACCATTTTCGTCAGTAATATAATCCCCCGATACTAGTAGTTTCTGGTTGTTCTTTATAACTTGCACTGTGTTGACAAACTGCTTATTCTTCAATACTAGACGGGCAATGGAAGGTGAAAATAATCCCCTTTTTTCCATATCAAATACACTCTGATTGATTAAGTCCACTTCATCCACATCAAACAGTCCCCGCTTCGCAGCATCATTTACCCAAATAACGGTTCCATTTTTATCAAGTACCCAAATACCGTCCTTTATAGTGTTCATAATATCTAAAAAAAATTGATTCTTTTCATCTTGAAAAAGAGCTAATTTATCCATTCCAATCACCAAATTCTCTATTTATTACATTCAATTCTATCAAAATTTTTTAAATAATCTATCAAAACGAGCCGCTCCATAATTTTTTATCAATATAATCATCCTTATTTACTTGCCAATATAGATGTTTCACTACATTTTGATTCGGAAACGACTCATTTTGAATCTCTTTTTAAACATACAATCGCATTTGATGATGATGCGTTATACAAAATTGAATCGAAAACGATTCAGTGATTTTAAATCAAAGCATTAATTCGTCAAATTACTTATTGAAAACACTGATTTATCAACGTTTTCGAATTGGCATGCTTTTTGCATATTACTAAGCTGTCCCCAAATATAGAGATAGGAAAAGGAGAGCAATATGAAATATTTACTTAATAAAACGATTAAAGACATTAAAATTTCGGCCATACGCGAAATTGGAAACAAGGTGGCAAATGACCCGTCGATTATTAATCTGACAATTGGACAGCCAGATTTTGTCACACCACACTCTATTTTAGAAGCAGGAAAACAGGCCATTGATGCACATAAAACTGGTTATACACATAACGCAGGTGTACTTGAGCTTCGACAGGCTGCTGCTAACTTTGTCCAAAGACGCTATAGCCTAAATTACAATCCAGAAGATGAGATTTTAATTACAATGGGTGCAAGTGAAGCGTTAGATATTGCCTTTCGTACAATTTTAGAGCCTGGTGATGAAGTCATTTTACCAGCACCAATTTATCCTGGTTATGAGCCACTTATTCGTTTGTGCTACGCAACACCTGTATTTGTTGATACACGGAAAAATAATTGTAAAATCTCAGCAAAATTAATCGAAGAAAACATAACAGAAAAAACAAAATGTGTTGTTTTACCGTATCCATCAAACCCTACAGGTACTATGCTAGAGGCTCGTGAATTAGAAGAAATAGCAAATCTATTAAAGGGTAAAGATATTTTTATTATTTCAGATGAAATATATAGTGAGCTAACGTATGGATTGAAACATACGTCAATTGCTTCATTCCCAGCAATGAAAGAGCAATGTATTGTCATCAACGGTTTATCGAAGTCCCATGCTATGACAGGCTGGCGAATCGGCTACACATTAGCCCCTGCATATATAACAGAAGAGATGTTTAAAGTTCATGCCTTCAACTGTGTATGTGCAAATTCAGTTAGTCAATATGCTGCGATCAATGCATTAAATGACGATTTACCAGAAGTCGAAGAAATGCGCCAACAATATGAAAAACGACGGAATTTTATTTTTCAACGTATTACAGACATGGGCTTAGAAGCAATTGAACCAGATGGTGCGTTTTATTTATTTGTTTCCATTGAAAAAACAGGTTTAAGTTCAAATGATTTTGTCCATCAGCTTGTGGAAAAAGAGAAAGTAGCCGTTATACCAGGCTACGGATTTTCTGAGTATGGCGAAGGCTATATCCGTATTTCGTATGCATGTTCAATGCAACTTTTAGAAGAGGGATTAAAGCGTATACAACAGTTTGTACATCCCCTATTAGAAAAAGCACTTGAGGAGGTTGATTAATTTGAAGCCATTATATTATCTAGCGTTTATTCCAGTCTTAGGTTTTCTTGTTGGTGTACCTTTAACGAATCGTGTTGAACCTTATGTATTAGGGCTTCCATTTTCGATGTTTTGGATTGTTCTATGTGTCGTGCTAACTTCCTTAACTACATTTGTTATGTATAAGTTGGATCAGCATGATGAGGAGGGCGTAGAATGAATATTTCTATTACAATTATGATTTCGTTTGTCATCGTCTGTATGTATTGGGCGATTAAAGCTGGTCGAGGTAAAAATGAGAATATGGAAGAATGGGCATTAGGTGGACGTGGCATGGGTGCCATCGTGACGTTCTTTTTATTAGCAGGTGAATTTTTTACAGCATTCTCACTAACTGGATTAGTGGGACTAGCTTATAATAGTGGCATTGCAACACTTTATATTATGACTTATATTTCAATTGGTTGCGTACTAGGCTATTTCCTATTACCTAAAATTAGACGGTACAGTAAAGAGCATAATTTAATGTCGCAAGGTGATTTTTTTGAGAAGAAATATACGAGTCCATTTTTAGGAAAACTCATCACAGTTGTAGGTGTAGTGGCAATTGTCCCAATGATTGTAATGGCATTGAAAGGTTTAGGGCTGATTGTATCTGTTGCCTCCTACGGGGTAATATCTTCTACTACAGCAATATGGATTGGGAGCATTATTGTCGTAATTTATACATTAATTTCAGGGCTCCACGGTTCATCCCGCGTAGCATTAATTAAGGATATTCTTACATTTGGCGTACTTTTATTTTTAGGATTGTATTTACCGTTCCATTATCATGATGGAGTTGGATCAATGATTAAAAATATTTCTGAAGTGAAGCCACAAGTGTTGTTCTTTCCAGATGCAGGTCTAAGCCTTGTTTGGTTTATCTCTACAATTATATTAATGGCATTAGGAGTGTATATTTGGCCGCATACATTTTTATCAACATATGCAGCGAAAAGTGACAAGGCACTTCGTAAAAATACGATTTTAATGCCACTGTATTCATTAATGCAGCTATTTTCTTGCTTTATCGGATTAGCAGCAATCTTAACAATCCCAAACCTATCAGGTGCCGAAAGTGATTTGGCATTAATTCAATTAGTATTCCAAACATTTGACCCGTGGGTTGTCGGATTAATTGGAGCCGCTGGATTATTGGCATCATTAGTTCCATGTTCAGTAATGCTTATTACAATTGGTTCCATGATAACTTCTAATATTTATGTTCAATTAAAACCAAATACTTCAGCTCGTAAGCAAATGAATATTGCCCGATATTTCGCAATTATTGCTGCGATAATTAGCCTATACTTATCATTAAACTCAAGTGGTGCACTCGTATTATTACAATTAATTAGCTATAACTTTATCATACAGCTTTTCCCTGCTCTAATTTTTAGTTTATTGAAGACAAACTTTGTGACGAAGCAAGGTGCTATTGCTGGAATTGTCGTTGGTATATCCATCGCTTTAATTTCAGCAGCGACAGGCACAACAATAGCAACGTTATTCCCTAATTTACCATCATTTATTTTAGACATTAACAATGGTTTATATATGTTAATTATCAATGCAATCATTACAATAGTGGTCAGTCTTCTCCCACAAAAAGCAGCATCTGAAAATAACAGCTTAGAACGCGGAATCATCTAATTTAAAGTGTAATTTAAAGTGTCAGGCACTCACACAATTTCTCCCCAAAGATTTTGTTTGGTGTCAGGCACTCACACAATTTTTAAACCTAAAGAGAACCTAAAAATTTTGTTTCAAGTTCCATTTCTGTCATTTCCGTATCGAAGTTAACTTTATAGGCCTTAGCGTTTGGTCTTGAACTCACGATATGACTGATTTCTTGGTCAACGAAATGAATGGCAACACCGTCATCAGCTGCATAACCCGGTGTAATACTATTAGTAGCAATAAGATTTTGATATGAAGGCCTTCTTTCAGATTCTCCATCGTAATGAGGACAATGACTCCCTTTTAGGAATCCTAAACATTTTAATGGCGCTAGTCCATCACCATAAGAATCTGTAACCCCTTCCTCAAACCAACAAATGGAACCCGCACTAATACCAGCCAGTACTATACCTTGTTCCCAAGCTTTTTTTAGAATAGTGTCCAATCCCCAAGCTCTCCATAAAACTAATAAATTCTTTGTATTACCACCGCCAACATAAATAATATCTTTCTCCAATAAAAAACTTTCTAGATCTCTTGAAGGTGGGTTAAATAAAGATAAGTGCGATGGCTGACAATCCTGTTTCTCAAAGAAATGATAAAATCGAGAAATATAATTATCTGAATCCCCACTTGCTGTTGCTAGAAAACAGATCTTCGGATTTGTTTTCCCAGATTGTTGAAGAATATATCTATCCAATAAAGGATTTTCGGGCTCCATCGAAAAGCCACCACCGCCAAGTGCAATAATTTGCTTCATATACTCCATCCTTTCAACTTTGTTCCTTATGGATTATAATACCTCATATACCCATTATTTGGATGATTTTTACCATTTTCATTTTAGAAAATGTCCAATACATTTATACGAAAAATGAATGAGTTCATTATGGTCATTTCATACACTGTATACAAAACATATAAAATAGATTAAACATATGCTCTTTGGCGGGCAAAATTATTAAACTATTTTTAAGGAGCGGAGCATTTGAAAAAATTCGTAATGGTAGTGACGCTTGTTAATTGTTTAATTATCTTTTCCTTTATAGGATGCTTTGGTTATATAAAATATAAACTTTACGCAATAAAAAAAGAGACTTACGAATTTTTAATAGATGATAAGAAGTATGATAAGGAACAAATATATTCAATCGACTCAAAGCTAGGTGTCGGCATCATATTTCAGGTATCTGTTGTTTTTGAAGATGAACAAAATATTGTATACGACTACGCGAAAGTCCAAGGGCAAATTAAGCAAATATACCCTAGCGAAGCTGATACTGAAGGCAATTATAAACATAAAGCACAATAATAAAACGTAAAATAAGCACCTCGCTTTTTACATCCCGTTTGCCATCGCTTAATATCAATTGAATAACGTGGCTGTTTTCGAATTTTTGCTCTCTTATACCTCCCATTGAATAAAACAGGATACAATTCCCACATTAAGGGCTTGACTCTAAAATTGAATAATAATTATAATTCAACTATTCAACAAATGACTTGCATAGTTAAAAGAATGGCCTTGCCTCTATAACCTTCTCTCAATGAATAATAGTTTTAGAGCTGTTAAATAGTAAAATAAAATTTTCATAATTTAGTCAAATAGCTAGAAAGATGGTGTTACATACAATTGAAGACTGCGAATAATTCAAACGGGCATTTTGTAAATTCTCCCGAAAAACTAAAACAAATGTATAAAAGAGTTTTACTTGTTGTAAGTTTATCACAAGTTTTTGGAGGAGCTGGTCTTGCAGCAGGAATTACTGTAGGCGCATTATTAGCACAAGAAATGCTAGGAACAGACGCTTATGCTGGACTGCCTTCCGCGCTATTCACATTAGGTTCTGCAATTGCAGCATTTCTAGTTGGAAAGCTCTCACAACGGTACGGACGTCGTTTAGGTCTAACTATAGGTTTTATTACAGGTGGACTTGGTGCGATTGGCGTCGTCATTGCCGCTTTATTAAATAGTGTTTTCTTATTGTTCGCCTCCCTACTTGTTTACGGTGCAGGAACAGCAACAAATTTACAGGCTCGTTATGCAGGGACAGATTTAGCAAATAAAAAACAACGAGCAAAAGCAATAAGTACGACGATGGTTATGACAACATTCGGCGCTGTAGCAGGACCTAATTTAGTTGAAGTCATGGGGAAATTTGCACGTTCTATCGGTATTCCGTCATTAGCTGGCCCCTTTATATTATCTGCGGTAGCATTTATATTGGCAGGATTGGTTCTTTTTATTATGCTTCGGCCTGATCCTTTACTTTTAGCTAAGTCAATAGAAACCCATCAACAGCAAGACACAGATGGAATGAGCAATCTTTCTAGTCCTCTAATGAATAAAAATGGGATTATTGTCGGTGCAGTTGTCATGGTCCTTACGCAAATAGTTATGGTGGCCATTATGACCATGACGCCGATTCATATGCAACATCACGGACATAGTTTAAGTGCTGTAGGAATTGTAATTGGTTTTCATGTTGGAGCGATGTATCTCCCCTCTCTCGTAACGGGCATTCTTGTAGATAAGATTGGTAGAACAACGATGAGTATCGCTGCAGGTGTTACATTACTACTTGCAGGTTTAGTCGCTGCATATGCACCAAGCGATTCGATGTTTATGCTCATATTGGCCCTTTCTTTATTAGGGCTCGGATGGAATTTTGGCTTAATTAGTGGAACTGCTCAAATTGTTGACTCTACAGAACCTTTAACACGTGCGAAAATTCAAGGAACAATTGACGTTTTTATTGCGTTAGCAGGTGCTACAGGAGGTGCTCTTTCAGGAGTGATTGTTGCAAATTCAAGTTACGCAGTTTTATCGTTAACTGGTGGACTTTTATCGTTATTGCTAGTACCCGTGATTATCTGGTATCGAAAAGCAAGCTGAAAAATTTATATATTTAAGTAATGACCAAGTTTTCAATTAATCCTATGAAGGCTTGGTTTTTTCTGTCTAATTCATTAGCCCGCTCCTAGCATTACCAGTCTAAAACACTTGAAACAAATCATTATTGAAGCAATGGATATATTATGGTACACTCAGTGGACGCCTATATAGGAGTGAGTAATATGATTGAAATTTCAAATTCACGAAAAAAACTATATTTTTTAATCAAAACCTTTGACGTATAACGAGTCAAAGGTTTTTGTTGCTTTTAGGAAAGAATTTTAACGGAGGTATACTTTTATGAGTCAAAGCACAAATTCAGATGCTTCAATAGTCGCTGGATGGATTAGTTTAATAAGTAATATCGTATTAACAATTTTAAAAATTGTAGTTGGTACGCTCTTCCATAGTCCTGTTCTTCTAGCAGATGGTTATCATAACGCGGGAGATGTGATTGCAAGCGGTGCCGCTTTAACATCAATGCGTATTTCTAAACGCCCTGCCGACGAGGATCATCCATACGGACATGGAAAGGCTGAAGTGATTAGTTCAGCTATTGTAGGAATCATTTTAATAATTGCAGCATTGTATATTGCATATGAATCGATTACAGCATTTTTTCATGAACCAGAAAAAGCCAGTTTAATTGCCTTTTTTACTGCAATCATCTCACTTGTTTGGAAGCTCATTTTATACGTCTATACGATTAAAATTGGCAAAAAAACAAATAGTAAAGGCTTAATTGCCACTGCATATGATCATCTTGCTGATGTGTACGCTTCAATAGCTGCGGTATTAGGTATTGGGCTTGCGCTCGTGGGAGAACTCACTACTATTCATATCCTTACATATGGGGATCCTATTGCTGGTATTATTGTGACAATATTAGTTTTTAAACTTGCATATGGGATGCTCTTAGAAGCGATCGACACTCTTATGGAGAAAAGTGTAAGTCGGGATACATTGGATAATTTCGCATCGTTAATTTTAACGATTCCAGAAGTAAAACGTATAGATCGTTTACGTGCGAGAGAGCACGGCCATTATGTATTGGTAGATCTTCGTGTGAGTGTACCTGGAGGCTTAACAATTCAAGAAGGTCATGATATTATTCGTAAAATAAAGAAAACGATAATGGAAAAGCATCAGAATGTAGAAGAGGTTCTAATTCATCTAAATCCTTGGTACGAGGATGATAAATAAATGTGAAACAACAAAACCTCCGAACTAATCACCGTTAGTTTGGAGGTTCTTTCATGTGCTATAACTTTTCAAAACAGTATTTTAACCGAAACTTGTCAGCAAAACCATCAAGCCATTTGTTATCCCATGAATCCATATTGGTGTCCAAATCGATTGCGTTCGTTCATATGCTAAAGCGAATAGGATACCACTAAAAAAGTTTACAGGCATTACGTTATATGTTGGTATATGAACAATTGTAAAAATGAGTGAGCTCAACAATATAGCACTAGTAAATCCTACACGTGTTCGTAACCAACGATATAAAAACCCTCGATAAAAAATTTCTTCGTAAATTGGTGAAATTATAGCTGCGGAGATAAAGGCTATCAAAATCGTAAAAAACGTAACACTTTGCTGCATTGCCTCTGTTTTGCTGTTTTCTACGGAGATACCTAGAAAACTAGTAAGCACGACAATCAGCACAGCACCCATTAATAAAATAACAGAATAAATCATAATGACTTTCCAATCAACATTTGATTTTAGCCCTACTTCACCCCATGAAAGTTTTTTAGGGCGTAGTGCAATAAAATAAACACCCAATAGAAGGGTAATGGCTATTGTTAACCCCGTTAATGTCCCCGCATATAGTTCATTATTAAATACTTGAAAATAGAAAGGCTTAACAACAAATTTAATAACACCGATTACAAACACAAATTCAAGTAAAAGTAATAAAATAAATTCTTTCCATCCCCAATCGTCTTGCTCTTTCCAGTTTAGTTGCATTCTTTCCATCCACAATCCCTCTTTCTCTATATGTTATAATTTAAGTGTATTAGATGACGTTACGTCACCTGCAACCTTTTTTAGGAGGAAATTAAATGAAAAGATGGACAACTGGCGAGGTATCGAAACAACGGAATATTTCCGTTCGTACACTTCGTTATTACGATCAGATTAATCTCCTAACACCAAGCTTTAAAGATGATAATGGAAGGAGGTACTATTCAGAAGAGGATCTGTTTAAATTAGAAAAAATCATCATTTTAAAATCACTTTCATTGCCACTCGATAATATCCGAGATTTATTAGATAAGCTATCTTACAAACAAATTTTAATTTCGCATCATAATTATTTACAAGAACAACTATCCAAACTTCAAATGAGCATTTCAAATACGTCTTCCTTAATTAATATGATTGATTTGGAAGAATCATTATCTTGGGAACATGTCACAAAACTTGTTCAAAATTCACAAAGCAACGCAAAAAAATGGATAGACTATTTTAAAGATGATGAAAAAGAATTTTTAATAGATGTAATTCCAAACCTTAGTAATAATGATACAACGACACAACAATATATCGCGTTGCTACAACGAATTGAATGGTGTATAAAACATAATATTAAGGCAGAATCAGAAGAAGGATTTCAAATTGGTTCCAAATTAATAGAACTATCAAATGATACTTTTCATGGCGATACGGAATTGATTGAAAAGTTCTGGGAGGTTAGAAAACGTCCCGTCGAGGAAACTGGGCTATACCCGATTTCAGAAGATGTACTTGACTTTGTGGAACGTTGTATTGCTAATATAGAAGCTTGAAATACAACAATAAAGCTATAGGAGACTCCCCCTATAGCTTTTCAAAAAATAATGCTGATTGCAATGTTGTGATTTTCTCTCTCACATTATGCTGCTAATCCATCAATAAAAGCTTCAATCTCTTGCTGTGTTTTACGATCTTTGCTAACAAATCGGCCAACTTCATTGCCTTTGTCGAAAGCTAAAAAGCTTGGAATACCAAAAACATCTAATTCAACACATAGGTCGATGAATTGATCGCGGTCAATCTTTACAAAATTATATTGACTGTAGTTTTCTTCAATTGTAGGCATAATAGGGTCGATAAATCGACAATCTCCACACCACTCTGCTGAAAAAACAAATATTGTACGCTCACTTTTTTTTAGTTCTTCAAATTGCTCAATTGATTGTAAATTTTCCATGTAAAAATCTCCTTTATAACTGCTGTTTTTCTAATAATAGCATATTTCCATCAAAGGGTATTTCTAAAACAATCCAAGAAGCAGATGAACAAAGGAGTCTATATTTACTTTTTACATCTCTTTTCCATTACCTGTGCCATTTGTTTCGAGTTTGGCGTTTCTTCATTTTTTAATTGGTCAATAATGTTTATATAATCAGCTTCATTACGGTTTTGACTTAATTTATATGCAGCTTGAATTTCGCCAATCTTTATTTTAAATCCGACAATACCTTTCATTTCCTTTTCTAATAATTCAGGGGAAAGGCTTTCCCATAAAATAGGATTCTCTCTATTATTCTCATATTTTTCTAATAGCTTTGTTAAATCTTCGACTAATTCTTCTTTTTCTAAAATAGTTGCGTGTCCATAGATGTGGACAGACTGATAATTCCATGTAGGAACATTTTCCTGTTCATACCATGAAGAAGAAATATACGCATGTGGGCCCTGAAACATAACGAGCACATCTTCACTCGTTTCAAATGTTCTCCACTGTGGGTTACCATATGCCATATGCCCAGTGAGATAACAATCCTCGCCCTTTTTATTGAACATTAAAGGTAAGTGAGTCGCAATCGGCTTCCCTTGTTTTGTTGTTACGAGTGTAGCAAAAGAGTTCATTTGAATAAATTCTTCAATTTCATTAACATCCGTGACTTTATAGTATTTAGGAATATACATATATGCCCTCCTTAATATTTAGATTAGTGTTTTAGTCATAATAATATCCATTTGTTCTTCATCACCCATATAAAATGAGTGTGCGCCAGTTTGAACAAAGCCTAACTTATTATAAAAACGTATTGCCTTCTCATTTTTTTCCCAAACACCTAGCCAGATGCTTTTTTTATTTTGTTCTTCTGCAATTTCTATCGCTTTGTCAATCAGATATTTTCCAAGCCCTTTTCTTTGAAACTTGCTTCTTATATAAATTCTTTCAATTTCGAGAAACTCATCCCCCATTTCTTCTGATTGGGCATCATTTACATTAACTTTTAAATATCCTGCAATTTCTTCATCACACCACATAAAATAAAATTGGGAAGAATGATTGGCCAATTCCTGTTCTAGTTGTGTTGAAGTAAAAGCTCTATCCAAATAGGCTTTCATATTGTCAGCTGAATTTTGATTACTAAATGTATCGTTGAACGTTTCAATACTTATTTCTCGGAGTACTTGTAAATCTTCCAAGTTGCACTTTGTAATTTTTTCTGTCATTTTTACTTCAGCCCCTTTATTTAAATTCAATAATCTCTCTTATTTCCCTTTTTCACATATTCCCAGTCGACTTCTACGTTTTCTCTCACCCTCTTTAGAAGATGAAAAATGGTTTGTGCTTCACTTTCGGAAAACCCTGCTAATGCGACACTATTGGAATAATCATTTTCTCTTTTTATAATTGGAAAGATTGTTTTCCCTTTTTCTGTAGGAAAGAGTTTTTTTATTTTTTTGTTATGGTCATCCTCTTTCTTTTCAATAAAGCCATTCATCTCCAATTTTTTAATAGCCCGAGCTGCTGTAGTTCGATCTACTTTAATCATCTCTGCTAACTTTTCTTGTATAATGCCTGGATTTTCACAAATACGTACAAGATATAAATATTGCCCTTTTGTAAGGTCATATTCTTTAAACTCTATATTACTGATAGAATCTAACGCCCTTGCAATCATGCCTATTTCACGAAGAATTTCCTCCATAAATTATCTCCTCCGTTTTTTATTGCAAATGCAACAAAAAGAATATATATTGAATTTAACCTAAATTTGTTGCAAATGCAACAAAAAATCAGTGGTAGAGAGGTCGAAAAAATTGAAATATAGTTTATATGTTGTTGGAATTTTACTATTAACCCTTGGTATTTCTTTTACGATTCAATCCGATCTAGGAACTTCTCCGTTTGATGCACTTTTGGTAGGATTGTCTGTCAATGTAGGTCTAACTGTAGGAAGTTGGGAAGTAATTATAGCAATCATAATGATCGGCTGTAATGCAATCATAATTAAACAAAGGCCAGAGTTTTTAGGATTAATTACAGCCTTTATTACAGGGATTGGGATTGATTTATGGCTATTTTTGTTACATAAATTGGTAGCGCCAGAACTATTGTTTAGCAAAACCATTTGCTTTGGAATTGGATTGATCATTATCGGCTTAGGAACTGCAATCTATTTACAAACAAATATTGCACCGATTCCTGTTGATCGATTAACATTAATCATTCAACAATTAACGGGAAAAAGTATTTTTTTTGCCCGAACATCCATTTACCTATTGTTTTTACTATTAGCTATGCTGTTTAATGGACCGATTGGTATTGGCACTCTATTAACCGTTAGCTTAGGTGGTCTAATACTGAATTTCTTTATGCCAATTACACGAAGATTAATAGACAACAATTTAACACCTGCTGCTACATTAAAAAAAGGATAGCGTTAACCTTCACGCTTAACGATAATGTAGAGCATGGAGTTTCATCGCATATTCATTCTAAGTAATTAGGTTTATAAATCACCTATCTGTTAAAATAACGATAAGCATATACCATTTTATGGAGGTGAAGGAATGGAAAAGATTCAGTTTTCCAAAACTGATTATAACGTAACATATCGTTCAGAAAAAATTGTATTTTTACCGAGGGAATATCAGCTCTTTAAATTTTTATATCAAAATCCTTCACGTGTTTTTTCTAGAGAAGAACTATTGAACGCTGTTTGGCCAATGGAAGATCCAGTCGATAGAACTGTAGATGACCATATTTATAGAGTTCGGAAGAAAATACAACCCTTTTCATCTGTTGTAGAAATTGAAACGATTAGAGGACAAGGATATCTTTTGGCAATGAAAGAGGTACAAGACAGTCCATTGTTAAAAGACAACGAGGTATCTGCACAAATTAAAAATCTGTTTCATAAATATCATCGCTACGGACAGGGAGATGCGTTAAAGCTTTTGGCAGAAAATCAGAATGTGTTCGGCTTCCAAATTGATTTGCCAGAACTTCTGTATCTTCATTTCATGAAAGGAGATTTCAGTTGGTTTCTTGAAGCGCAAGAAATCGACTTTTGGGAAAAATGCTTTTATTTATTACACATCTATTCATTCGTAGAGTCGGATAAAGAAAAATGCTTTGATTACTTAACTAAAGCTTTATGTGCAGAGGAAATACCAGCGTATCATCGTTTAGAAATGAGGTTGTTAAATCGTCTATCATTATTGATATTCACTAAACAACTAGATCAAGCTGCTACCCTTCTACATCAATCTAAACAGGAGATTTATGAAAAAAACTTGGAAGGTTTCATCCCCTTAATCTTGCTTTTCGAACTATGGCTTTCCTTACTTCAGCAGGACATTTTAGAGATAGAGGAGCGAATGGAAAAAGCAGAAAAAAAGCTTGCAAGTTATCCATATTTAAGAGAAAAAGCAAACTTTTCAATTATTAAAGGCATTTATTGGCTCCTTAAAAAAAATGCCTCGAAAGCTAACGATTTTTTTGATGAAGGGTTTCAGCAACTGCTGGAAGCTAAATTCATACCTGGAGTGTTAATGAATATCAACATAATTTTGTTTTGTTTAGATGAGTTTGGTATGAGTGGCACACTGCAAACTTACTTTAAAGAATTAAAGGAAAAATATATTCAAGAATACAAATTAATTGAATTACATAGTAAAATCGAACATCAGTTACACCACCATTTAAAATAATTGCTCGACTTTTATTTCCTCTGATATTCCTCTGATAATTTCTCGTTATGCTTGTAATTAGCACTAACGTGGAGGGATTATTTATGAATAACGAACTATCAATATGGCGCAATGGCAATTTTATTAAATTTTTTTCTGCTAATACATTAGCCAATTTAGGCAACTGGTTTGATTTTGTGGGCGTACTTATTTTATTCAGGTATACATGGCACGCTGACCCGATGATGATTGCGCTAATTCCTATTATGTATGCCATTCCAAGTATATTATTAGGACAATTTGCAGGTGTATTTGCAGACCGAAGAAACAAACGGAAAATACTTATTTATTCTGACTGGTTTCGTGCAGCGTTAACTTTGTTGCTTGTCTTTACGCCAACACCTTGGCTAGCGTTGCCCATCTTATTTTTTCGTAACACTGCTGGTGTGATAAGTCTTCCTGCACAGCAAGGATTAATGAGAAGTATTGTGGATGAAAAAAATATTATGCAAGCCATTACTATTAATGGCAGTCTGTTTCAGTTAGTAAAGGTCATTGGCCCACTTATAGGTGGGTCAGTAGCTGGAATTTTTTCTCCTAATATATCCATTGCCATAAATGCGATAGCTTTCACTATTTCTGGCATACTGCTTACACGAATTAAAGTCCAAGAAATCGAATCTAATATGAAAATAGCAGATACACAATCTGGGTTTCTTCGTGCTTGGCAAGATGGGTGGCAAATTGTTTTAAACAGCAAAGTTCTTTTAGCGAGTATAATATTCGGGATATTTAGCACCTTAACAATCCAAATGATTGACGCACAAATTGTTACATTGTTTAGTGAGGTATTCCCCAGCAAGCCAGCGTTTACTGGCTGGGCAATTTCTGCTATCGGCATTGGTTCCCTTCTTGTAGTCATCCTTCTAACCAAGTTTAAAAAAATCTCTAAATATGGTTGGTTTTTTGGTGTGGGAAGTCTTCTAATTGGTTTAATGACTGGAGGGTTCGGATTCCTATTACAATACAATTTCATAGCACTTGCTATTATTCTCTCGATTGTTGGTGGAGTCGGCAACGGGTTAATGTTTACAGCCATAAATTATCTCATTCAAACAGAACCCCCTAAGGAAGCGATAGGAAGAGTTACGGGAATAATCGATTCCTTAATGAGTATCCTTTTTATTGCAGGCCCTCTTCTTGGCGGGCTACTCATTACACAATTAGGGATATTAACTGCCTTTAAAACAATCGGACTTGGACTAACCATTATTGGTATAACAGGTATATTGCTGCAACGCCTCATCTGGAAGCAGCCCAAACTGGCAAACATACAAATGAATGTTAATGAGGGAAATGAACTTGTTAAAGGTGGGTAGGATTAATAAACACCTTTTTCTCCCTCCACGTAACTATTAAAATTTCAACATCCCTCCTTTAAAGAAGGGATGTTTTTGTATATGAAAAGTTTTAAAACAATGCAAAGTAATACTTTGTTATAGCTCAATATTTACAATTAAATAAACTAATTATAAAAATAGGCACAATAAGGATGAATTTTTTTGTTCAAGCTTTTATAATAGAGTGAGTGAAGACAAAGAGGTGAACGATTTGTTAGATGGTTGGTTTTTATGGTTTATTTTATTTTGGGTAGTCGTCCTTATCTCGCTAATGGCTATTGGCGGATTTTTCATGTTCCGTAAATTTTTAAAAGCATTACCAAAACAGGATGGGAAATCGGATTTAGATTGGCAGGAATTTTATTTAGATAAAACGATTCATTTATGGGGACAACCTGAGAAGGAACTTCTTTATGAGCTTGTGAGCCCCGTGCCTGAGTTATTTAGACAAGTTGCTAAAGAAAAAATTGCAGGTAAAATTGGGGAACTCGCTTTAGAAGAGAAAGCTAAAGCTATTGATAATGACTTAATTATTCGTGGCTATATACAAGCTACACCTAAACGTGACCATAAGTTTTTACGCAAAAAATTAGATCAATTGCAAATTGATGTATCTCCGTACGAGCATCTGTTTGAATAAAAGAGAAAAAGTGTTAGATTGACTTTAATCAATCTAACACTTTTTTGCTATGGCGTTTGTTGACCTAAGGCCTATCGGCGATTCGCGGACTTTTATCGGCGATTTCTAATGTCTTACTAGCGATTTTCATATAACCTTAATCTATAAAGATTATTTAAAAAAATGATCTAATGCTTGATAGTCTTGTTGGTAGCGCCCACCGTCTGCTACTTCTGCATGATACAACGCTTTTAATGCGTAATTTTTTTGCAAATCCATATCTGCCATTAACTCTTTTAGTCGATCATGTAATTCACGGTTGTCTTTCACTAGCTGCTGCATCTGTGGTTTAAAATATTTCATGTAATAAACTCCTCATTTTTTAACATGCTTCCTAGTATACCACGAATATGCTTTAACATAAAAAAACTACAACAGCACAAGTGCTAGTGTAGTCTTTTCATTACATACTTTTAAGCGGAATTGTTTTTTTGACCTTTTTAAATTGAATAAGCATCGCAATTCGCCATGGAACTAACATAGCAAATGCTAATATCCAAAACATGCCTGCTAACTCGCCGACATCGATTGAGCTACTTAATATCATTTTCGCCACAATACGGAATATTAACAGTCCAACTAAAATAAATACAAACGCTTTTGAACGTTTTAAATAAATATCCTGACCTTTTACTTCAAATTTAGAAGTAGCAATTAAGATTGTCGAGAACACTACGCCTACAGCAGCTGCTTCTAAAATTTGCATTGGGGGTACTCGAAATTGCGCAAATAAAAACATTAATGCACCTGAAGACATTGCGATCGGTGGAATAATAATTTTCTTCTCATTTGTAGGTTGTTTGGAAGCTCGCATTCGTACTACCATAACGAAGCTACCCATTATAATGGCCATTATAGTCGAACCTATAACATAATAGTGAGAAGGGATATTGCTTAACATAAAAAATCCTCCTCTGATGTTAAATTAGCAATTTTGACCAACTAATTGGTCTGCTATAGCCCTTAATCTTTCCGGTTCGAAAGGCTTCGTTATAAAATCTTTCGCACCACTTTCAAGCGCTTCTACAATTAATTTTTGTTGACCTAAAGCAGTAATCATCACAATTTTTGCTTTAGGAAATTCTGGGACGATTCTTTTTACAGCCGCAATACCTGTCATTACGGGCATCGTTACATCCATCGTTACAAGATCTGGTTGTAACTCTCGATACAGCTCTACAGCTTCTTTACCATTTACTGCATTGCCGACTACCTCGTAACCCCATTCATTAAACATATTACTGATTGTAACACGCATAAATAGCGTATCATCCACTACTAAAACTGTAGGCACGTATTCATCTCCCTCCACGTTAAAGTACGGTATGCCCTTAAGTTTAGCAGATTAGAAGCCAATAAATCCACCAAAAATAGGCTGTAATAGTCGTGTGATGTATGTTAAACCATCGAAGAATAACAATATCCCAACTGCAATCATTATATAACCGCCGACTTTTACAATTTTTTGACTATGGTTGCGAATCCAACTCATACGTGAAATAAAGAATGATAGCACGAAGAATGGTATTGCAAAGCCTAAATAGTAAGCAAACATATAGCTAAAACCTGAAGAAGGATTTGCTCCAGCTAATGTAATGATAGACATTAATATAGGACCTGTACATGGTGTCCACCCCGCCGCAAATGCAATACCGATTAAAATCGAACCTAAGTAGCCGGATGGTCGATTTTTAAATTGGAATTTTCGATCTTTCATTAAAAAATCAATTTGAAGTAATCCTACAATCATTAACCCAAAGATTACAATTAAAATAGCGCCAACTTGACGTAACAACGTTTGATAATTGAGGAAAAACTCTCTTGCTAAAGATGCGCCAAGACCAATCATTATAAAAATAATTGAAAATCCTAGTAAAAAGAATAGCGTATGCATTATCGCACGCTTTTGCAACATGCCACGTTCAGATTTTAGCTCATCTAATGTCATTCCCGTTATGTATGATAAAAATGCTGGATACAGTGGGAGTGTACATGGTGAAATGAAGCTTAAAAAACCTGCGCCAAACGCTAAAAATACGTTAATATCAGTTTCCATATTTTTCATTCTCTCCTTACAGTTACTGCATCCATCGTACCAAAAAACAATGGAAATTGCGCCCTTTACGCTTGTGAACGTTTCATGACGAATAACTACAAAAAAAGCGAAATTTCGATATGTTTTCAAATGTACTTCTGAAGTATGCGCTCGCATCGTTTTTCTGTCAACGAAATTCACTATTACATTAGAGGATAAAACAGTCTTCCATAGTATTTCGTATGTATTTCCTCCTTCCCAGGAACTAACCCCCCACTACAAAAAAGCATTGAGAAATCTATTCTCAATGCCAATGATTAAAACTATTTAATTATTTATGGAATCATCCAAGCTAGAACATTACTTTGTAAAAAAGTAAGTATACAAATAAATAACAGCAACATCACACTATACTTTAGCGCAAAACGCATCAATTCTGATTCTCTACCGACAAGCCCAACCGCCGCTGCTGCTACTGCGATAGACTGTGGCGATATCATTTTCCCCGTCACTCCTCCTGATGCATTAGCAGCAAGTGCAAGTACAGGTTCCATGCCAACAGATTCAGCAGTTACTTGCTGTAACTTGGCAAATAGTACATTTGAAGATGTATCAGAACCCGTTATAAATACACCTAGCCAGCCTAGTACTGGTGCGAAGAATGGGAACAATACGCCTGTTTTCGCTAACACTAAAGCTAGTGTAGTCATCATTCCAGCAGTATTTGTGACATAAGCATATGCTACTACACTACAAATCGTAATAAGTGGATACTTAATTTCATTTAATGTTTCAACCAATGTTTTGCCCCATTCGTGCCAAGAAACTTTAAAAATAAATTTCGTAACGATTGCTGCTAAAAATATTGCCGTGCCAGCTGCTCCTATCAGCTCTAGTTTATAAAAAGCAGCTAGTGGTTCCTCTGTAGCGCCATTTAATACTTGATTATGTAAAAGCGGTACTTCTGCTGTAAATGTTACAGCTTGTCCTACTGCATTGATGCCTTTTAAAATGACATTTGTACCGTCATAATTTCCCGTTAAAGCACTTTTGACTACTGGTATTCCCCAACAGGAAATAAAAGCTGTCAAGATAATAAAGGGTGACCAAGATTTTAATATTGTGCCTCCGCTATATGATTTTATTGCCTTTGGATCAGTTGTCGCTTTTAGTTCTGAAGCAAAGCGATAAATCGTTTTAGGCTGCCAAAATTTCATAAAAACAGCTAGTGCAAAGAGCGAAACTAATGCAGATAAAACGTCAGGTAATTCAGGGCCTAAAAAATTCGAACTCAAAAACTGTGTAAGTGAAAATGAGATACCTGACACTAAAATGGCAGGCATTACTTCCCACGCTTTTTTTAAGCCAGTCATGATTAACACTAAAAAGAATGGAATAAATACTGCCAAAAACGGTAGTTGCCTTCCTACCATTTTTGAAATTTCAAATGCGGCGATACCTGTTGGCCCTTCCATTGCAGTAATCGGCACACCGATGGCACCGAATGCAACTGGCGCAGTATTAGCAATTAAACAAAGTCCTGCAGCATACAACGGGTTAAAACCAAGTCCAACTAATAACGCAGCTGATATAGCAACAGGTGCACCAAATCCAGCCGCTCCTTCTAAAAAAGCGCCAAATGAGAATGCTACAAGTAATGCTTGAATACGTCGGTCTTCCGTAATAGATAAGACAGAATGACGAATGATATTAAAATTCCCTGTTTTCACCGTGATATTGTATAAGAAAACAGATGTTATAATAATCCAGCCGATTGGTAATAGTCCATAAACAGCCCCCTGTGTAGCGGACATGATTGCAGTCCCTACTGGCACTTTAAAAGCAATAGTTACCAAAATTAAAGAGACAAGCAACGTCGTTACACCAGCCATATAACCTTTCATTTTTTTAATCGCTAACGCCCAGAAAAAATAAAGAATAGGAATAACTGCGACAATTGCAGACCAAGCTAAACTACCCCCAACAGCTGTAAAATTTTGTGTAAATGTCAAGTTACATACCCCCAAATAAAAATTTCCCGCAAATTAATGACTGAAAACAAACAACAAACCTCACTTTGTTTCATTGCCGAGTTGCAAGCCAAATGGCTTCCTGCTCACACCTACGCATCGTCAAAACCTTTGTAGAAACTACAAATGAAAGTTATCCCTTTAGCAACACCTACTAAATATTACAAAACCATATAATTTTTCTAAGCCCCCCAAACAATAATAGATTAGGTCATCTGATGATTATATGATAAAATTATATTAACTATATTTTAAAAATTCAATATTTTTTTAAAATCCTTTTAGCTTAATGAATCAAACCTTAGCGCATAGTTTACATAAACGGACATTTTAAACGATTCACTTTTAACAGTGAGTAAAATTCGATTCATCATGTATAATAAAATTATTATGTAGAGCAATCGATTGAGATGAATGAGGTGTAGCTCCGTGGAATTAAAGAAAATTAAACAAAAAAAAATATATGAAGAAGTATCAGAAATGCTCTATGAAAAAATTCGAGCTGGTGAACTAAAACCAGGAGATCGTCTTGATTCAGTAGAGCAACTTGCTGAACAATTACAGGTTAGTAGATCTGCCATTCGAGAGGCATTATCCGCCCTAAAAGCGATGGGCTTAATCGAGATCAAACAAGGTTCTGGGACTTTTGTAAAGAGCACTCCTTCCCAAAAGCTTGAGTTCCCATTTTCAACATTAACTTTAACAAATAAAAAAGATATTTCACACTTATTAAAAGTTCGAAAAATTATCGAAGTGGGTGCTGCTGCGAGTGCTGCCATCCATCGAACAGAAGAAGATTTACAAGCAATGCTTCGTATTTTAGATGATATGAAACTTGCACAAGGTGATGGTGAGCTAGGCGAAAAAGCAGACTTCCAATTTCACGCAGCAATTTCTACTGCCTCTCAAAATCCCCTACTGGCAACAATATTGGACCAAATATCTGGATTAATGATTGACACGATGAAAGAAACACGCCGCATTTGGCTATATTCGAAAAAAACAACAAGTGAAAAATTATACGATGAGCATATGCAAATCTATCTTGCTATTAAGCAACAAAACGAAGAACTAGCAAAGCATGCGATGTCTTCACATTTGAGTAACGTCGAAGAAGTTTTAATGCAATACTTTGAAACAAATTATTAAAATAAATGTAGCTATCTAAACATTCTGGGTAGCTACTATTTTTTTGAAAATTTGAAATTAACACTTTCAACCATCCAAAAGGTTGTAGTATTATTAAAACAATCTATTTACATACCAAGTCATCTGATGACCAGTTGATTAATTATTGGAATAGGAAATTATCACATAAGGAGTGATGAGCATGAAAGTAACACTATTTGCAACTTGTTTAGTGGAAATGTTTCAAGGTGATGTAGGAAAGGCTGTCGTAGAAGTTTTAGAAAGACTCGGCTGTGACATCGACTTTCCAGAAAATCAAATTTGCTGTGGACAGCCTGCCTACAATAGTGGCTACGTACAAGAATCTAAAAATGCAATGAAAAAAATGATTAAAGCTTTTGAACATGCAGAATATGTTGTTTCCCCTTCTGGCTCTTGTGCCTATATGTTTAAAGAATATCCTGAAGTTTTTAAAGGTGATCCTATTTGGGAACCTAAAGCGCAGGCATTAGCAAATAAAACGTACGAGTTCACTGAATTTATTGTCGATGTTTTACAAATTGAAGATGTTGGTGCCCATTTAGAAGGTAAGGCTACATTTCACACTTCTTGCCATATGACGAGATTGCTTGGTGTGAAAGAAGCCCCTATCAAATTATTAGGGCATGTGAAAGGCTTACAATATGTTGAGCTTCCAGGAAAAGAGCGCTGTTGCGGTTTTGGTGGCACATTTTCAGTAAAGATGGGCAATATTTCTGGAGAAATGGTCAGTGAAAAAGTACAAAACGTAGAAGAAACGGAAGCAGATATTTTAATCGGTGCTGATGCTGGCTGTTTAATCAATATCGGCGGTCGAATTGAAAGACAAGGAAAACCAATTAAAGTGATGCATATTGCGGAAGTGCTAAACTGCCGATAATTGCACTTAAAGGAGGATAACCGTATGGCAATGAAAACAAGCGATGATCGGTTTAACCAGCGCGTAACAAAAGAGCTAGAAAATACATTTATGCGTGGCGCGGTATCAAGTGCGCAAGAACGCTTTCAAACACGTCGTTTAAAACAAGCAGATGAGCTTGGGCACTGGGAAGAATGGCGGTCCCATGGCGAGGAAATTCGTCAACATGTACTTGCCAATCTAGACTATTACTTATTTCAACTCAGTGAAAATGTAGCAAAGCGTGGTGGACATGTATATTTCGCTAAAACGGCTGAAGAAGCAACAACCTATATCCAACAAATTGCAATAGAAAAGCAAGCCAAAAAGATTGTAAAATCGAAATCAATGGTAACAGAAGAAATTAATTTAAACCCAGCCCTTGAACAACTCGGCTGTGAAGTAATTGAAACAGACCTTGGTGAATATATTTTGCAAGTTGGAGATCATGAACCGCCATCTCATATCGTCGTACCTGCATTGCATAAAAATAAAGAACAAATTCGTGATATCTTTAAAGAAAAACAAGGCTATGACAAAACAGCTAAACCAGAAGAACTCGCACTGTATGTTCGTGAAAAACTGCGCAACGAGTACTTAACAGCAGATATTGGTATTACTGGCTGTAACTTTGCCATCGCAGAAAGTGGCTCTATTACGCTCGTTACAAATGAAGGAAATGCTGACTTAGTAACGGCTTTACCTAAAACGCAAATTACAGTTATGGGAATGGAACGTATTGTACCAACATTTGAGGAAATGGAAGTGCTTGTAAGTTTATTAACAAGAAGTGCTGTTGGGCAAAAGCTGACAAGTTATATTACAACGTTAACAGGTGTAAAAGATGAGGGCGATACAGATGGACCTGAAGAATTCCATTTAGTCATTGTCGACAATGGCCGCTCTAATATTTTAGGTGGTGAATTCCAGCCTATACTGCAATGCATTCGTTGTGCAGCATGTATCAACGCCTGTCCTGTATACCGCCACGTTGGGGGGCATAGCTATGGTTCGATATACTCTGGACCCGTCGGCGTCGTACTATCACCACTTTTGGGAGGTTATGATGATTTCAAGGAGTTACCATATGCATCTACTTTATGCGGTGCTTGTACAGATGCTTGCCCTGTCAAAATCCCATTGCATCAGCTAATACATCGACACCGTCAGGTTATTGTTGAAAATGAAGGGAAAGCTCCAGTGTCTGAAAAGCTCCTCATGAAGGCATTCGGCTTAGGTGCTTCTTCCCCTACTTTATACAAGATGGCGACGAAAATGGCATCCCCAGCGATGTCGCCTTTTACAAAGGATAATAAAATTTCAAACGGTCCTGGGCCATTAAAGGCATGGACCGAAGCTAGGGATTTCCCTGCACCGAATAAGGAGAACTTCCGTAGCTGGTTTAACAGCCGTACGAAAGGAGAGTCTGAATAATGGCAGGAAGTATTCTAAATCGAGAAACATTTTTATCTACTATCGCCAAGCAACTCGGACGAGCACCAAAAACAGAAATAGTGAAGCCAATTTGGCAATATCAACCTCAAGACCGTGTTTTAAAAGATGCTACTAAGGATGATTTAGTAGTCGTGTTAGAGGCGCAATGTAAAAATATTAATACAAATATGGTCATTACTAATACAGCGAATCTAGCTACTGATCTCCAAGCAGTTATAGATATCTACGGCGGTCACTCTGTCATCACATGGCAAGACGAACGCTTTGAAGGCTATGGATTAACACATTTAATGCAAACTCAATGGCCACAATCAAATATCCAGCTTTATGTATGGAATGAGACACAGCCAGAGGAAAATATTCGACAAGCGGAAAAAGCAAACATCGGTATAACTATTAGTGAGATGACATTAGCTGAATCTGGTACCGCTGTGCTATTTAGTGATAAGCATAAAGGAAGATCAGTTAGCTTTTTACCCGAAAAGTCGATTATTTTAATTCCTAAAAGTACAATCGTGCCACGCATTACTCAAGCAGCTCGATGGATTAGCAAAAAAGTACAAAATGGCGAACATATTGCTTCATGTATTAATTTTATTACGGGGCCAAGTAATTCTGCAGATATCGAAATGATTCCTGTCGTCGGTGTCCATGGCCCAATTAAAGCAACTTATATCGTTATCGAGGATCAATAAACATCTGACAGGCATGCACGGGAAACGATGCATGCCTGTTATTATGATGAAATTTATATTATGGCAAATAGAGCTAGCGATTTCGCTAGTCAAAATATTGTAATTGACAGGAAATCCTGCACTAGCGCCAATAAAGCCCGCTTCCGCTAGTTGCATACGCCCTACTTGTAATTAGTTTGCTACTCTTTCTGCCAACGTCGTATCATCGTAAAATTCTGGATGCGCTTGTTTTAAGACAGCCTTGCGTAGTAAGACAAGTGTCATTACGACAATAATTGCACTTGTGACAAGTAAAATACCAGTTGCTGGTAACCTATCGTACAATATACCATAAATGAGCATACCAATTGGCATCATCGACATAGCCATCGTTTCCATTAGGCCAACTACTCGACCTCGATACTCCTCCGAAATAAGCTTTTGCATAAAAACACCTAGTGGCATATTTACACCCATCTCAAAAACAGCAAAGATAAAATATAATCCTATATAATAGCCAACAATCATGGAATATGAAAGATTTGTCACTAAAGGGATTACCGCAAATGCTAAGCTACTTGATAGCAACAATAAACTAATTTTAGAAAAACGAAGTGGTATTTTAATTTCTGCACGTGTTGCAAAATAGATGGAAGCTACTAGCATGCCCAGTGCACCTGAAGCTTCGATAAAGCCAAAATGAGTAGAATCGATCTTCAGTAATTCAATAATCACATACGTTCCACCAACTACGATTGCAGAGAAAAATAAATTTATCCATAGTGATAGCCACATTACTACTGTAATGACTTTATGTTGCTTAATATAGCTAAATCCACTCACAAGCCCTTTCCATATCTTTTCGGTTTTAGCGTTTTCCCCTATTGTACTGTACAATTTAAAATTCATCGTTGCCTCTAAGCAAAAGGCAATCATGTAGGCTATCATATGCACAATTAAAAAAACTTTCATTGAAAAAAATCCATACATCATCCCACCGATAACTGGCCCCCCAATCGCTGCTACGGACATTGACATTTGATTAAATGACATTGCACGTTGTAAACGTTCTGGATTGACAAGAATCGCGATAGAAGAAGTAAATGTTATGCCTGAAAATGCAGAACAGAGCGTATACAATACTGTTGTCACATATATCGCATTGACGGACATACCAAATATTTCAGTATATAGTAGTAAACCTGCCATCGTCAAAATCGTCCCAGCTTGCGCTAATAATATTGTTCGTTTTTTCGAAAAATTATCGGCTACATACCCAGCTAATGGTGCTACTAGTGCTCTTGGGAGTATGGAACAAATCATATTTGTTGCAAAGCTTGTGGCAGAACCTGTCATGGCTAAAATATACAAACTAATACCAAAGGACAACACATGTGAACCTAACATTGCAATCATTTTACTTGCTGTAAACGTCCACAAATGATAGGTCGCCTTTTTATATTTTGCTGCTTCATCCAACAAAATCCCCTCCATATTTCAATTTAATTTAAAAGTTTAATTTTATTAAACAAAAATATACCACATTATTTCCTTTTCATGCAACAAAAAGTTTAATATAATTAAATAAATCATAAATTTCATTGTCACCCTGACGCTGTTAGTCGTTTTGGAAAATGTATAGACTTTGTGAAGAATAGTTATTATTGTTAATAGTGGAGAAAGGAGGCGAGGAAGTGGACTCTTTAGGCATGCGAATTCGCAAATTACGAAAAGAAAAAAAATTAACATTAGAGGCTCTTGCTGCCGATCGTCTAACTAAAGGTATGCTAAGCCAAATAGAAAATGATAAAGCGAAGCCATCTATGGAAAGCTTAGACTATATTGCGGAACGACTTGGCGTGAAAGCAAGTGAATTACTTGAACAAGTAGCATCTTCTGATATCCGTCATCTTTTAGAGCAAGTAGAAGCTATGTTTGCCGAGGCCGAGCTTGGTGATGCAAAGCATCATCAGCACCTCGTAGATATCATTCACCCGTACATAGACGATTTACCTCTTAGCTATGAAGCTGGGCGATTATTATATATTTATGCAAATGCGCAGTATGTGGCTGGTCTCACAACATGGGAGCAACCGCTACAACAAGCACGCCAAATATTTAAAGAAATCAATTTGTGGAGCCATTGGTTTAAAACCTATATGCTGCAGCTCGGTATTCTATCAGAAAATCGTCGATATGATGAAGCTTATCATTGTATTTTACAAGTGAAGGCAGAAATCGACCTTGAAAACTATCAGCTAGATTCTCGTGATACGGGAAAATTGGCTTATTATATTAGCATTTTTCAGTTAGCCATTGGTGAGCATGAAGCGGGTAAAAAATTAATTAACGAAACCATTGAACACGCGCATCAAAACCAATTGTTTTATCATATTGATGACTTATATCGTATTGGTTCCTATTGCGCCATGATTGATGGTGACTTTGAGCAGGCAGATCAAATGATGATGAAGTTGGAGCAGTATCGTATTTTCGTTGAACAAGCTGATGTCGATGCTTTTATATACGTCTTAAAAGCACATTATTATAACAATTATAAACAGGAATATGAGCAAGCTTTAGTTGAAATTGAACAATTACATGCACTTACAAGTTCAACAAAAATAGATAAAAATTTCTATTACGCTGAAAAAGGAAAATCATTGTATTTACTTGGTCGCTATTCAGAAGCACTTGCCGCATTTAATCATTTAAAAGAGATTCCCATTTTAATTGTGCATCCATATGATTTACTGAGTATGAATGAATGTTTCTCCTATAAAGCGCTTTGCTACGCTCAGTTTGGAGAGTTAACAACGGCTTACGAAATTGCCAAAACTGCATATATGGATTCGAAAGGTTTAATCGACCTACCTTATAAACAAAAAATTGAGGAAACGTATTTTAAAATTAAAGCACAAATCGATTCTAGACAATAGATTAAAGAACCTGTGAAAGTGCGGAATGCTGCTACGGATGGATGCTTTCGTCTACACGTTAAAAGGACTTGTAGATTACTCTACAAGTCCTTTTCATTACGCAGATTTATGATGTGCTTTCCTTATTTCTATAATTTTTGAACCAGAGAACAACAATAAAGCAAGCCATATAATACTGAATGCCAGTAGTTCTACTTGACTGAATGGTTCTTTATAAAGTACCACACCTAAAATTAAAACAATTGTTGGCGCTACATATTGTATAAAACCTAATAAGTAAAGCGGAATATTTTGAGCACCTTTAGCAAATAAAACTAGAGGCACTGCTGTCACAATACCGCTAACAATCATTAATACATCTGTATGGATATTCACGTGTAAGAAAGATGCTTGGCTTGTTGAAAATAAATAAATGTAATAGCCTAACGCAAATGGCAGAATAAACATAGTTTCGATGGCTAGACCCCTTGTTGCATCAAGTGTAATTTTCTTTTTCAGTACCCCATAAATAGCGAACGTTAAGGCAATTAGAATAGCCACCCAAGGTACTGTACCATAATTTACTGTTAATATAATAACCGCAATAAACGCGATGGCTGTAGCAACCCATTGTGCACGACTCAACGACTCTTTAAAGAAAACAACCCCGAAAATAACCGACAATAGTGGATTAATATAATAACCGAGGCTTGTCTCAATTAAATGCTCGTGAGTTACAGCCCAAATATATAAATACCAATTCATTGAAATGACAAAAGATGCGCCAGCTAACTGCCAAAAAATCTTCTGATGTGTCCATAAATATTTTAAATCTGCTAGTAACTCTTTGCGCATACCGAGAATAATGACTGCTAGCACTGTAAAGACGAAGGACCAAATTACACGGCCTAATAAAATTTCCATACTTGGCACATGCTCAAGTAATTTCCAGTAAAGTGGGAATGCTCCCCAAATGGCATAGGCAAAAAACGCTGCCAATACACCTTTTTTCTCATTTGACATTGTCTTTAATTCTCCTACTCTTTTTAAATCGATTACGACTCTCTTGTAATTTCTCAAGATTGCCGTTTATTCATAATGTGAAAGAATAGACTAATTATAGGACTTTGACTGGCTACTGTAAATGCACAATTTTACTATTAACATATTGTTTATTGCTTAAACACCAGACATTACGCTTTATTTTCGCTTTCAAGCTCAGAAATATATTTTCGCACCATACTATAACTAATTTCAGGATTAATTTGACGCTTAATACGAATATGAATTTCTTTTATACCTACCCCCTGCTCCCGCATATCTCGAATCATTGATTTTAAAGGACCTGAAAGAGATTCCCTAGACAGAGCGGTATATTTACTAAGCTCAATTAGCAAGTCGGTATTTTGTCGTCGGAGCTCCTTTAACTCGTCGACGACACAATTATATTCTGTTAGCTTTTTTTGCAATACCGCATTTTGTTGTGTCAATTTTTGCATGTCTTCTGTTAGCTTCGCATTTTGTTTTTTTAAATTTTTTCGCTCTTGCTCCAATACAATTTGCTTTTCATCTAAATCAAGATGGACGGCATTATACAATTCTTCAATATGCATTAGCTCTTTATAGCGGCTTTGCGTTAACATCATAAGTGTTTCTGTCGATTTGACAGCAAGTGTGCCATCTTGCATTTTTTCACATGTTAATGCTGATAAATCCATTTTGTTCGTCATATTTTTCTCACTCCATTACTAAATTGTTCGTGTAATGGGATTGCTTTGTTTAACATCCTTCAGCTTCCTTTTATATGATAATCATTCTCATTTATCTTATCATAATGAGAAAAGCACATTTTGTCAAAAATAAAAAAGCTCCCTGCATAAAAGCAAGGAGCCTTTTAAATCTGCTCTTATTACTGCAAAATAGAAAGAATCCATTTTTCTTAAAATAGATTCTTTCTTCAGGTATACTATTGTGCTACATAACCACCGTCAATGACAACAGCTTGTCCTGTAACGCTTTTAGCTCGATCACTTGCTAAGTATAGCGCATAGTCTGCAATTTCGCTTACATCTAGTAATTTTTTCTGAGGCACTTGAGCTAAAATAATATCTTCAAGCGCTCTATCTTCTGGAATATTACGCGTTTTTGCTAAATCAGCTATTTGACCACGCACAAGTGGTGTATCTACATAACCAGGGCATAAAGCATTTACTGTGATACCATGTTTTGCACCTTCTATAGCTGCAACTTTAGTTAATCCGATAACACCATGTTTTGCACTGTTGTAAGCAGCCTTGCCAGCAAATCCAATTAAACCATTAATCGAAGCGATGTTGATAATACGTCCAAAACCTTGTTCTTTCATAATAGGAAATACAGTTTTAATTAAAATAAATGGTGCAACTAACATAATTTTTTGCATTAATTCAAATTTTGCAGTTGGAAACTCTTCTATTGGAGAAACGTGTTGTAAACCAGCATTATTAATAACGATGTCAACAGAACCGAATTTTTCCTTAGCCGTTTGAACTAAGTTTTGAAGTTCTTCTTCGCTCGTAACGTCCGCTTTCACACCAATCGCTTGAAAACCTTCTTTAATTAGAGATTCTGCAGATTCTACTACCATTTCTTCATTGATATCAGAAAGAACTACTTTTGCTCCGAATTGAGCAAAACGTTTACCGATTTCAAATCCAATTCCGCGACCTGCACCTGTAATAATAACTACTTTATTTTTAACATTGATGAATTCAGACATAATATATTCCTCCTAATTTTTTAAGCTAACATCGTTATTAAACTAAACCTATTGCAGCTAAGAGAATTCCAACTATCAAAGCAATAGTAGGAATGAAAAACGCTACAACAAATACATCTTTATAAGTTTCTTTATGAGATAATCCTGTAACAGCCAGTAAAGTTAATAATGCCCCATTATTAGGAAATATCGATGCACCTGAGGCAATAGCAGCAATTCTGTGTAAAGCGTCAGGACTAATTCCTGTCGTTTGGGCAACGTTATTAAACGTATCTCCTAAAGTTGAAAGAGCAATACCCATACCACCAGAAGCAGATCCCGTGATGATGGCCATAATTTGAACAGCTAAACCTTCAGCAATTAATGGATTATCAGAAATACCTAACAGCCATGAAGTTATGTTATCGAATGCAGGCACAATGGCAATAACTGAGCCAAATCCTACCGCCGCACTTGTATTTAAAATAGCCATGACAGAGCCTTTACCACCGTCATTAATAGATGGAATAAATTTTTTATAATCCTTTAAGTTAAGAATCATGATACATAAGACCCCAACTAGTAAAGCGATAACAGCATCTAACTTAACAATATTTAATAGCACAACGACAACGACAAGTGGAATCAAGGAAATAATCCAATGAGGGACTTTCTGATCTCCATCAGTTGTCATGTGCGTACTATTTTCTGGTTCTGTATACCCTTCGCCTTGAGCAGCAAACTTTTTCGCTCTATATGCTAACCAAAGATATCCACCAACAGCCATTATAATTGTGGCAGCAATGCCAATGATTGATCCTGACGTAGGAGAAGTTTTAAAGTAATCCATTGGAATCAAGTTTTGGATTTGTGGAGTCCCTGGTATAGATGTCATTGTAAATGTAAATGCTCCAAGTGCAAACGTTGGTACAAGTAATTTTCTTGATACATTTGCTTCACGAAATAGTTGAAGCGCAATTGGATAAATAGCAAATACAACTACAAAAAGACTAACACCACCATAAGTTAGTAACGCAGCAGCAATTAATACACCAAGTATAGCTCTCTTTTTACCAATTAATTGAGTAACCTTTTGAGCTACAGATTTTGCAGCGCCTGTATCCTCCATCAATTTTCCGAACACGGCTCCTAATAAGAAAATAGGGAACCAACTTTTTACGAAATTAACTAACCCTTGCATATACGTACCTGTATATGTGTCAAGTACATTTAATCCGTTAAGAACTGCAACAACACCCGCTACAAGGGGCGCAACCCATATGATAGACCATCCAAGATACGCTAAAGCCATTAATAGGACTAGTCCAATAATAATACTTAACAAATAGTTTCACCTCTTTCCTTAAAGCTAATACTGTTTACCAACTATTTGATAAGATATAATTACCAAAAAGTATTAAATTTATTTGACCAATGTATACCTTGACCAAATAGAAACTTTTGTAACTATCCTGTAGTTACATCTCGTAAACAATATAATCCTAAGAAAGGACAACTAAATGCATATTTAGATTGCCATTTTATTTAAGTTGTTAATTCTCGTGAAATATATATTTCACAAAAATATTTTTTTACTGGAACGTATTGTATTATCTAAGATGCTAAACAAGTATGTTACAAAAATTTGAACATTAATGTTATATCCGAATAAAGTATAACGCTGACGAATTTATTAGTAAAACGAATAATATGAATAACATTAATGAATAAAAAGAATAAATAGGTGTAAATATGGAACTACGTGAATTAAAATTATTTTTAGAAGTGACGAATTATAATAGCTTTACGAAGGCTGCTGAACATTCATACTTATCTCAATCTTCCTTGAGTAAAGCTATAAAAAAATTAGAAGAAGAACTACAATTGGAGTTATTTGATCGATCAACAAGACATATGCAATTGACTGAAGCAGGTAAAATTGTTTATAACCAGAGTCAAAAAGTATTCGAAGTGATTGAGGAGTTGAACGTTCAATTAGATCAATTTCGTGAAATAGCTACTGGCGAAATTAAACTAGGTATTCCTCCGCTAATTGGGACATTGTTTTTTTCTGAAATTGCTCGAAATTTTGAAGAACGATATCCAGAAGTATCTTTAATATTAATTGAACGTGGGGCTAAGGTGATTAATCAACTTGTCGAAGAAGGTACGATTGATTTAGGCATTATAGTCTTACCCGAGGATGAATCTAAATTTAATATTACTCCGTTTATACAGGATAACTTTGTGCTATTTGTAAATGAGGAGCATAGGCTTGCCCATAAAAAAAGTATTAAATTAAAAGAATTAAAAGATGAAAAATTTATCGTTTTTACAGAAGATTTTGCTTTGCATGATTTTATGATTGAAGCTTGTCAAGCAGCTGGGTTTACGCCAAACATTGCACTCAAAAGTTCACAATGGGATGTTATGATTGAAGTAGTAGCATCCAAATTAGGTGTTACAATTTTACCGAATTCAATTTATAATAAACAAACAAATAAGAATGTCAAAATTATACCGATTGAAAAACCTGAATTATTTTGGCGACTAGGCGTCATTACTAAAAAAAATGCCCATAAACCGTTGGCATTAAGAGAACTACTTAACCTATTGCCGACTTTGGAATTTTCAGCTCTGCAAAATTTTAAAGGAAGATAATTGGATCTATCTAATGCAAACATAATAACTATAGAAGTACAAACCTAAAATCAAGGGTTGTGCTTCTTTTTTTGATCTGTTAAGTGTCATTTTTATCTCTTTGCACTAAAAGTGTATATAAGATATTTGTGTACTGCCGCTTAAATAGATTATAAAATAAGACTATAATATCTTTTTATGGAAGTAACGAACCTAAATACAGTAAACTAATTCTGAAATAGAGCATCAAAGAAAAAAAACCACCTTTTTGCAAGCCAACTAATTATCATTATCTTCTATAATCATCTAACTATCTAAGAGAATTAATAGCTCTTTAACAGCAGCTATTTTATTATATTTTGTAATTCCCTATTAGACATATCATGACATAATATCAGTAAATATAAATTTATCCTCATAATCCATATATTTTTAATTACCATACTTAACATTTTCTAATAAGGCTATAAAGGAATTTTTATACAACTACAACACTATCTTCCCACAGAAATAGATTACTGTTTCAACTATTTATATACAATATATTACATATATTTTTAATAGTTTTTCTTAAGGAGGGTTAAAGTTGATTAAAATATTGGTTGTAGATGATCATAACTTAGTAGGTGAGGGCACGAAATTATTACTAGAGCAAGAAAAAGATTTTAAAGTAACTTTTGTTAATTCTAGTGAAAAAGCATTAGAAATTTTATTAAAATACGAATTTGACGTATTTGTATTTGATTTAAACATGCCAGGATTAAACGGACAAGAACTTGCTAAAGAAGTTTCAAAAATCTCCCCTAAATCTAACATTATTATTTATACTGGTTACGATATTGAACCACACTTCAATAAGTTAGTTTCTTCAGGTGTTTCAAGTTTTATTAATAAAGTTGCTTCAAAAGAAACACTTATAGCGGCGATTAGAGCAAGTTTAGAAGGTAACTCAATGATGCCAATAAATTTATTACAGCAATTAAAAATACCTGATAATAGTATAAACATTTTAGAGGGTTTCCACCTATTAAAAAAATATAATTTAAGTAAAAATGAAATAGAAACTCTAAGACTTGTTATGGCAGACAAAACAAATAAAGAGATCGCAGCAGAATTATTTATTAGCCTAAGAACTGTGGAATATCGCTTATCAAATATCTTCAAGAAATTAAATGTAAACTCAAGAATCAAGGCAATCAAAAAAATAGAGGAAATAAGCAAGCGAACTGAATAGAAACTACATTTACAAGCTAAACCACAAATTAATTCTGGTAACACCGTAATTAATTTGCGGTTTTTTTGAGGTTTCTTTACGGTATCTAAAGTTTTTTTCATAAGTTAATCTATAAATAAACCTCCAAACAGAGGTAACATATGACAGGTTAAATTATTGAATCTTTGTAGGTTGCTAAACTTACAAGATGTTAATTATTTTTCCTATCATAAAACTATAAAAAAATGAAAGGAGTGAGAGATTATGAATAAGTTACAATCTGCTCAAGTAAAAAACTATGGTGATTTCTTAGCGGTTACTCTTTCTAAGAAAAGCAAACCTGGTGATGGTAAATTTGGTCGCGGAAGAAAAGGAGGGAAAAAAGGTTAATAAATAGTGACATTCTTTTTAGAGAGAGTCTTTTGACTCTCTCCTCCTGCTAATCAACTAATCATACATAAGAAGGTCGGAAATTTTATGAAAATTGCTCGTAATAAAGATATCGCTACGACAGTTATGGAACAGGAATGTATAATACTTGACTTAAAAAGTGGTCAATATTTTGGATTAGAACATGCTCTTAAGGAACTTTGGTTAGAAATTGACAACGAATACAAAGATATAAAAGTAATTCTTTCAAAGTGGAAAAGTCAATTTGATCAATCTGAAGAAGAATTGGTTCAAATTCTCTATGAAGCTACACGCGAACTTGCAGATAAGAAACTAATCAAAATAAAAGATATTTAAGAGGAGGATTTCCCGTTATGAATGAGGGGTATTTTACAACAGTTCATGGTTTTGTAAGGATGTTACTGTTGGAATATGATTTTGAAGAAGCCTATGAAAAAATCGCTGTTCATATGTATCCTCTTTATGCAAGTGCAAATGGTAGAAAGGTAAATGAATTAAATATAGACGAATTATATCGATTAGGTCAATTTCTGTATAAACTCGATGAAGATGATCTTCTAGTTACATCATGTGTATCCATAGCAGTTACTATTCAAGCCATTTTATTCAGTGGAGGATACGATTCAGACTTAATAATAGGTGTTAAAAAAATTGATCACAAGTTATTTTCTCATGCATGGGTACAATTGAAAAGTGGAAAAAAGATTGACCCTAACAATAAAAATGAAGATTTAAAAGTTTTACAAACTTATAATATGAATAAATATACTGAAAGGTGGGTTTTGTCACGTTATGAAAATTTGGATTGCAATGCAAGGAAATAACAAAGAAAAATGGAGCGAGTGGTTAGAAAATTTAATAAAATGGGGACGCGCTTTTGCCGTTCATGTTATGGACAATGATATGTTCCATATGGCAGAAATCAAGGTTGAATATACAACTACAAATTTTAAGCATTCAGAATCACACCAAAATTTCTTCCCCCCATTAGTAATCGATGGTTGGATAGGTGGTAAAATCCCAATATATTCGGATGGCGTTAGTTCATTACCAGATTACCAAAGAAAAGAACTATATACTACCCTACAATATGAACCTGACAAATTATTATCTAATTCTTACGGTGAATTTACGATAGCTTTTTTGGATGAGACAACTCGAAATTTTATAGTTGCTACAGATATCTATGCAACACGGCCAATTTATTATTGGATTAGCAAAGAAAGGGAATTATTTATTGCAAATGATATTCGTGCACTATTATTAATAACTGAAATTCCATTCCTAATAGACGATGAAATATGCAAGATTTTCCCAACATCAGGTTTTGCTGTTGGAGAGAACGATTTCGAGGAACGGACTTTCTTTAAAGGTATAAAAAAAATCCCTCCAGCTTCCCTTGCTAAATGGAACCACGATTCTTTACAAATTAAAAGTTATTGGGGTATGTCTCAATTGCTTGAGCAACCGCAAATAATAAGCGATGCTACTCAATACTTTTGTGAGTTGTTTCAAGAGGTTACAGCTGATCGTTTAAGAGGAAAAAAGCACATTATTGAGCTAAGCGGAGGGCTAGATTCTGCTACTATTACAGCAGCGGCATTGGCTGAAGGTAATAAGGAACGTTTTCTTGCTGTCAATATTTCATTTGCAGATAACGACATGATTCTTAGTCACGATAAGGACCTTGTAAAAAAAATGATGAATGACTTAGATATTCCTGGACTTATTATTTTAGCAGATGCAACGGCTAAAATTCCAAATGCAGAATTAGGAAGAGATCCACTTTGGTACATTGATGGACCAGATCCTAGAGCAAATGCGCTTGTCAATGAAACTTTCACTATAATTGCTGAAGAATATGGTGCTATATCTGTTTTAACAGGTGAAGGTGGCGATTTTATTTTTAGTGGAGAAGTAGCTATAATTGATTCTTTTATCCGACAGAAACGCTTATTTGAAGCATTTAGTCTTCTAAAAAAATGGTCTGGCGGAAGCCTTAAACAAATGGTGAAGCTCGGATTCCTATATGGTATTTCCCCGTTTATTCCTTATTTAGGTGAGAAATTCTATTATGATTTATTATGGTCTGATACAGAATACGAGTTACCAGAATTTTTTACAGTTGAACATTTGAAGCGTGAAAAGAAAATTACTAAAGAAGACTATTTAAGTTATAGAAAAAGTAAGGCTCTGAGGTATTGGGGTAAAAGATATCATTATGATTTTCTTTGGCCGCGAGCAAGATATATGGATTCTGTTGGTATAACACTACCTACATATCATCCATTTTTAGATAGACGAATTATTGAATTTTCATTCTCAGTTTCTCCTGAACAGCATTTCGATCTCATCAAAGGGAAATCGGAAAAGTATGCTGGGTCTAAAATGCTCTTACGTAAGGCATATACTAATATTTTGCCTACATACATGTACAATCGCACATCAAAAACAACTTATGCACATATGGCAAGAAAGAGTTTTCTAAATGACCGTAAACAAATTCTCCAGCTATTTGATAAAAGGAAAAATTCACAAGTAGTAGAGCTGGGTATTATTAAAAGAGATGTATTTTGGAAACATTTACTTGCTATGTCTATTCGCTCAGAAGATCCAAATAATGATTTAGGTATGGTCTATCAATATATGAGAGCCATCATTGATTTGGAAATTTGGTTACAAGAGATGGAAAAAGGAAAAAAATATGTGCTCGAACGCTCCCGTCCTAATAAACCCCGTTTATTAGGTGAAATCGAGACTTTAAATTTATGACATTAAAGAGATTTTCACACTCTTATTTAGATAAAATACTCCAATAAAGGTGAAGAAAATGGTACATAAACAGAAATGGCGATGTAAGGAAAAGCGAAATTATCTGAAAAGTGCCGGAGAAACATTTATACTACTTCTTAATATGGTTTGGAAATCCGGACCCCTTCTAACACTATGCATAGCTATTTTTATTGTAGTGGATGCCATCATCCCTATCATTCAATTATATTTTTCAAAAAAAATAATCGACGGTATTGTTGAACCAAATGAATTATCACATACAGAGTTATGGGCTTTTGCTTATGCCATCAGTTTAATTATTCTGAGTATAGTAAAAACTTTAGAATCATGGGTAAAAACAATACTTGCGGAACGCTCCATGATTACTGTTAATAGTTTTTTGCTTGATGCTTTTGAACGTATTCCAGGGATGCGTTTTTTTGAAGATCGCCAGTATAGAGATAGACTTGAAATACTACGAGATCATGCTACTTGGTTACCTTTCCAATTGATTAGTATTAGTGCAAATCTCATTACTGCAATACTTTCATCGATCGGAATCATTTTAGTTTTCGTCTATTTTTCACCAGTGCTTGCTTTACTACTTGTTCTATCCACTGCTCCTTTTGCTTTTGTACAAAACCGTTATAACGAGATGGAATGGGACTATGCTAAAGAGTATGCACCGTTAAGAAGGAAAATAGATTATATTAGGAGTTTATTACTGAGCAGACGTTCGGCAAAGGAAATCCGCTTATTTGGTTTAGGAAATTTCTTTCATAACATGTATAGTACAACTTTTGGACATCTATATCGTATCTTTAGTAGAATTCAAAAAAACGGTTCTTATAGCACTGTATTAACTAGTTTATTATCAGGGATAGGATCAGGTGTTGGTTACTTTTGGATATTAATGAAGATCGGTTCCAGCAGTATATCTATTGGAGATTTTGCCTTGTACTTAGGAGCCGTATTTCAATTATCTGTTGCTATGAGAGAAATTGCTAAAGAAGGCGCGGATACGATTGATTTATGGCGAATGGGAAAAGATTTTATTCTTTTTATGAAAGCTGAAAAGGATATCGAACTTTCTTCTAAACCAGTGCCAATTGCTAGTGAAGGTGCCCTATCTATTGAATTCAGAGATGTTTGTTTCCGCTATCCATATCAAGAATCAGTTCAAGAGGATGTAGGCTATCAACAATCTGATGAAGACTTAGAGGAAACAGAAGAGGAAGATTTCTATGATGAGCCTGATTGGTATGAAGACTTTAATGAAAATGAATTTGAAAAGAATAACCAAGAGCAGATATTAAACACCGATAAAGATAATATTGAGAGTTCTGAATATGTTTTAGATCATATTAATTTCTCTGTCTCTCCAGGTGAAAAAGTCGCAATTGTAGGTGCTAACGGTTCTGGAAAAACTACACTTATCAAATTGCTTTGCCGATTTTATGAATTTAATCAAGGCGAAATTAAAGTAAACGGTATTGATATTCGCACTCTCGATTTAGACGAACTAAGAAAGCAAATTTCAGTAGTATTCCAAGAGTTTGGTCGATATGACATGTCAATAAGAGAAAACATTGCTCTTGGAGATTTAAACGCCCTACATAATGAAGATAAAATCAACCAAGCAGTACGCTCAGCAAAATTGGAAACAACAATTGCTGAATTAACCGAAAATCTTGAAACAATGGTTGGGCCAGAATGGGGAGGTATTGACTTATCAGGAGGACAATGGCAAAGGATTGCCTTAGCTAGAGCGCTTATGAGACAGGCTGGATTAATGATTTTAGACGAGCCATCTGCTGCTTTGGATATAAGAGCAGAATATGATATATTCCAACAGTTTAAGAAACTTACACATGGTAAAACAGTTATTATGATTTCACACCGCTTCAGTACGGTGAGGATGGCTGACCGAATTCTGGTACTGAAGAATGGCAAGATTGTTGAAGAAGGAAGTCATGAAACTCTTCTCAAAAAGAATGGGGAATATGCAAAAATGTTTCGCCTACAAGCCAAATCTTTTCAAGGGAAGGATGAGGCCTTTTGCTAAAAATTAAACGTGTTATTAAAAAATTCTCTGAAACAACCTCTGTAATTTTATATGGTTTAAACTTATTTTGGCAATGTGACAAACTTAAGACATGCGTTCTATTCTTAATAATATTATTAGAATCTTTGCTTGGCCCGTTACTTATTTGGTTAAGTGCTAAGATTATTGATAAAATTACACTTACTCCCTTTAATTTATTCTCTTGGAACACGGTAGTATGGATGGCTTTAATTTATATTGCTTTTACTTTACTAGTCGATGCTCTTCAACCATTGGTTGAGATGCAAAAAAGACTGTTAACCTTTAAACTTCAAGCTCATATAGATAGATTACTCATTACTAAGGCTATTTCCATTCCTGATATTGCACCTTTTGAACAAGCATCTTACCATACTAGAACTCAAATTGTTCGTTATAATGAGTATTTTGTTAATATGTGGATTACCATTGTCACACAATTCTTGAGTGGTGTTGCTTTGATTATTGCTGGAAGTACATTAATCGGAATGTTTGCGCCTTGGGCACCAATTTTATTCGTTCTCTTATCTTTTCCCAAAATGTATTTGGAAGCAAAAATTAATAATTTGACTTTTGAGGGACGTGAAGAGATTCAAGAGCTAAGGCGACGTGCAGAATATTATCTATGCACCCCTCTTATGCCTGAAACAGCCGGCGAGATGAAAGTATATAATCTTATCCCCTTTTTCAAGTCCCGTTACAGTACTACTGCCAAACATTTACTACAAACTATTTCAAACGATCAAAAAAAGCTGACTCTTCATCAGTTTATTTGGTCCCTTCTACAGTCTTTGGTTGCTGGAGGTATTCTAATTTATATTGTACGGCAAGCTCTTCAAGGTCAGTTATCCACTGGAGATATACTACTGTTTATTGGAGCCATTATTCAATTCAATGAAGGTACAAATGAATTATTTGCAGTATTTGCAATTGGCCCTAGAGAAGCTAGACATTTAAGAAAGATCGTTTCTTTCTTAACAAGCGAAAACAATATGAAATCGGGTAATTTTTTGCTCGATAATGCTATAAACAAAGGATATGAATTTAATAAAATATCATTTAGCTATAATGGTGAAAAGGAAGTATTAAAGATTGATGACTTACAAATTCCAAAAGGTAAAATAACAGTATTAGTTGGTGAAAATGGATCGGGTAAAAGTACTATCATTAAGTTGCTTTTACGATATTTTGATCCAAATGAAGGAACCATATACTTCAATACATTACCATTAAGTTGTTATGATATTGAGAATTTCAGATTAAATTCAACAGCAGTCTTTCAAGATTTTCTACGATATGAAATGGACTTGAAGTCAAATATTGGAGTAGGCAAAATTTCTAAGTTTGATGACTTAAGGAGTATTGAAAAGGCTGCTTGCCTTGGAGGGGCTAATCAATTTTTGCATAAGCTTGAAAATAAGTATGATACTGAACTAGGAAGGCTATTTGGTGGAAGAAATCTATCTGGGGGCGAATGGCAACGTATTGCTCTTTCTCGCGCTTTTATGAGACATGAGTCAGCAAACCTACTTATTTTTGACGAGCCTACATCTGCATTAGATGTTTTTATTGAAGAAGAGATTTTCGAAAAATTACGTAAATTAGCTTATGGAAAAACAGTAATTATTGTCTCACATAGACTAAGTACCGCCCGCTTTGCTGATAACATTATCTTTTTAGAAAAAGGAAAGGTCGTAGAGACCGGTACTCATGATGAATTAATAAAAAACCAGGCACACTATGCAGAGTTGTATAAGTTACAAGCTCAAAAATATAAATGATAGAAGAATAAAATAACGTGAAAAATAACTGTAATTAAGGTTTTTAACAAGCAAGAGAACTAGAAGCGTGAAATTTTGGTTTTAGGAAGGGCTAACCCTTCCTAAAAACCAAAAATAATCCTTCGAACAGAAGTAGTAAAAATAATAATGTGTAGATTTACATTGAATTGTCATTTATTCAAAAATATTGACACTCCCCTTATACGTGTAACTTAACGATTTGAACTATTAATTGAAGAAATTATAGTTCCTTCTTACATTTGAACCTACACCGTAAACTATTCATCAACTTTTTTTATTCAATTAGCTTTTATACAGGAATGATTTTTTTACATTTCCCAATAAAAGAATGTCCTTCAATCAGTTAGAGATACTTAAGTTGTTCCGAATCTGCTCATTAATATTCCCCTTACTCAAGCCTCCGTGGTAACAAACTACCGATTCAATGTCTAAATCTAAATATTTCTTTATCGATAGTTGGGCTTCTTTTATATCCAACGTCGTTGGAATATGAATTCCTCCCAGTGTGCCGTTTGCACTATACATCGAATCTCCAGCAATAAGCGTTTTACTTTGTTTCAAATATAAGCTTATATGGCCAGGCGTATGCCCTGGTGTATGGATAACACGAATGCCTCCGCAATACGGCAAATCTTGACCATCCATCAATGTATCATCCACCTTTCCCTTAGGTGGATTCTCTATGTGCCCATCTTTCAAAAGAGGTAACTCCCCCTGAATGTATGGCTTATCTAATGCGTGCGCATAAACTTTAATATTGCTTCCACAAACCTGCAATAGTTCAGGAAGGCTACCTATATGATCAATATCCTGATGTGTTAAAATGACAACTTTTAATTTATCGAATGACACCCCTGCCCTCTCCATTGCTATGCGTAAATCTTCAATTTGTCCTGGGAATCCAGTATCTATTAAAATCGCGATTTCCTGATTCCACAATAGTGTTGGATAAATTATATTCCCATTAAAATCAAGCTCCAACATTTCTACTCCTTTAGAAACTTCCATATGTGTTTATTCTCCTTTTACACTATAGTTTTCACGTAAAATAGGTTTTCTTATAAAAAATAGAGTCAATTTTTAACATCCTTAAGCACAGTCCCTTTCTGCGAAAATAATGCCCGCAATGTTTCAAAATTAACTAACACTGTTCCTACAATAATCGTCACAGTACCTATGACTGTTAGCCATGAAATATATTCATGATAAAAAAGTACACCTAGTACAACGGCAATGAATGGCGAAATATACAGCCAAGTAGAAGGAAAAATAGGATTTGTCCTGGAGACAAGCCAATAATACATACTATGGCCCATCATTGACCCAACAATAATTAAATAAAGAAGCGAGCCAATGGCAGCTGGACTAAAAAGATATTCAAGATGAATGTTCTCGGTAAATAACGATAAAATAATTAATAAAAGCCCACCATGCATCATTTGCGCTGCATTTAAAGCAATCGGTGATGTCGTATTATATTTTCGAACGACATTTTTTGTATAAATCGTTCCAGATGCGTAAAAAACTTCACCACATATAATGGCGAAACAACCGACTATCCAGAAAGGACTTATCTCAATTGAAAAACTAGGTAAAATCAAAAACGTAACACCGATGACGCCGACGATACAACCAATGAATGAGTTCCGACTGCCTTTTTGCTTTAAAATGAATGACTGAATAATGATAATCATCATCGGCCCTGTAGCAGATAAGACCGCCGCAATTCCTGACGTTACATATTGTTCTGCCCAGTATAATGTAGCAAATGTCCCAAAAGTTAAACATATTCCTGTCAAAAACATCTCTTTTCGAAAGAATAACCGAATTGTCGCTCTTTCTCTCCATACCATAAAACTAAATAGCAACAAACCAGCAATGAAAAAACGAATTCCTGCTGATAAAAATGGAGGAACGCCTGCATCGACACCAATTTTTATTGCTAAAAACGTCGTTCCAAAAATTAAACACACAAAAAAATAATTAATCATTACCATAGCAAAATCCCCCTCTTTTTTATCATAAAAGAAAGAAGATAGAACAGATTGAAAAAGATAGACCAGAATAGATTTGGTCGTGATACAATCGTTTTGAGTAGGAGGAATTGAAGTGAGCAAAGCCATTCAAAATGAAGACTATCTTTTTAAAAAAATATATGATTATGTACTACACCGAATTGAACGGAATGAATGGAAAGAACATGAAAAAATACCCTCTGTTCGGCAATTAGCAACAGAAATGAATATTCATCGGTTAACCGTCTTAAAGGCTTATCGATTACTGAAACAGCATAATAAAGTGTATGTAAAAGATAAAGTCGGCTATTTTGTTCAATCTGATTTAACTGAAAATTATGAATACCACAATCAAGACAATCCAATCATTTCTGCATACGTACAAAAAAATCATTTATCTGAAATTCATCAATCGACAGTTTCTTATCATTTTTCTCAGGCGTTAATCGACCCAAATCTATTACCTAATCACTTTTTCTCGGACTATGTGAAGAAAGTGTTTGATCTTTACCCAAAAGTACTTGCCACTTACTCAACTGTGCAAGGAGATTTAGAGCTACGTGAGACACTAGCACAATATTTTATCAACCAATATAAAACGCATCTCACTGCAGATGAGCTTTTAATTACTTCTGGCTCACAGCAAGCAATTCACTTAGTCGCTCAAACTTTTATTAGACCTAGAGATGTCGTTTTATTTGAACGGCCAAGCTATAGTGCGGCGATTGATATTTTCAGAGCACAAGGCGCTCACATTGTAACGGTTGATATCTATCCTGATGGGTACGATTTAAATCAGGTTGAATCCTATATGAAACAATACAAGCCGCGCTTATTTTATGTTAACCCAACATTTCATAATCCGACTGGTTATACGGTTCCTGCTCGGCAGCGAAAAAAATTAGTAGAGTTAGCTGAACAATATCGATGTTTATTAATTGAGGATGATGCGTATCATGACATTTATTTTGATGATGCTCCTCCTCCACCCATTTACACATACGATACAGCGGGAACAGTTATTTATATCCGAAGCTTTTGCAAATATATTTCACCTGGTTTGAGAATTGCGACTGTTATTTGTCGATCATCATTACTGAACTTACTTTTAACAGAAAAATCATTAGCGGATAATGGCTCACCACTTCTCAACCAAAAAATTTTTCTCCATTACTTTTCATCAAGTAGATTGCAGCAACACCTGGAGAAAATTCGGATTGCCCTACAAATACGAAAAGAAATCATGGAGGAAGAGCTAGCAGAAACAGGTTGGCAATGGATCAGTCCTAAAGGTGGTCTGAATTTATGGGTGCAGCTCCCTAATCAACTTTCAACTGAAATATTATTAACGAAAAGTATCGAACAATCTATATCCTTTGTACCAGGGCAAATATGCGATCCATTAAAACAACAATCTTCTTGGATACGTTTAAGTTATTCTTATGCAAATGAAAAGCAAATAAGAGAAGGGGTAAAAAGCTTGGTTGCCGTGGCGCAGTCGCTTGCTACGTATGGTGCATGATGCACTCTGTTTTGGTACTCCCACTGCATTTTTCAAAACCTTTCATCATTGTAACTATCGTATGGTTGGTTCTAAGCAAATTGTTGCTAAAATAAAAAAGCTCAAATAACTCCCGGAGTTCTTTGAGCTTCATTGCTATTCCCTTTTTACTATCATCTTTCTCGCATTGCTTTTTACTTTTTTTAATGCCTTTTTCAATCCTAGCTTGTTCTGCTTGGTATTTTCAATTCTTCCCAAGATTGAAAAGCTTCACGTAAGTTGCTGTCTTTCATCGCCAATTCCTCCAATACATATTAATATCTTCAATTACATCAGCTAAAAAGAGAATAAAATTTCACTTCTTCTAAAGTTATAACTAGATTAGTCCAATTTTAAGACTTCGTAATTAATATGTTTTATTCCAAGTATTCTCCAGATTACGTGATTAATCTGTCTCAACACAATTCATTTCAAAAACATTCCAAAATTGCTTCTTCATATCTCATTCCCCCTATTATTTAATGATAGTTTGAAGCCAATAATTTTTAAATGTTTTTGAACTTTTTATATTTTGAATATTCATTTTTTTAGGCTTCTAATATAATTAAATATGTACGTATAATTATTGGGGAAATTATTTTTTCAATGCTAAAGAGTATAATTATTTAAATTTTCTGAGTGAAAAGATATTTGTGAAATTTTCTCCCTTCCGAAGAAATATCTTTTAATAAAAATCTACAGGTATCTATAAGAAATTTAATTTTCCCTCTTTATTATAAGTACATATATTTTTTATAGGAGTGATGTTTATGGCAAGTTGGTCAACTAGTATCAATAATGCTTTAAAACAAACGGTAAAAGATCAAATTTGGCCAGTTTTTACTGTAGGTGCTGCTATAACAGGTGCTAAAGATGGTTATAAAGTCGGTGTTGAAGCCTATAATAATAACAAAGCAAACGCACATAAAGCTGCCGTCGGAGTAGGTGCTTCACAAGCAAAACAATCCGTTGTTAAAGCTGCTATATCAACAGCTGCTAAAACAACTGGGGTAGGTGCTGTAATTTCTTTCGGTACAAATTTCGTATATCGCTTAGGACAAGAACGAGGCGTATGGTAAATAGAAAATTTCAAATTAATTTATCTCCTTTTGTCAAAAAGCTAGAAATGAAGTATTTAGAAGGAAATGAATTAATCAATGTACCTCTTTATTACAATAGAATTTCGTGTCAATGGGAAATCGATAATTTGGTATTAATTCAAAACTGTTTGTATTATTATTGTTTAAATGACTCTAACTTTTTTTTGGATCCTTTAAACCTAAATATTTATAAAGATAAAAACACTATGATATATTCGGTTTATGATCAGCATCTAATTAATACAGAAATATATGAGGATTTTATATTGTCTGTTCAATCTTTTAAAATTCAAAATTCCAATCCGGACACTTATTTGTTTACTAAAAATTTCTTTTTAACAGATGAGGTGATTGGTCTTTTAGTGAATATTAATAGAACAATTATTGACACAATTAAGTATAGTATTATCGTAACTTTTGAATGGATAGGACCAGAAGGAACATATTATATTACTGATAAATATTTACCTGTAGATTTTTTTCAAGGTTCATCTACTATAAAGCATGGGCTTAGAATTGATTCAAATACCATGCAAACAGGAAAATGGATTGTAAGAATACTTGTTAATAACATATTAAACTTTCAATTTAATTTTTATATTCAAAGTGTCACATATAAAAACCCATATAACTCGAAAGGGTATTAAAATTTTATTTTGTTCATCTAGTAAAGTAAAAAATTTTTAGAGTAAACAGTGAAGACGAAACAATAAATACTATTCGCGCCTAACCTACTGTGCTTAACAGGCCAAACAAGACTGTACTCTTTTGCAAAATCCAGTGATATGGGCGTAAGCGCGAATAGTACATCACTAATTACTTGTATAACTCTAATTGTTAAATACCTCCATATAATAGCATCGCATAATATAAAACCCTATTCAAAAAGTTTTTATCAACATAAGTTAATAAATTCAAAATACAATGTACGGGGGATATATCTTGAAAAACTATATAATAATTATTTCTATTCTTCTTATATTTACTGTATTTTTAATTATACAAAGAACTTATTCTATTGAATCGAACGAGAGTGCAATGACTACTAGTATTCAACAACAATTAGAGGCCGATATAGAGATTTCATCGATAGAAGAATATGACATTTCAAAATCTAATTCAAAGATTGTTTTATTTGAGTATGGTAATGAAAAGGGATATGCAGTTTTCAAAGTGAATTATGTTAACAAAAAATTAAAAATTATTTTTGTAAAATCTAATATTTTAGATAAGAATATCAATATCATACATACAAATCGAGGTAATTATATTCTTTTAAGTGGTAACTATAATGAGAAAATAAATTATATAGTTGTAAATGAAGGCAATACTAAGCACTTATTTGAAGTTGCACTTATTAACGAAAACTTTAGAAATTTATATATTACTCTCGAAACTATTCCACGTAGTTTAACTGACACGATGCTAAATGATGTATTAGTATACAATAAGGATAATAAGCTAGTATATTAGAATCACTGCCAATATCTTCAACTCCATCAAGGACTATGCCCTCCCCTTTTTATAAAATAGAATTTATCTACCTGCGTGTTTAAATGATTAAAACCGAGATGGTAACTCCTGTAGAAACACAAAGTATATAAATGCAACAAGGGGCACATTAGCGAGGGTTGCAGTTTTCGATGCACCTGAGGAAGCGTCTGCATGGAGCGAGAATCAAATGCTAGAATGCTTGTTTAACGTAAATAAGTATTCCTTTTCAACAAAATCAGTTAAAATCGTCCTTTTTTTATCCTTTATCTTCTTGTGCTTATCTAAGAATGATGTTTTTTCGCAAGATCCCACTTACATTAAAAAACAAGAGCGATTGGATTGGACCCAAGAAAACTTTTTCATAAAGCGTTTATATTTTTATATCATACTTGACAACTTGGTTTAATCAACGTATTATCATTTTCATACATTTAGATAGAGGTGATCTTGTGAGTTTTCAAAATCAAGTAGAACAATTACATACACTTTTCGATGATATTGTAGCTAATCGTCGTTATATGCATATGCACCCTGAATTATCATTTGAAGAAGAAAAAACATCCATTTTTATTGCAAATACATTAAAAGAATATGGTATCCCATTCCGCGAACGCGTTGGCAAAAATGGAGTCGTTGCTAACATTGATGGCGCTTTACCAGGAAAAACACTCGCGTTCCGTGCCGATTTCGATGCCCTGCCAATCAATGATGAAAAAGACGTACCCTATAAATCGACAGTACCTGGCGTTATGCACGCTTGTGGTCATGATGGACATACTGCTGCACTACTTGCATTTGCAAAAATTGTACAGCAAAATAAAGATCAATTAAGAGGCTCTATCCGTTTAATTTTCCAACCTGCAGAAGAAAAACCACCAGGTGGAGCAAAATTTATGATTGAGGATGGCGTGCTTGATGGTGTTGATTTTGTATTTGGAGCTCATTTAGCTTCCGATTTACCTTTGGGAAAAATTTCAACTGCAGCTGGTCCAATAATGGCCTCTGTTGACGCATTTACGATTAAATTATTCGGTAAAGGTGGACATGGAGCTTACCCACATACGACGAAAGATTCAATCATTGCAGCGACTCAGCTTATTCAAAATTTCCAGCAAATCGTTAGCCGTAGAGTAAATCCAACTGAGGCAGCGGTTGTAACAGTTGGTAGTTTACATGCAGGAAATGCCTTTAATGTTATTGCAGACACTGCTACATTAGAAGGTACTGTTCGTACATTAAATCAAAATGTACGTAATCAAATTGAAAAAGAAATTTTCGCTATTTTAGATGGCTTAAAAGTTTCAAATTATGTAGACTATGAAATCGATTATTTAAAAGGCTATCCTGTTTTAATTAATACAGAAAAGGAATCTGTTATTGTTGAACAATTAATTAAAGAACAATTCACAGAAGAAGCTTTCGAAATTAAAACTGCAGTCTTGGGTGCCGAAGATTTTGCCTATTACTTACAACATGTACCAGGAAACTTTATTCACGTTGGCTCTGCCAATGAACATGCAAATACACAATTCCCTCACCACCATCCAAAATTCGATTTTGATGAGCGTGCATTGCTAAATATCGCAACAATATTCTTAAAAATTATTGATTATTACGGTAAAGTCGAATAAATAAAACGGATTTGGAAAACGTGTAATTTTCCAAATCCGTTTTTGTCTTTTCTAGGAAAATGTAAGCACAAAATTACATTCGTTTAATTTCAATTGCTAGAGTATGATCCAAAATCAAAAAAGCCAAATCCGAAAATAATGTTTTTTTCGGATCTGCCCCTTTTGCTACTTTGAATTGTGTGGGTCAAGTGCGTCTCGCAATGCATCCCCAATATAGTTAATTGATAAAACTGTACATAATATTAAAATACCTGGTGGAATCCAAAGCCACGGTTGATCCGTTAAAATCGAAATCGATTGGGCATTTGAAAGCATATTCCCCCAACTTGCATCTGGCGGCTGTACGCCTAAGCCTAAAAAGCTTAATGCTGCTTCATCTAATATTGCCCCTGCAACACCAGAAGTAGCGAAAATCAAAATAGGTGCAATGGTATTCGGTAAAATATGCTTAAACAAAATACGTGGCGTCTTATATCCTAGAGCAATACTTGCTTTCACATAGTCCGATTGCTTAATCGCTAAAACATTGCCGCGCACAAGTCGTGCTATACCTGGCCAGCCTAACACTCCTAAAATAAGAATGATATTCGTTAACCCTGGTCCTACAATACTAGCAACAACTAAAATAAACAAAATATATGGAAATGACATAAACATATCTGTAATACGCATAATAATCCCATCTATAATGCCACCAAAATAACCAGAAATTAACCCTAATACAGTACCAATAATCGCCGAAATTGCCACCGCACCAATACCTACAGCTAACGAAACACGTGCCGCATAAATGACCCGACTAAACACGTCTCGTCCTACTTGATCTGTACCGAGTAAGTGCTGCCATGAAGGTGGTGCACTAAATTCGCTTGTAATTTCAGCTGGATCAAAAGGTGCAATAAACGGTGCAAAAATGGACGCAATCGTTACAATCGCTAAAAACCATAGTCCAATTACAGCTAATTTATGCTTTTTGAATCTTTTCCAAAATAAGCTCTTCGTATTTGCTACAGCAAATTCTTCATTCCAAGTGACCGTGTGTTCTGTATCATACTGTTTTTTATTAAAATACCGTTTAAATAAACTCATCGTTTGCCACCCCCAACATAGCTTTTGCGAATACGTGGGTCGACAAATGCGTATACAATATCCGTTAAAATATTTGAAGCAATAACAATGAATGCAGCTACTAAGTTTAATCCCATAATGGTAGAGTAATCACGGCTCATAATGGAAGAAAGCGTAAGCTGACCAATACCTGGCCAGGAGAAAATTTGCTCAATTACAACTGCTCCACCAAATAAAATCGAAATCTCTAATCCGATAATTGTTACAATTGGAATTAAAGCATTTCGCATCGCATGTTTATTCACAACGAAAAATTCTTTTACTCCTTTTGCACGAGCTGTACGTAAAAAATCTTGTCCCATAATTTCAAGCATGCCCGAACGCACATAACGGATGTTTCTCCCAGCAACGCTTGCGACAAGCACTGTCACTGGTAAAATCATATGCCATAAAAGTGATCCGAAGCTTCCTTCAGCACCTAATTCTTTCATACCGCCTGAAGGTAACCAATTTAATTGAATTGAGAAAATATATACTAATAATAAAGCCAAGAAGAAGTTTGGAATGGAAACTCCTAAAAATGAACCCGTTACAAATGTATAATCAAGTTTCGAATATTGCTTCGTTGCACTATAAATGCCAATTGGAATCGCAATAATTAACCCTAATATTAACGCTGTTCCCATTAAAATAATTGTCGGACCCATTCGGCTCGCAATTAACTCGGTTACAGGCTCATACGTAATCATGGAATAGCCTAAATCGCCATGCAACACTAAGTTTTTTAACCAATTCCAATATTGAATGTAGGCTGGATCATTTAGTCCTAATTCTATCATTTTAGCCTGTCTTGCGGCCTCTGGTAACTTAGGGCTCACGAGCATATCGACAGGATTACCCGGTGCCATTCGCATAATAATGAAGTTAATAACCGATACACCAAATAAAACGGGGACGGCGATTAATAATCGTCTTAAAATATATCCTAGCATGCATCTGTCCCCTTTTCACGGCGAATAATACTTCGTTTTGTCGGATCTGGCTTCGGATAAGCATTTAATAATTTTTTTGTATAATCATGTTGAGGGTTTAAGAAAATTTGTTCTGTTTTACCCATCTCCACAATTTTGCCCTCATACATTACTGCAATACGATCACTAATATATTTCATTGCACCTAAACCGTGCGCAATGAATAAGTATGTTAACCCTAATTCATTTTGAAGCTGTTTAAACAAGTTTAAAATTTGCGCTTGAATCGAAACATCTAATGCCGATACAGGCTCATCACAAATTAATAATCTTGGTCGTAATGATAACGCACGAGCAATGCCGACACGTTGGCGTTGACCACCCGAAAACTCGTGTGGGTAACGGTCTTTTGCTGTCGTTGGTAGCCCCACTAACGCAAGTAATCGGTCTACTTCCTGCGCTATCTCATTCGTTGGAACTATTTTATGTACGCGTAGCGGTTCTGCAAGTAATGATCCGATTGTTTGTCTTGGATTTAAAGAAGAATATGGATCTTGGAAAACAATTTGGATTTGTTGACTTAAGCTAACGCGGTCTGTTCGATAATCCATTTGTTGACCATTAAATAGAATACGGCCCCCCGTTTTCGGTTCTAGACCGATAATCGTGCGCCCTAACGTTGATTTTCCACAGCCAGATTCTCCTACGAGCCCAACTGTTTCCCCTTCGTAAATTTCGAATGAAACGCCATTTACTGCTTTCACATAATCGGTTTTTAAATTCATAAAGCCTGTTTTAAACGGATAGTACGTTTTAACATCTTCTAATACAAGTAACGGAGAGTTGTTTTGCTCTGTTTCCTTTTTCATTTCTGCTCTCCTCCTTGTGCGACCTTTTGCCATTCAAAACATCTCGTTTTATGCCCTTTTTCAACTTCAATTAATGGTGGTTGCTGTTTTTTACAATGCTCTGTTGCAAAAGCGCAACGGTTTGCAAAACGACAGCCAACAATATTTTGATAACGTCCTGGTATCGTACCTGGTATTGCCTTTAATTGTTTTCCGTCAAAATCCATTGATGGAATTGAATCCATTAGGCCCATTGTATATGGATGTAATGGTCGTTCAAACAACGTAAAAACATCTGCTTCTTCGACAACTTGCCCTGCATACATAACGATGACACGATCTGCCATTTCTGCAACGACACCTAAATCATGTGTAATAAGTAAAACAGACGTCTGCAGCTCATAACACAATTCATTCATTAAGCGCATGATTTGTGCTTGTACCGTTACATCAAGTGCCGTTGTCGGTTCGTCCGCAATTAATAGCTTTGGTTTACATACTAAAGCTATTGCAATCATGACACGTTGTCGCATTCCACCTGATAAAGAGAATGGAAATTGCTTCATCACACGTTTAGCATTAGGTATACCAACTTTATCTAACATATTTTGAGCAATTGCTTTTGCTTCCTTTTTATCGACATCTGTATGGAGTAAAATGGCCTCTACTAGCTGATGGCCAATTGTAAAAACAGGATTTAACGCGGTCATTGGCTCTTGAAAAATCATTGAAATTTCTTTCCCTCGTAACGATTGAAATTCCTTATTAGAAAGAGCTGTTAAGTTTTTATCTTCTAATGTAATCTCACCTTGCTCAATTGAACCGCGTTTCCCTAATAGACGCATAATAGAGAGTGCTGTTACGCTTTTCCCGCTTCCCGACTCACCAACAATCCCCAATGTTTCACCTTTTTTTACATCAAAGCTAACATCGTCGACACTGACTACTTTTCCATATTCAGTTTCGAATGCCGTTTTCAGCTGTTTTACGCTTAGCAAACTCTCCATTAAAACACGTCCTATCTCTCTCTTTATTTAACAGTCCACTCGTGTACGTTAATGAACATACCGAAGTCGCTTGGTGTAGCGCCTTGAACTCGTTTATTAACTGCGCCTAATGCTGTTGTAGCATAAATTGATGGCATTGGTACTTCTTGTTGTGTTATTTCTTGTAATTCACCGTATAACGATTTAATTTTCACTTCATCTACTTCAGTCGCTAATGCAGCTAAAATTTCATTGACACGCTTATTGCTATAAGCGTTTGGATTACCTTCTCCTAAGAAGTAAGCAATATCCGGAAGTGGGTTAATTGGTGTAATGGATACTGTTAAAATCGCTAAATCATACTTCTGGCTTACAATTTCATCGATAATTGTACCGAAATCCATCATTTGGATTTCAGCTGTAATACCTGCCTCCCGTAGGTTTTCTACGATGATGTTTGCAGCTTGCTCTAACGTTGCATCACCTGATAATACAGCTAATTTCAACTTTTTGCTTGAATCCCATCTAGACTCAGCTAATAATTGTTTTGCTTTTTCTAGGTCATACTTAACTGGTTTCATACCTTCTTTTAAGTACGGGCTATTGCTTGGGAAGAAGCCATCTGTTACTTCACCAGCACCTTTTAATAAATTATCAATAATTAACTGACGGTTCATAGCATATGAAATCGCTTGACGTTGCTTCACATCTGGCACAACGTTTTCATTAATATACATATATTGTGTAGCTAATGGCTCACCATAAGCCGTGTTTAATGTATCTAAACCTTGCACATTTGCATAATCTGAAACGGGAATAACACCTGCTGAAGGGATATTCATATCAATTTCACCGCTCTTTAATTGAGCAGCAATTTGATTCCCTTGTAATACTTTAAAGTTTAATTGATCTAATGTAGAAGCACCTTTGAAGTAATCTTTATTTGGTACCATTTCTACAAAATGTGCACGATCCATTTTTGAAATGATAAATGGACCAGAAGTTACTGTTGGATTTTGCATGAAATCACTTGCATTTAGCTCTTCAACTGCAATTGTTTCAAGTTGTGCCTTCGGTAATGTTAATAAATAACGACCTACTGTATCTTGGAAGATGGATAATGTCGTTGGTTTTTTAGTTTTAATTTGAATTGTATCTTCATCTAATTTTGTAACGCCTGAAATAGAAGTGGAACCTTGTGGTAAGTAACCACTATCATCTAAGCCTTCAACAATTGCAAACATATAAGCATAGTTTGACGCCACAACAGGGTTTGCCATTAATTTCAATGTAAAGATTACGTCATCCGTTGTAATATCTGTGCCATCTGTCCATTTAGCTTCTTTGTTTAAATTAATTGTAAATGTTTGATTATTTTCTGTTGTAATTGAATCAGCTAGCATTGGCTGATAGTTTAATTTTGAATCTAAATCAACTAATGGTAAAAATAATAAATTTGAAACATAAGTAGAAACTAATCCACTAGGTTGTAACGGATTAATGTTGCTAGCTGGATACGTAACACCGATATTAATAACATTTTTATCGCTGCTCTTCCCTTCAGAAGAAGATTTATCGTTACCACAAGCTGCTAAAACAACTAGTACTACCATTGTTAATAACGCTAACATAACCTTTTTTGAGTTTTTGAACATTGCTATTTCTCCTATTTCTCTAATTTAGATGCTTTATTATGAATCCAATGAAATGATTTGCTTTTCGCCTGCCTTCACTTTACTTTCAATGCGATTGCTCATAGGTGGCATCGGACAGTTAAAGTAAGGTGAAAATGCGCATGGCGGTAAAAAGGCTTTATTAAAATCAAGAAGCACTGTATCATCGTCTAATAGTTCGATGATTAACATACGACCCATACCGTATGTTTCGTTACCACTTGTTGCATCTTGGAAAATAATAATTGAGTGTAGTCCAGATTGAAAAGGTCGTAATCTATATAGCGCTCCGTCAATTTCCACTTCAATAACACCTATTGATTCATGACTACGCGCTGCACGATTGTCATCTCCCGTGTGAGAAAACTCAATCATCGAATCATCTTTTATAAGCTTTCCATTATAAATTGCTTGTTCGTTTAATTCGTACGAATCAATATGACTAAACGTTTGAAGTGCAGAGCTGTTTTCATCCCAAATGGCTAGTAAATGCATAGAGCCTGGCTGACTTGTGGCCATTGCAGAAATGCCGTTAGTAGTTTGAACGATAGTTTTATCCGCAATAATATTCACCATACCTTCCACTAGCACACCGTTTATAAATAATTGGTCTTCAGCTAATGCCGTTATGGTAAGACCTGGTACAGATAGGTTTGTCGGCTTCCAGCTTCCAGCAATTTGTTTAACTGTTGTTTCACTCGTTAACTCATGCATTGCGATTAAACTTAAATCGCCTTGTGCTCCCGTTACTTCTAAATGACGTTGTTTATGCCAGGCTTGTAATGTGGTATGCATCTTGAATCAGTCCTTTAATAAAAATTCTCGTACTACGATTAAGAAGTCTTCATGCTCTTCGATGAATGGCATATGCCCACTCTCTTCAAATACAGTTAATTGCGAATTTTTAATTAATGAATGCATTACTTCTGACTGTGTTAACGGTGTAATCCAATCGTGACGGCCCGCTACAATTAATGTAGGCACTTCAAGGTTGGCAATTTGTGAGCGTACATCGTATTGTGGCATTAAATGTTTGAACGTATAGTTTGTAATTTCTAAGGAACCGATTGGACGACTTCCTGTATCGCCACCTAGTTCTTCCTGATAGTTGTACCAGTATAAATCCCAGCAAATATCCCACCATTGAATTAAATGATCGTCGTCACGGATGTTACCTTCAAATAACTCTGGAATAGTTTGAATTTGTTTTTCCGTTCCAATTCGTTGTGCAAACTCTTTAGCTTCCTTATAGAATTCATAGCTTGGTGCAGTATTAATTAATAAGAGCTTACTCACTGATTGCGGGTAGCGCGTAGCAAATACTTGGGCAATCATCCCACCGAAAGAATGGCCTAGCACAGCAACTTTTTCTAAGCCTAAATAATTGCGTAACGCTTCGATATCATCTGCTAACTGATCAAATGTTGCTGTCGTTACATCTACACGCTCTGATTGACCATTGCATCTTTGATCTAAATAAACAATCTGATAGAATTCTGATAGTGGCGTTAACCATGGCTTGAAATCAGAGTGATCACTACCTGGTCCACCATGTACGGCAATAAGTACTGGTTTTTTCACCATTTTTGGTCCTACCGGAATATACCCTGAACCTTCTACGTCAAAATAAATTTTCGTTCCATTTATCGCAGCAAACATTATTTTCCCCACTTTATCAAATAAATTTTATTTATATAATTATTAAAACTACTTTGTTATTATCTTAATTCCTATTTGTTTAGTCAAGTTTTTTGTTAAGAGAAATACTATTACAAATAATAGAGTAAAAGTGAATAAAATTATAGTTATTTTTTCATAAATTACTACTGATTATGCTCATATAACATATTTTCACTTAGGTGAAATTAGTTTTACACTCGTTGGTAACAATTCGAAGGGTAAAACATGAGATTAAAAGATATTATCTAAAGATAAAATAATTTAACTGCAAAATATGAAGATTTTCAAAAAAATATAAAAAAGCTCAAATAACTAGTAAGTTATTTGAGCTTAATCTATCTATCTTTCTACATCCTGTCTTAACACTTGAATTTCTTCAAACGTTAAACTTGTTAACTCCATAATCTCTTCATTGCTATTTCCTTTTCCTATCATTTTTCTTGCAATGGCTTTTATACCTTCTTGAATGCCTTTTTGCATACCTTCTTGAATGCCTTTTTCAATCCCTACTTGTTCTGCATGGTATTTTGCATCTTCTAATGTTGCCACTTCGTCAATCATAAATTTGACTCGTGATTCGTACGCTATAATGGATTCTGGATCTTGACTTAGTTCTTCCCACGCTTCAAACGCTTCACGTAAGTTTCTGTCTTTCATCGCTAATTCCTCCAATACTTTATAAATATCTTCATATACTTTCTGCTTGCGACCATCTACCATAACAAGCAATAGCAACCATTTTACGATTATATCTTCAATAGGATTTAGTTCTTCCATTTGCCAAGCCTTTAAAAATTTATTCATTTCTATAAAATGAATTTCTAAAACATCATCTGATTTTTGTACACGCTGTAAAGTCTTATCTTCATATAAATGATACGTACTATGATAATGAGCAATATCTTTGAACAATGTAAAATCACAAATATTTATAGTAATGGTTGGATTCAGTGTATAATAACCTTTTCCTTTTTGTAACTGCAAATTATACAACCTTGACCAATAAAATAAAGTTCGTTTGAACATGTCATTTTTATTCGCTAATTGTATTTCTATATTAATTATATCTTCTTTTTCTGTTTTTACGACAATATCTAAGCGGGATTGTTTATCCTCTTTATACTCCCCACCTACTTCATGGTTGATAAACGTTATTTCTTTTATTTTGTTGCTACCTGTCCAGTTTAATATAGCATTCAGAAAAACAATTGTTAGTTGTTTATTTCGTTCACTACCAAAAAGATGCTTAAAAGCAAAATCAATCTTTAAATCCATTAGGTTTTTTAGTGGTATTCGACTAAGAACTTGATACTTCATTACTCATCAACTCCTGTCCTAAATATTATATCCTACTTCTAATACTATTTTTATTAGTCTATTTAGTTTTGTTTAACTGTGACATCCGTCAATTTTTTTATTGTTCATCGTTCTTCTCATTCACAAACGAGTAAAAAATTGCTCACATCACTAATTGCTTTGTTTAAAATCTTCACCTTGTTATGTGATAATCATTCTCATTTATTATATCGTAATGAGAAAATCCATTCTTGTCAAAATAAAAAACACCCTGTTTATTTGCAAGGAGCACTAGCTTAAATACACCACTAAATTTCAATAGTACTATATTGGGAATATACTGTTATCGCGATTCTATTATCAAAAATATCTACAAAAAAATCATCTTATCTCTTAGAATGCTAAGAGATAAGATGATTTTTAAACAAACTTTCCTGTAAAATAAAATCTTTTTACTTCTATTAATACGCACTATAAGTTTTTAGATGTTAGAAACCCCCAAGCAGTGTGAATTCATATTGCCCTACTACACTGTTGGATTTTCTAGTAAAATAGCAATGCCTTGTCCGCCACCAATGCATAGGCTTGCTACGCCGTATTTAACACCTCGTTTTTGCATTTCTAATGCAAGCGAGTAAGTAATACGTGCTCCACTTGCACCGACTGGATGCCCAAGTGCAACTGCTCCGCCATTGACATTCACTTTTTCTTGATTAATACCTAACTCCTTTAAAACTGCTAATGACTGTGCAGCGAATGCTTCATTTAGTTCAAACAATCCGATATCCTCTAATGTTAAATTTACTTTTTTCAATAATTTACGAATCGCTGGAGCTGGGCCAATTCCCATCATTGTTGGATCAACACCTGCCGTTGCGGAAGTGACGATTTTTGCTAATGGCTTTAACTGATGCTCCTGTAAGTAAGCTTCCGATACAAGAACGATTGCTGCGGCACCGTCATTAATACCACTTGCATTCCCTGCTGATACCGAGCCGTCTTTTTTGAATGCTGGTTTCAGTTTTGCTAAAGCTTCCATCGAAATTTCTTCGCGTATATGTTCATCCTCAGTTATCTCAATCATACCTTTACGTGTCTTTACTAATACTGGTGCAATTTCCTCCGCAAAACGACCTGAATGACGAGCTTCCGCTGCACGTTTATGTGAGTTGTAGGAGAATGCATCCTGTTCTTCACGTGATATTTCATATTTCTCCGCTAAGTTTTCAGCCGTCATCCCCATACCACATCCTGCAACCTCATCATATAAAGTCGCCCATAACATATCCTCTACGATTGGTGCTTTATTTGGCGATCCAAAACGTGTACCTCGTAAAACTTGGGGTGCTTGACTCATATTTTCTGTACCCCCTGCAATTGCAGCTTGAATATTCCCAAGTTCAATTTCCTGCGATGCAGTCACAATTGCTTGTAAACCCGACCCGCATAAACGGTTAACCGTAAGTGCAGTACTGTCCTCCGTTAAACCACTTTTTAATCCGATGTGTCGAGCTAGATATGCCGCTGAACTTGTTGTTTGAATGATATTGCCAAAGACGATTTCTTCTATCTGATTTGCCTTTAGCCCTGAACGATGTAATGCTTCTTTCACAACGACAACACCTAGATCAATATCAGTTGTATTAGCAAAGACACCGCCAAAAGAACCAAATGCTGTTCTACTACCATTTACAATATATACTGCCATCATTACTCCCCCTTTTTTACATTCCACCTGAAACATTAAGCGCTTCGCCAGTTATAGCCGTTGCATCCTTTGAAGAAATGAAATATACACTATCTGCAATTTCTTCAGCTGTAATAAAACGTTGCATTGCTTGTTTCGGATACACAATTTCGTTTAATGCCTCGGCTTCAGTCATACCTCTACTTTCTTCAAGATCTTTTAATTGTTTCACCAGTAAAGGTGTTTTCACTGGTCCTGGTAAAATGGCATTTACTGTAATCCCATATGCAGCACCTTCAAGTGATGCTACTCGTGTTAAACCAATTACACCGTGCTTCGCAGCGACATATGCCACTTTTTCTGGTGTTGCCAGCTCACCATGTACGGAAGAAATATTAACTATACGGCCATGTTTTTGCTTTTTCATATACGGAAAAACATATTTCGTCATTAAAAACGGGCCTTTTAGCATGACATTTTGAAGTAAATCCCACTTTTCTTCTGGAAAATCTTCAATTCTAGCACGGTATTGTAGGCCTGCATTATTCACCAATACATGAAGTTCATGATTTTCACAAATACTATTTATTACATGTTGGATTGAACTGGCATTTGAAACATCTAGTTCAACCGCTTCAACCTTTCCAGGATATAAGTCTGCCACTGCTTGTGCAGCTTCTATCTTTAAATCTGCAGCAAAGACATAATCGCCTTCTGTTACAAACTTTTTCACCATTGCTGAGCCTAGACCTCCACCTGCACCAGTCACTAAAATATTACGCATGTTCCATCCCCCTTTGAATAGTAGTAAATGTTTTTAGCTGTTGAATTAACGAACGATCACGCTCGATTACATATTCATCTAGACCTTTTCCAGGATAATCAAAGAAACCTTTAGAAGACTTTACACCAAGGTAGCCTTGTTCAGTTTTATCATTAATCACACTATACGAACGAACTTTTGATTCAATTGCAGGCTGTAATTGATCTAATACTATTCCCCAGACGTCCAATCCACCAAAATCAATAATCTTCAATAATCCACTAGATGCAAATCGGAAACCTGGGCCTGCGAAGATTGCTTTTTCTAAATCCTGTTCAGAAACTACACCGTCTTCTAACAATGCTAATGCTTCACGTGCTAATGCTACTTGAATACGATTGGCTACTAGCCCTGGTACCTCAACTTGAACTTTAATGGTCACTTTGCCCACTTGTTGCATTAATGCGTCAACTTCATCATACGTCTCTTGTTTTGTATCAGGACCTTTTAGTAGCTCCACAAGCGGTACAATATGAGCAGGGTTAAAGAAATGTGTTAACATCACTTTATCTTTCCGCTTCTCTACATAACGAACAATTTCTGAAAGTTTTAGGCTGGAAGTATTTGAGGTTAATATTGTATGTTCAGCACAAACCTCATCAAGTCTTTTAAAAATTTCCTGCTTGAGCTCTAGATTTTCCGTGGCAGATTCTATGACCAAATCACAAGTAGCAAGCTCTTCGATTTTTGTAGTAAAGGTTAAACGATCCGTAATGGTATGATCCGAATCTGCGAACACTGTCCCCTCCTCCCTGAAAATCGTCAAATAGGTTTTCAGTTTTTCACTAGCTAATTGTAGAGATTCTTCGTTAATATCTTGTAAAATAACAGGCATTCCATTTGTGATAAATTGAAAAGCAATACCAAACCCCATTGTTCCTGAACCTATAATTCCTATTTTTTGAATCATCTTTCTTCCCCCTTAAGAATTAATATAATAAAATTGCTGCTATTAGCATTGGAATACTTGCAATTAATGGCGCAATAACCGAAACGACAAAGATATGTTTATAAGCATCTTTATGGGTTAACTTTGAAGCTACTAAAATTGTAATAACAGCTCCATTATGTGGTAGCGAGTCTAGACCGCCCGAGGCAATTGCGGCTACTCTATGCATAGCATCAGGATTTAACCCCATTTTCAAGTAAGTTGATGAAAGGGCTTCCATTGCAATTCCTAGTCCACCACTTGAAGACCCCGTGATGCCAGCAAGCGCCGTTGTTGCTAGGAAAAGTGATATAAGCGGACTACCTGGAATTTGTGCCATCGCTTCATTAAAAATACTAAAACCTGTCGTAATCGCTATTACTGAACCATAGCCAACATCCGCACTCGTATTAATAATAGGTAGCACTGCTGATACAGCACCTTCGTTAAGCGAATTTTTCTTCACTTCAATATATTTCCAAAATAAGACGGTTGTTAATAATACAACACCCATTAGTGTGTAAATGATTTCAACCTTGAAGATATTCAGCGCGACTAACAAGGCAATTGGCGGAACTAAACTAAGAATTGCATTTGGTAATGTACGCCCCTCATAAATATCTTTAATACCTTCCTTACCATTATGATCAGGGTTTGTCATCCCCGCATAAGTTTCCTTGCGCTGTTCTGAACGTTTTAATGCAAATTTCATATACCATAGGTTTATCGCAATAACGAAAACTGCTGCGATAATCCCTAATAATGGAGCTGCCGTAACCGTTGTACCAAGATAGTTTGTCGGGATAATATTTTGTACAGAAGGTGTTCCTGGTAACATCGTCATTGTAAAGGTTCCGATACCTGTAAAAAATGCTGCCATAAATAGATGCCACGGAATATCTAACTCTTTAAATAACGGCTTCGCAATTGGTAATACTGCAAAAATAACTACGAATAAACTTATGCCGCCATACGTTAAGAACGCACAGATAACCATAATTGCTACTAACACTTTATATTTACTATCTTTTCCGATAATTCGAAGTAGTAGATTAGCGATTTGACGAGCTGCACCACTATCATCCATTAGCTTACCGAACATCGCCGCAAATAAGAAAATTAGAAAATAATTTCGAACGTAATTGATAAAGCCAGTCATATACGTTTCTTGGAACGTTTCTAAAATCGGAAACCCATTCGTCACCATAACGAATAAACTTACAACTGGAGCAATAATGATAATACTAAATCCTCTTAGTGCTAATACGATTAATAGAATTAATGAAATTGTAATCGTAATCAAACTCCACATAGGCTTCCTCCTTCAATTAGATACTAATTTTCCGTTTTAATGGTAATCCAATGCGTGATTCTAATTCTTCAAATGTTAAATCTCCATAAATATCCTTTAGAATAATCTCACCATCTTGGAATAAAAAGTTCGCATATTCCGTTATAAGTTGATTAACACGCCGTTCGCCGCTAGAATCCAACGTCAATGTTTCTACTAGTTTAGAAGAACCATTTTTGGTAAAAAGGGTACTTGCTACAATTACTTTCTTCGCACCAGCAACTAGATCCATAGCGCCCCCTACACCTAAAATTGGTTGATTGGGTACAGACCAGTTTGCAATCTCACCATAACGATCAATCTCTAGTGCTCCTAGAACAGCTACATCTACATGTTTTCCACGAATCATCGCAAATGAGAAAGCGCTATCAAAAAATGCTGCTTCTGGCGTAATAGTGACAGGAGCTTTCCCTGCATCTATTAATTCTATATCTTGCTCGTTTTCTCTCGGTGGAGGACCCATGCCGATTAACCCATTTTCAGTTTGGAAATATATTTTTTTATCTTCAATATATTTAGAGACTAGCGTTGGAATTCCCACACCTAGATTGACTACATCGCCATCTTTTAGCTCATCTGCTATATGCTTTGCAATAATTTCCCGACTATTTAGCTTCAACATAGGCTCCCCCTTGTTTGATGTACTTACTTTCAATGATGTAGTCTACAAAAATATGTGGTGTAATAATTTCTTCAGGGCTTAACTCCCCTATTTCAACGATTTCATCGACTTCCACAATGACTATTTCTGCAGCAGTTGCCATTATTGGGTTAAAGTTTCTTGCAGTTGTGTGATAAACCAAATTGCCAGCTTTATCGGATTTTGCAGCTTTAATAAGGGCAATATCTCCTTTTATGGCCTTCTCAAATAAATAACGAACACCATCAATCTCTCGAACTTCCTTTCCTTCTGCTAGCCTTGTTCCAACACCAGTGGGTGTGTAAAAACCACCAATGCCAGCACCTCCACTTCGAATTGCCTCTGCTAAAGTCCCCTGTGGCAATAAATCAATTTTCAAATTCCCCATTGACCAAGCCTTAATAGCTTCTTTGTTAATCGTGAAAAATGAACCTATCGCTTTATCAATTTTTCCTGCTTCGAACACTTTATAAAGACCTTTGCCTTCATCCCCAAGATTATTGCTGACAACTTCATAATTTCCTGCCTCAAACTTCGCAACAGCATCTAATAATGTTAACGGTGTACCTGAAATGCCAAAACCGCCGACTAATAGACGCATAGAATCCTTAAACAAAAATTCTAGCTCTTCAGCTTTTCTCAGTTTTTCCACTTTTACTATCACTCCTTATTAGACTAGACTATAGTCTGATGATATAATGGGAATAAATAATAGTCAAACATTTTAGAAAATTCTTTCTTTAAGGAGCGAGAAACAATGGATTTAGAGAATAAAACAACAAAAGGTATTCAAACACAACTTCACATTATGAGCGTAGCCCTCGAATTATTTAAAAAGCTTGGCTACGATAATGTATCGGTGGATCGAATAGTCAAAGAAAGTAAAACATCAAAGGGGTCCTTTTATCAACATTTCCCTTCTAAATCAAGTATTTTTATGATGCGTTTTATGGAAATGGACAAAAGTTATGTACATATTTATGAGGAAATAAAGCAACAATATACTTTAGCAATAGAACGATTGGAAGCCTTCTGTCTAGCCGTATTCCGTTGTATTGAGGAAGAAATGGGAAAGGATTTAATGCGCGTTATTTACTCGGCTGCAATCATAAGTAATGAGCATACTTTTTTCACAAATGAAAATCGTAAATTGTATGTGATATTGCACCAAATAATTGAAGAAGGAAAAAAAGATAACTCCATTCGACACATTGAATCGACAGAAAAATTTTTTCAGATGATTGTACAAAGTTTGATGGGAGCCATATATTATTGGGGCTTGCAGTTAGATCATGCAAAATTAGAGGACTTAGGAAAACCTTTAATAAAACATCTCATAACAAGTCTACGAAACTAGCTAATAATTTTAAAAATAGAGACTGTGAAAAAATAAATCTTATTTTAGAAATCTGCTAGCTTTTTGAATTGTTATGCCAATATTGACATGTGTTTGCTCATATTTTCTGTAATGCTGTAGGACCATAATAAAAAACTCCTCAAAATGAAGCTGCTTTGGGGAGTTAGTTTTATATTGCCTATTTTACAATAAAATTATTTTGCCATCTGTTGAGTAATTTCAAATCTTTTCTTAGTCTTGTGTCTTTTGTACATATAAGAAAATAGTTTAATATATTGGCCGACAAGTATAGCGTTTAAAACCGTACCTTCTCGAATAAACATAATTTTACCTGCTAAAATCAGTCCGAAGATTAATGCTAAAGCAAGTAACGTCAAGTCAAAACACGTTTTAACATTCCCCCATTTAAATCCTGTCCTTAGCTGAACAGCATTAACAAAATTATCAATCGGCATTAGGACAACCTCCGATTGAAGCATAAGGAATACACCAAAAGCTAAAAATGCATCTCCAACAACAAGTGTTAAAAATTTGGTCCAATACTCTGGAAGTTCTAGGTAAGTAAATGTTAGAGAGAGATTAAAATCTAAACAAACTGCAAATATCGCCGATGCGACTAGTCCCATAATATGATATAGCTTAAACCCTTTTCTGTAGACTAAAAATGCTAGCACTAACATGATGCACTCTAAAATAAAATTTGCCCTTCCCTGTGTTAACCAATCAAAATGAACTACAAAAACTCGTTGAAAGGCACTTTGAGGTGAAATTCCAATCCCCGCTGTTATGGCTAAACTAACACCAATTGATAAAATATAAATACCAATGATATAAACAATCCATCGTTTTAATAAACTGTTTCTATCCGATTTTAAAACGCTTTCATTTTGCATAAAAATCCTCCCTTTCCCCCTTATGAATTTCAATAGCACTGGTTAATCATTTTATATTTCGGGTAGAACATATAGCAGAAAGTGCCTCTTCGAAAAAAGTTATTTTTCACCGAATAGGAATTTTTTCGGATGTTTCACTATCAATCTTAGTTGCGGGATTTATTTGCTCTGGCTAATTAGCTGTAAGTCTTATTTCATAAGGCGGAATCGGTGTAGAGAAATAAATAGACTTAAAAGTTTATTTACGACAGGTTCACCTTCGTTGTGATTACCCATTTCTTCTAAAGCCACATCAATGGCATCCGCACTTTTAGTTAATTCATCCACAGTCATGTTCGCCATGGCGCCATAAATTTCTAGTGGCATGACACTCTTTATTGCCTTATCAACGGTTACAATACAGGCTCCTGAATATTTATCTACTTCTTTTGCACAGAAGCACATCTCGTCACTTTCTTGTCCGACGACAACGAAATATGGTGATGGAGCTGACCAGAAAGTTGCAACTGCACCTTGTTCGACATAGACACCTTTAAATAGGCCATTCACGACATGACGTTTTCCATCTGCATAACGTTGAATAACAGACAGACGGCTGAATTTTTCACCTTGATATTCTGGAACAATCTTGCCATTTACCATTGGCACCCAAATTTCTTGATGAAACTTTTCATGGCCGCGACCATATACATCGAATAAATAAACTTTTGCTTTAGTCCCATCTTCGGAAACTTCAAAAGGGACAATATCTAACTCAGACGGTGTTAAATCATTTAAACCTGGTACGCCCTTTGTACACATGGAAGAGTAATCTATCTCTACCTTCTTTAATAATTTTTTGTCTTTCGCTATCAATTCGCCATCCTTAAATACATAAAGAGGATTTATTTTTGATAGGCTGTCCGTCAAGACAATGTCTGCAAATCGTCCAGGTGTTAAAGAACCAATTTGATTTTCCATATGGTAAGATTTAGCTGTATTTAATGTTGCCATCTTGATAGCTTTAATCGGGCTAATCCCCATCTCCGTACATAGGGAAATAATCCAATCCATATGCCCCATCTTAAGCAACCTTTCAATGGAAATATTATCGGTACATAACATAAAATTATCTGTTGGAAATTTGCGGTCTACAATGGCACGAAGTAATGTTTTAATTACTTCACTGCTTCCTACACCAAACTTAATTTGGGTTGGAAAACCGTAACGAATGCTTTTCTCAATATCGTCCGCATTCCAAACGTCATGATTATTGGATGTACCGATGGCAGGCAAATAGTTTAAGATCATATCTGGAAGAGCAGTCAAGCCCCAATGCCCATTCATGAATCCCCCTTTTTCTCTTACCCAGGAAGCCTTTTGGAAGTCATCTTCATCTCCCTTACTATAGGTAAAATGTTCGAATTCACCTAACCCAATTACAGGCTCCATTTCTAATACTTCCTTTGTTACCGATGCAGCTACTTTTTTCCCTGGGGCAAATGCATATAATCTGTAGGGCAGTTTTTCATAATCTCTAAACAAACCTTGTGCCGCTTTTACACCATCTTCACCTGCTGCACTTAACAGGTCTAGTGTCTCAGCAAATATTGTCGTTGTTCCATTAGGGACCATTGCCTCGCCAAGTGCTACTGGATGTGCTAGCTGAGATTCAAAATGCAAATGTGCATCAATCAATCCTGGAATCGCATAAAGCCCTTGTCCATCAAATACATCCTTCACTTTTGTAGCTACTTCATCAGGATTTAGCGCTATAATCCGCTTATCGTAGATTAATAAAGACCCTTGAAAGATAGTTTCGCCATGCACATCCAAAATGTTTACATTTTTAATTAGGCGATCTGCTTCTTTTGTGCCGTTTAAAATGTCGTAAATATCCCGTACTTTTTCAAGATGATTTATTTCTTTTTGTTTCATAGTAACCTCTCCCTTTCATTCTCTGTTTTCTTTTTTATAAGAAGAGCATAGCTCTTAACTTATCGACAATTACTCTTTAGTTAAACGTTTAACTAATATTGAGATAGCTTGGTTAAACGTTTAACTAAACGGTACACTTACATTCTTTGAAAAGGTTAAACGTTTAACTAAAATACTGTATTCACTTTTAAATCGGTTAAACGTTTAACTAATTTGGAATTTCACTTTCATTAAAGTAGTTAAACGTTTAACCAATAGGTTTAGACTATTTCTATTGAACTTTTATAAATTCAAGAAGATTTCCGTTCAACGATAAACGGTTCCAATACAGTTACGGATTCAAACTTTTCTTTTTGAATTTCACTTAAAATAATCTCAGCACTTCTTATGCCTAATTCCTGATTTTGCAAGTCTACACAAGTTAGCTCAGGTGTAGAGATTTGCGATAATAAAGAATTACCCAAACTTAATACAGCAATATCCTCACCTATCCGAACGTCAGCTTGAACTAGCGCTTTCGTCAAATAAACCGCACTCAACTCGTTAAGCACAAAGGCACTATTAATATTATTTTGAAGAAGGATTGGCACACAATCTTTCGATAAGTCCATATTATCGTCGATTTCTATAATCATAGGCTTTTGCTTAACCTTGCTAGCTTGACTAATCCCAGCCAAAAATAAATCTAGTACATCGTTAGGTAGCTTTTTGTGAACTAAAGCCATTTGATTTTTACCTTTTGAATATAAATACTCCGCCCCTATTTTACCAGCCTTGCTCAAATCGGGGTACACAATCGGAAAACCAGCATATGGGATACATCTATTTGCATAGACAACGGGAATACCACATTCGTTTAAAAAACTAGGAATATTATCTTTAAATGATAGATCAGAAAATAAGCCAATAATGATAATTCCTGCCACCATATTTTCACGCATTAGTTGTAATATTTCATTTTCACTTATATTTAGGTTGTCTACTTCATAAATAAAGAGATTATAATGATGTTTTCCTAAAGTTTGACTGATTCCAGAAGTGATTTCTGAATAATAAAGGCTATTAATCTTTGGCAGGATTACCGCAACATTTGTAGTTTCCTTACGTTTTAATGCTTTCGCAACTATATTTGGTACATATCCCAACTCTTTAATAGCGACTTGAATTCTTTCCTCTGTTTCTTTTTTCACAACAATATTTTGATTTAAATATCTAGAAACGGTACAAGCGCTTACATTAGCATGTTCTGCAATATCTTTCAAAGTTGTCATATCCATTCTCCTTGCCTTTAGTTAATCGTTTTAGTAAAACGTTTAACCTTTAATAAACATAAAATATCACGTTAAAAGTTTAATAGCAAGAAGATTCTGTTTATTTTGTAATTTAAATTTCTAAACACCGCATATATTTCCATTAATAAAAAGACAGGACGCAAACTCGATACAAGCGAGTTTGCTTCCTGTCTTTTGTTCATGTTACATTTTTTTTAATTTTTCATATTCAAGCTGTAATTTTTCGATACGTTTTCGGCCTTCCTCGCGGTTTCTTGCTGTTTCTGCTTGGATTTGCTTTGTTTCTTGAATGCCAGCCATAATTGTTTGCCATGTAGTTTCAATTGTTTCGATTTTAATGCTTGGGCTACCAGCAGCGCGTGCAATATTAACACTGTTTTTGCTAATGTTTTCTGCATTGCGCACAAGCATTTCATTTGTGCGGCGATCTAGCTCACTCATTGAATCTGAAATAAGCTTTTGACGCTTTAATGTTACAGCGTGAATTAAACCTTGTTTAAAAATTGGAATAGTCGTTACAAATGCAGAGTTTATTTTACCAATTAAATGGTTATTACCTTGCTGCATTAGGCGAATTTGTGGAGCAGATTGGAATGATACTTGCTGTGCCATTTCTAAATCATAGCGTCGTTGCTCAAGTAATTCTACGGCACGTTGCATCGTTTCGAATTCCATTGCAGCTAGTTGATCACCTGTTTGGGCTTTTTGCTCTAACATTGGTAACGCTGTACGAACTTCATCTGCCTTTACTTCAATTGCCGCAATAAATTTACTTAATGTTTGGAAATAGTCTAAGTTTTGGTCGTATAAATTTTCGAGGTCTATCGTATTGCGTTTCATTTCAACTTCATACTTTTGAATTTCACGGTATATTACGTCAACTTCTTTATTCATGCTGTCATATTTTGATAAAAATCGTTCTAACTGTTCTTTGCCTTTGTTAAACAGCTTTGTAAGGAAGCCTGCTTTTTTCTCTTCTGCAAAATCTTGTGGATCAAATTTATCCATCACTTTATTTAAGTTATTTAATAGTACACTGGATTCTTCAAGCTTACTAGCTTTCATTGTCGCCAACATTTTATCTGAAAAAGTAGAAATGCCATTCGCCGTTTCTTTTCCTAGCTCTAACATAGCAATTTGATCTTTTACGTCTATTTTTTGAGCAAGCGCATGAACTTCTGGGTCCTTCTTTAAAATAAGCTGGTTTTGTGCAATTTGTGATAGCTCTTGCTCAGAAACCAATGTCGGTGTTTGCACTGATTCAGCATGCGTTATTGGATTCGGTTGTAAAAGTGGATTTTCAGTTGCGAATGGATCTTTTGATTTAAATAGGTCATTGTTCATTTCAGACATAAGTAATACCCCCTGCGATTAATCTCTTCTATTACATACGAATAGTAGATGAAAAAGTTTCACCTCTTTCGCGTTAGTTAAAGTTTCAGTCTAATGGAAAGACTGTTTAGCTTCATTTGCCATAAAGTCCATCATTCCTTCTTCCCAAGTATAGCTTGTTTGAACTAAAAATTCGACTGCTGTTTCTTTCTAGTGACAGGCACTCAAACAATTCTCAAACAATTTTTAAACAATTTATTAAAAAAGCAGCTACATGTATAGCTGCTTTCCATCATTCATTATGTTGTTACTTTTAATACCGTTTTGAACTTTTGAATTACGCCGCCTGTACTATATGTTAAGACGCTACGTTTATAGAATGATAAGCTAAATAAATATGCTACTATAATTGTCACAATTAAAATGCCAAGTGATAGTAATGGCTCAATTACCCCTATATCTGTCGCACCAATACGCATTGGCATCACCATTCCTGATGTGAACGGAATATAAGAGAAAACTTTAATAATAATCGTATCGGGATTACCAATGCCCGACAGCATTACATAAAAGCCAATTAGGGTAATCATCATTGCAGGCATTAGCACTTGACCTGCTTCTTCAACTTTAGACACTAATGAGCCGAATAATGCACCGACAATTAAGTACAATACAATTGTTAGCAGTAAAAATAGAATTGCATACAGCACATAGCCGAGCGATAATTCCTTCACAATACTTGCCGCCATTTCCCAAATAACGCCGTCTTTTGCGAACTTTGCGTAGATTAGGAAGACTACTGCAATTATCGCCATTTGTGTCATGGCCAGCAGCAGAACACCTGCGATTTTTGCTTTAAAATGCGTAGCAGGTTTCACACTTACTAATAGCATTTCCATAGCGCGTGAGCCTTTTTCAGAAGCAATTTCAGTTGTAATCATTGATAAGAATGTGGAAATAAAGAAGTAAATCAATATACCGACAGCATAGGATACCCATAGCCCAGATTGTTTTTCTTCCTCACTTTTCCCACCAGTCGTTTCTTCATTTAAATTTTTATTTGATATAATCGTTTTGGCAGCCATGATTTGCGCTGCTTGTTCTGAAGATAAAGATAGTTTTTGTACAGCGTAATGCTGCCCAGCATATTGCAATAACGATGAAATCGTTGATTGATCATTTAATTTCAAAGGCTTAAATGTTGAAATTTCTGCATGCAACTGACCGTTCTGATCACTTACTTCCACAATAGCAGCAAGTTCCCCATCTTTTACTTTTTGCTCTAACTTCTCTATATTTGTCTCATCTTGAATAAACGCCATATCACTATTTGATACAAATATTCCGTTTAAATCGGCTGATGTATCATTAACAATCGCGATTTGCTGCGCTTCATCGTTACCAGTAAAAAGTTCCTTTATATCTGACCAAAAAATAGCAACAGACATTGCAAGTACATATAATAGCGTCATTAAAATAAACGATTTGGATTTCAATTTTGATTTATATAATTGCTTCATTAACAAACTAAATTTCGACAACGCTGCCACCTACCTTATCTTTAAAAATTTCATCCAGTGTTAAATAGTCTAAACTAAATTTTTCAATGTACTTACCTGCAGATAAATATTGGAAAATACTTTCAGCATAATGCTCATCCTCTAGCATTAACACCGTTTGCTCTTTTTCTACACGTACGTCTTTAACCCCTTCCAGCTTAAGTAATTCGGTTGTAGAGTAATGCGTTCGTACAGACAGCTTCGTTTTACCATACTGTTTCTTTAAATCTAATAAACTGCCAGAAAAAAGTGAAACGCCCCGCTTTAAAAGACATAAATGATCGCAAAGTTCTTCGACATTATCCATTTGATGACTTGAAAATAAAATCGTTGTTCCTTGTTCTTTTAGCAGTAAAATGGCATCTTTTAGTAAGTCTTTATTAACTGGGTCGAGACCACTAAAAGGCTCATCTAAAATTAAAAACTGTGGTTTATGAATAAAGCTTGCAATTAACTGTACCTTTTGTTGATTTCCTTTGGACAACGTTTCCGCTTTATCTTTACGTTTTTCTTCTAAATCAAAACGGCTAATCCAAAAATCAATATCCTTCTGAAGCTCTGCTTTTTTCATCCCTCGTAGCTCTCCAAAAAAGTAAAGTTGCTCCTCAACTTTCATTGTAGGGAAAATGCCTCGTTCTTCTGGCAAATAGCCAAGAACATCACGGTTGATTGAATTAACGGGCTTGCCATTCCATGATATTGTGCCAGCTGTTGTTTCCTGTAAATCTAAAATCATACGGAATGTCGTTGTCTTGCCCGCCCCGTTTTGACCAATAAGTCCAAAAATCTCCCCTTTTTCAATTGTAAAATTTAAATTATCAACCGCTGTGAAATCTTTGTATTTTTTTGTGACATGCTGTAATTGTAATGTCATCCTTTATCCTCCTTACCCTTCAAATATATGTAAATCAAGTTCTAGATGCTTTTTTCGTTTTTGAATTTTTCTAATTGGTACATACATTAAAAGCCCTAAAAAGACATTCAAAAAACCAAGATTAATAGACATAAACGCTACTGGTGACGCTGTTAGCCCCGTAAATATATTGAAAAAACCTATTAAAATACTAAGAATAGCCATTGGAATAAACAGCCTACTAATTGATTTTAAATATTTTATTTTAGAAGGTGCATCTGAGTATAATTCAAATGCTCCATCAGCTGCTTCTTTACGATAATATGCCCACACACCAAATTTAGAAACACATTCAATATTCAACGATTCTAAAAATTCACAATAGTCTTTCTTTTCACCAACTACTAATTCATTTCGATAAATATACTTTCCAGGCTCGCCTTGTTCGAATACAAAGAAGCTAATTATATTTCTTCGTAAATGCCAGCCTTGCGCAGCCATTTCATTAACCCATTTCTCTTCTTTCTCATAGTCCAAAAAGAAGCGAAATTTAATTTTTTTCATATCAACACCTCTTATAAAAAATGCGTTTTAGGCTTTTCCATTTGTTATACGGATACCATTGTCAAAAAGTTCCCTTAATCGTAAAATTTCATATTCTATTACATTTTTCCCACTTTCCGTAATTATATATTCCTTCTTACGCCCATCACCATCTAATGCTTCGATCCATTGTCGTTCCAACAATGTTTTAATAGCGCCATATATCGTGCCTGCACCTAGGCGAACACGACCTTTACTCATTTCTTCAACTAATTGCATAATGCCATAGCCATGTCGTGCTTCGAATAATGCTAATAAAATATAATAAACCCCCTCTGTTAAAGGCGGATATTCCTGTGCTTGTGTCATAAAAATACCTCCCTCTATATCGCCAAACAATATATCGACTGACGATATAAATAAAATATATCAGCGCCCGATATAGTTGTCAATGACAAAACTAACGATTGATTGATTTTAAGCTATTGCTATTAGAAATTACTCATGGTAACATGTAAGTAACCACTTGCATTGGAGGTTGTTTTTTATTGACAACAAAAGAAACAGCAGAACGAATCATCGAAGCAGCGATTCAGTTAATTAGTGAAAAGGGCTACACCGCAGCGACAACGAAGGCAATTGCCGACTTAGCACAAGTCAATGAAGTAACGATTTTCCGCCACTTTGGCAATAAACAAGGGATTCTAAAAACCATTGTGGATAGATTTTCCTATAATCCTATTTTGCAAAAAATGATGCATGAAGAGGTGACATGGGATTTAGAAAAAGATTTAAACCATTTTTCAATGAAATATTTTGAATATATGATGTCCATAAAGGACCTTGTGATGATTGGCTTTAAGGAATCAATGCAATTTCCAGAAATCAGTAATGAAATAGCAACAGTTCCCCTTATCTTCAAAAATGAGTTAATTCAGTATTTCGAGGAGATGCACCATAAAGGGAAAATCCGTGAGGTCAACTTTGAAGCCGCTGCACTATCTCTTATTGCCCTGAATTTTGGTCACTTTATTTCACGCGCTCGATTAGGTACTACCGTATCTACCCTACCAACTGAAGAACTCATTAACACAAGTGTTGCAATTTTTTCTAGGGGATTATCTTCCTAGAAAAAATTTTCCCCAAAATGCAAGTAAGCACTTACTTATAGGAGGTTTATTATGAAAGCATTACAAGCGTTATTTAACATCCGTGAAACTTATATTGGCATTTTTGCTACTATTGCTTTTCAATTAATATTTTTTACCATTTGGATGACCGCATACGACGGTATAAATGATCGAGCAGAAAATTTAACGATTGGCATTATTAGTGACGACTCATCCGTTGGTCAAGAAGTGATAAACGGATTAAAGGAATCATTGCCATTTGCAACGAAAGATTTCACTTCAATTGAACAAGCAGAAAAGGATTTGAATCAACGTCATATAAATATGATCATTCACATTCCAGCTGATTTTTCAGCTCAAATACAGGCAGGAGCAGAAGCTAACATTATTTATTCCATAAATCAAGCGAACGCAAGTCTTGCTAAAACAATGATGGAGAGCGTAGCAAATCAAGCTACAGTGGAAGTCAATCATAGTCTGTATCCTCTACAACAAGGAGAGATAATAAAGACATTTTCACAGCAGTTTTCTCAGCTACCTTTGGAACAAAATACAGCATTAAAAATTCAAGATACTGTTGCCACTACCATTATGAGTGTAAAAGACCAAACAGTTAAATCTACTATAATTAAAACAAATGAGGTCAAAGGATTTGCAGCAAATTTTGTGCCGTTAATGGTCATTATTTCATCATTTGTCGGAGCAATGGTAATGATTATGCAACATCAGCAGGCAGCAGAAATCGTACAACATACCGTTTCAAAATGGTCTTTATTTTTCGCTAGACAGCTTGTAAATATTGCTGTTGCTTTTGTTCTTCCATTACTAACAATTGGATTGATGCATCTATTTTCTATTTCGAGTGCGGAAAACTTTTTCACTATTTATTTTTTCCAAGCTTTCATGTTTTGGGCTTTTCTATGTTTAGCACAAGTCTTTGTTATCGTCTTTGGTAATCTTGGCATGGTCTTTAATATTTGCGCACTTTCGCTACAGCTTGTTACTTCTGGCGTACTCGTACCAAATGCTATGCTTTCAGACTTTTACCATCGCCTCGCTTCCCTATTACCAGCAACTTACGGCGCAGACGGCTACTATACAATCATTTTTGGCGGTAGCTCAGAAAGTCTAAGAAATAATAGCAGTTCGTTAGCTATTATCATTGCTGTCACACTAGTCATTGCAAGTATTGCCGTTGCCCTGAAAAAATCTAAAATAGAACAAAATCCAAGCGTGCCTAGCCTTCAGCAATAGAACAAAAAAAGCTTGGACAAAATGAAAAAGTGTTTGATTGGCTATTATCAATCGAACACTTTTTTGCTAAGATTCAATTAAATACTGGAAATTATCACTGTTTAATCGGCGTTTTCCTAGATTTATCGATAATTGTCTTAACTTTCATCAAAACGTAAAATTGCCGCAAGCTGCTGATTTAGTTCAATCGCACTTTCTTTAAAATCATGACGGTACCATTCAATAATTATGCCAATAATTGCATTTGCTTGATAGGCACTATAGAAATCCGTTTTTATTTTTCCAATTTTATTTTGTGCTAAGTCTCTTTTTAATAACGATTGGATTTCATCAAATAACATATAATAATAGGTTAACGGTACATTTTTCGAAAAGACGATTCGATAAAATAGTTTAAACCGTTCTATATGATGAAAAATACGAATTGTATTTGGATCTAGCTTATTTTTAATAATAGTCGTCGATGCTACACGATATGGTTCCTCATAGGAATTATATAAATCCTCGACAATTTCCTGAAAATATTCCTCGAACAGTTTCTCTTTTTGTTCATAGTGCAAATAAAATGTACCCCTATTTACATTGGCCACACGACATATTTCAGCAATCGAGATATTTTCTAGCGGTTTATGACTTAACAAAGTAAGCAAGGCATTATGTAACGCTTGTTTTGTTTTAACTACCCGCAAATCATGAATGGTCAAAATTTTTACCCCCTTATTGTACAAATATTTTAAATGTGTTGATTACTGAACAGTTCTACGAATTCTGCATATTGAAATCGCTTACATGAGTATTATAATATTTTAATGAACACATGTTCAATACATAACCAGTGGTAATAGATGCCCATGTATCATTACTTCTGGTTAAGCATTCGGACAAAGTAACTTTGTCCTCAGGAAAATTCGATCTAATAGGAGGTCTTTTGACATGAGATTAGAAGGTAAAGTAGCAATCGTTACGGGAGCAGCTTCAGGAATGGGAAAAGCAATTGCAGAAGGTTATGCAAAAGAAGGTGCTAAAGTTGTTGTTTCTGATTTAAATTTAGACGGAGCAAAGGCTGTTGCGGATAGTATTCAAGCAAATGGCGGCACAGCTATTGCTATACAAACAAATGTCGCTTCAACTGAAGACATGCAACACTTATTTGATGAAACAAAAAGTGCATATGGTAAATTAGATATTTTAGTTAACAATGCGGGCATTATGGATGGTATGGAACCTGTTGGTGAGATTTCGGACGAGCGTTGGGATAAAGTATTTGCGGTAAACACAACTGCTGTTATGCGTTCAATGCGCATGGCAACAAAGATTTTCCTAGAGCAAGGACATGGTGTTTTCGTTAATAATATTTCTGCTGGCGGATTATATGGTGCACGTGCTGGTGCTGCCTATACTGCATCTAAACATGCGGTAGTTGGTTTAACAAAAAATACAGCATTTATGTATGCAAACCAAAACATCCGTTGTAATGGTATTGCACCAGGTGCTGTTATGACAAATATCGCTGCATCAATGACGAATATGAGCGAAGTTGGTGCGGCTCGTCAGTCACTAGGATTAGCAATCAATCCACGTGCTGGACAACCAGAAGAAATAGCTCAACTTGCTATTTTCTTAGGCTCAGATGAAGCAAGCTTTGTGAATGGACAAGTCATTGCCGTTGATGGTGGATGGACTGCTTACTAAACCCTATATAAAAAGCACTCAAAGGACATACATGACCTTTGCGTGCTTTTTTCGACCTTTATGCTTTTTCTGTTGCAATGCGTATGCCAATTCCTACTAACATAACGCCTGCAATTTTATTAAATATTGCCTGCACTGTCTGTTTCATAAACCATTTTCGAATAACATTCATAACGAGTATCACAATGCCCAACCAGACAATCGATAACGCGATTAAAATGCCTGCCAACACGATTAATTGAGTGTTAATATTAAAATTTGGCTGAATAAATTGTGGCATTAATGTTACATATAAAAGCAATGTTTTTGGGTTTAATAGATCTGTCGTAATGCCTTGAGTCATACAGCTAAGCGATACGTTTTTTTCTCCATCTATCTCTATAGGTAGCTCCTCTTGCAACATCATATTTTGTGCTCTAGCACGCCAAGATTGAATGCCTAAATAGATTAAATAAGCAGCACCTGCATATTTTATCGTTAAAAATACGACCATTGATTTAGAAATAATCGTAGCTAGTCCTAATACAGCAAGGGTTGTCCAAACGACAAGGGCAAGAATAATCCCCACCATTGTAAAAAAGCCTGCTTTCTTTCCATGTATGATTGTATTTTTTAACACTAGCAGTGAATCCACCCCTGGCACCATAACAATCATCAATGCCACTGCTGTAAACATCCAAATCTCATGCATATGCTCACTCCTTAAAACAATACTAAGTATCATTATAAATTAAATTAAATAAATTTTCTGCATATAATATTTTCTTATATAAAAGCACACACATTCATTTTTTGTATGTGTGTGCTTTTGCATGTTTTAGTTAATTGTTGCTACTTTTTTTGAAGGCATTGCTAATCCAATAATGACACCAACTACAGCTGGTAATATCCAACCTAAACCAATATCATATAAAGGTAATATATTTGAATACAGCTCTGCTACTGAATCCAATACACTTAATTTTGCAGCAGGCATACTATTTACTAGTGCATTGTAGCCGTCAATTAGGCTAACAAAAAATGTTAAGAACATTGCAGATGCATAAACGGCTTGCTTATTGTTAAATAATGAAGAGCTTAAGGCTAGTAAAATAAGAACAATCGCAAGTGGATATAAGAACATTAGCACTGGAATAGCAAATTGAATAATATTATTCAAACCAAAGTTGGCTATTGAAAATGATACTACGCACAAAATGAAAACAAACCATTTATAGCTAATTTTCGGGAAAACTTCATGGAAAAATTCACTACAAGAAGTAATTAAGCCAATACTAGTTTTTAAACAAGCTAGTACAATAATTACTGCCAATAAAATAGCACCAAATGAGCCGAAATAATGGTCTGCTACTGCTGCAAAAATTAAACCACCATTATCAAATGTTCCGACAGCTTCAATACTAGATGCACCCATATACGTAATGAGCCCATAGATTAAAGTCATTAATGCCATTGCGAAAATACCCGATTTCCATGTTGCCTTAGCAATTTCTTTCCGATCAGTAATACCCGCATTTTTAATAGCATTAATTACGACAATACCAAATGCTAGTGATGCTAATGCATCCATCGTATTGTAGCCTTCTTTAAAACCTGTCATAAAGGAAGACTGGATATAGTCACCTATTGGCTGTTGGAAATGCCCCATCGGCTTCACAATACTGATAATAATTAATATAAATAATACGACTAAAAAGGCTGGTGTTAAAACCTTACCGATATAATCCATAATTTTCGCTGGATTTAATGAGAAATAATAGACTATTGCAAAAAATATGAAGCTAAATACGGCTAATAAAATTGTTGTATACTCCGCACTAATATATGGTTCAAAGCCAACGACAAATGGTACTGTCGCAGTTCGAGGAATTGCAAAAAAGGGACCAATTGTTAAGTATAGCGCTAGTGAAAAAATAACGCCAAATAAAGGATGAATACGGCTCGCTAAATCACGCAGACCATTACTGCCCGATAAACCAATCGCTAAAATGCCCAAAAATGGCAAACCGATTGCTGTAACTAAAAAGCCGATCAGTGCAAACCAGAAGTTTGTTCCTGCTAGTTGTCCAAGTTGGATTGGAAAAATAAGGTTCCCTGCTCCAAAATACAGTCCGAATAACATTGTGCCAATGACTGCATAAGTAGAAAAAGGTATTTTCTTTTGCATAATTGATGTACTCCCTTGATGTGTTTGACTATAGCAAATTACCTTGGCGTAATTCAATTCAGATTATTATGTGCTTACTCGAAAAGCCTTCTAAAAAATCTGGGGCATTCGCCAGGGCTTTAACTGTTTAAGCGTTTCTCTTCGTGCAAGTGACAATTTTTAGCTTGTCTCACTTCTCAGTTTTGAGAGTTATGCTAAAAAAGTTAAATCGAATGAATTTTCACTACAATTTCACTATGGTAACAGGCATTTATTATAAAAACAATAGTTTTTTCGAAGTTGATTACTAAATGCACAGTTGCTAGCTAATAAGTAAAAATTTTAAAATGAAAAGAGCTGTCAGAAGACAGCTCTTAGTTTGCAACAGACCACTCAATATGGTTTAAAAAATTATATACATCTTCATAAACTTTTTCACGTTCTTTATCTAATGTAATGATATGACCTGAATTTTCATACCATATAATTTCTTTATCATCAGTTTTAACTGTATCTAAAATAAACGGAGCGCTTTGTTGGTATAGCTCATCGTCTAATAATCCTTGCAATACTAAAGTTGGTGCTTTAATTGCTGGTAAATCTTCACGTGTTTCTTCTGTTAAACGAGTAACACCGTCTAAGGAATCTTTTGGTGTAATTCGTAATTCATGTAATTCAGAAATAATTTGGTCTTTTGATTTGTTTTCAAAATGTTTATATAGTCTTGCGTAATTATATAAACGTGTAAATAAACCTTTTGAGCTATCGCGTGTTATCGGCGCACACATGGCAACAACTCCTTTAACAGGAAATTGCTCTGCTACTTTTAACGAAAAGACACCGCCAAGTGAAATTCCTACTACTGCGATTTCTTCATGGCCTTTATTTTTTAGGAAGTTGTAGCCTTCTACTACATCATTCCACCAGTCTTCAGGCTTTGTTTCAAGTAGGGCTTCTGGTTCTACCCCATGACCACTATAAATAGGTGCATGAACTGTATAACCACGTGTTGATAAAAATTCCCCTAGCTTTTTCACATCTTTTGTGCTACCTGTAAATCCATGCAGTAATAGTACGGCTTTTTTGCCTCCCTCAATTGTTAGAGGTTGCGGCTTTGATAACTTCATTTTATAATATCCCCTTCACGGAAATTTGTATTTGTGTATTTTATGTGTCTATCTTAACACCCTTTATTCATAATGTACAATTTATAGTTTTTATCGATTCGATACTTTTCATGCATGAATGGTGTGAGGTTGAAGCCTTGTATAATCACTCTTTGCGGATGCTTAGAAATAATAAAAATTACTTTATTAAAATTACTTTGTTTTCCCTTATAAAATTTTTCCACGTTGCCTATACTTCCTATACTTTTACCGTTATAATGCAGGTAACTAATAGAAATACTATTAATGGAGGTGGGAAAAATGGAATGGCAACAATTGGAATATTTTGCAACGGTAGCAAAACTTGAACATATGACACGTGCTGCGGATGTATTAGCTATTTCACAGCCTGCACTAAGTCGCTCAATCTCTAAGCTTGAGGAGGAATTAGGTGTACCTTTATTTGACCGCCAAGGACGCTCCATCATGCTAAATCGCTATGGAGAACAGTTTTTATATCGTGTGCAGCGTATGCGCAAAGAATATGAAAAGGCAGTTTTAGAATTACAGGAGCTGAATAATCCTGAGCTTGGAGACGTGTCACTGGGCTTTTTACATACACTTGGAACAAGTATTGTACCTGATTTGATCCGCGCTTTCCGTCAGCAACATCCGCAAATCCGCTTTCATTTCACGCAAAACTATTCACACTCACAATTAAAACAACTACTTGCTGGTGAGCTCGATCTGTGCCTACTTGCAGCTATTAACACTGAACCACCTGTATGTTGGAAGGAACTATGGCGAGATGAGCTTTACATTATGGTGCCGATTGATCATCATCTTGCCAATCGGAAAAGCATTACAATGAAGGAACTAGAAAATGAAAATTTTGTATTAATGAAAAAAGGCTATGCATTACGACGGACTGCGGATCGATTATTAAATGCTGCAGGCATTAAGCCTAAAATTACTTATGAAGGAGATGAGGTCTCTACCGTTGCGGGATTTGTAGGGGCTGGCCTTGGCGTATCACTACTACCTGATGATGAAGATCTTAATCCAAATAAAGTCGTAAAAATTCATGTTGAAGATATGGTCTGTGAACGTATTATCGGAATGGCTTGGATTGAAAATCGTTACCTTTCACCTTCCGCTCGACAATTTCAGAAATTTGTCTTTGATTATTATGAAAAAATGGGACCTGCTAAAAACAACGACTAAAAGCGGAAGGATGCATTTATGCATTCTTCCGCTTTTAATTTATACTTGAAGAGTTATGATTGAAGGAAATTCATTACTCCCCTATATATTTAATTTGATAAGAAAACATATCCGTGGTATCTCCGCTAATTTCAAAAAGCCCTTGCCTTGCCATCGTAAAAATTCGATATTCTAAAAAGGCGTCGCTCATATAGTCCTCGTTTTTATTGATAGTTTGCCCAATGACAGTCGCTGGTGAAAGCCAGAACTCCTTGTTTTTATCTTGTAAATCTTTTGCACATTCAATAATTGTTGCATCGTAAATATTCTCTTCTGCGTAAACAACACCATTTTGCCAAACTCGCAATGTACTTGGGTTTTGCTTGAGTTCTTCCCATTCTTTAGCAAGTCGCTGACACTCTTCCAATGAAAAGCGCTTAGCGTCAGGTCGTAGTTTCATAAGCATATCTGCTGATAATTCTCCTGTATGGTGAATGGACATATCTGGATGAATTCGCTTTAAAGCAACAGTTGCATCTATACCAAATACCATGCTGCATTTATTTATAAACTCACTCATAACATAGCGTAACCCAATTTCTTCATGTGTATTTTGGCTATACCAAATCCATACATCCATATCACAAGGAATACCTGCGATTGATCTCGTCCACATCTTATGAATGTCTTCGTATAATGCTCGTTCTTCTTTATCTCTAAAAATATTAGTATTTAACCATTGCTTTCGATTTTCCAAACTTGTAAGTGGTCCAATCGAGAAAATATCATTGACACAAATGACCGACTCTTCTCGCTGTAAATGGTGTTGTCGTATCGCGTGTTTAATAGAACCTTGTGCAGATAAACTAAAGGTAATATGTAAAATTGCCATATAACCTCCTCCTTTTATTGTTTACTTAGTGCGATCTGTATACCGATAAAAGTAAATAGTATGCCTTGTACCATATTCAAACGTTTAGCGATTGCTGGCTTCCCTATAATGACTTTTCTAACTTTCCCCGCAAAAATACTAAATAACGAGAATAGAATGAGTGCCTGTACTAAAAATACAATACCCAAAATAAGCATTTGTAATGCCACATGGCCATGTATTGGGTTTACAAACTGTGGCAATAGTGCTAAGAAAAATAAAGAAACCTTTGGATTTAAGACATTCATCAAAATGCCTTTACGATACAGCGAACCTAAAGCTTGAATATTTTGTTGATCCAATGTAAAAGGATCATCCTTTGCTCGAAATGATTGCCATGCTAAATATAGTAAATAGGCAGCGCCTGCAAATTTGACAATCGAAAAGATGACCGTCGATTGATAAATAATAGCTGAGATTCCTAAAACTGCAGCTCCGATATGCACAAGTAAACCTGTACATAAGCCTAATGAAGTAGCAATGCCTGCCTTTTTATCTTGTGTAATGCTTTGTGCAAGGACAAATAAATTGTCTGGTCCTGGCATTAACGTTAAAATGATGGCTGCTCCTAAAAACGTCACTAACGTTGAAATTTCCAACTCTTCCCCTTCTTCCCACTGCTTATAAAAAAAAACATAATTAGAATGGTTTTATTTTCATTATACTACACGACACTCGCTACTTTAGTTGTGAGTTTATGACTATATATAGAATTTTTTACAAGAAAATTATTGTTTCGATTAATGCTCGTTCAAACAACATTTTCTTTGTTTATGCATTATAATGATAATAAACACTAGATATTCAGTTTACATTGCATTGGAAAAGAGGGGAGCCGACGATGGCAGTAAGCGATATAGTTCAAGAATTTGAGGACGAGCAAGGGAATGTTTTTTATAAAATGAAAACACATGATGTCGACGTTCAAGCAATGCAATCTTCTGGTTTAGCACCAGTTCTTACGTATTGGCTTAGCGAAAAAGATATTACAGAGGATATCCGAAATTTACGTTTTAGCCCAAGACCCCCATCAAGTTATATACAAGATTATGATGCATTTCAGTCAATGCTCTATGCAAAAGAGCAACGTGCCATCAATCAACTCTATGAAAAAATGAGCATTAAGCCAAAAAATATGACAACAGGAAAACAATTATTATGGAGTTTCTTTGTTATGATTTTGGCGATGTTGCCTTTATTAGTTGCCATTTGGTGGTTTAAATAACCGTTTTTAAATTATTAGGACATTCATTTTAATATGCGAGTGTTCTGATCTTCACCTTTTTGTCCTCATTTATACAGATTTTTTCTATTCAGCTTGACAGACTCACAGAAGTAGTGCATTCTTTATTCAATTACTAGTACGAACGAGTGCCGTTTTCATTATATATGGTACGGACCTCTGCACAAAAAACAATAAAAATAAAGCGAACGAAGACTAGTACGTAGAAACTAATTGCTAAGAGAGCGATGCCCACCGGCTGCAAGGCATTGTACAAAAAAGTCTACAGAACCTACTTCGTGAAACGTCCTAGCAAAAACTAGGCGCAGTCTCAAGCGTTATGAGGAAAGTGGAATATCTCAAGATATTCAATGTAGGTGGTACCACGGAAAGCAACCTTTTCGTCCTAATTTTTTAGGATGAAAAGGTTTTTTTATTGTTATTTCATGCTGTACAGCGGGTGAGACAACGAATGGTGAACTGGGGGAAATGGAATGGAAAGAAAAAGAATCGTCGTAAAAATTGGCAGTAGCTCCTTAACAAATGCAAAAGGCGAAATTGACAAAGTACGCTTAATGGATCATGTGCAAGCTATTGCAGAATTAAAAAAATGTGGTCATGAAGTTTTGCTTGTTTCTTCAGGAGCTGTTGCAGCGGGTTTTAAACATTTGGGCTACCCTTCTCGTCCAGTAACAGTAAAAGGGAAACAAGCTGCCGCCGCAGTTGGCCAAAGTTTACTTATCCAAACGTACCATGCGCTATTTAGTATTTATGATATTACGCCTGCACAGATTTTACTTACACGCACGGATTTTTCGAAAAAAGAACGCTACAAAAATGCCTATGCAACATTTGAGGAATTGTTAGAACGTTCGATGCTCCCAATTATAAATGAAAATGACACTGTATCTGTTAGTGAGTTAACATTTGGCGATAATGATATGTTATCGGCACTTGTAAGTGGACTTGTCCATGCAGACCAGCTCATTATACTTACAGATATTAATGGCTTATACGACGCAAATCCCAATAAAAATCCGCTAGCTAAGCGCATTGATCGTTTAACCGAAGTGACTGATGAAATGCTTGGCTTTGCTGATGGTGCAGGCTCAAAAGTCGGAACAGGTGGAATGGAGTCTAAACTTTTGGCTGCGCGAGCAGCTTTAAATGCTGGTGTGAAGGTATTTATCGGCACTGGTGATGGTGCGCATAAACTTGTCGATATTATGAATGGTCATGGAGATGGGACATATGTTGAGCATGAGGCGCTCGCTATATTAACAAATAATAAACAGTGGATTGCACTTACGGAAATTTCTGGTAAAATTTTTGTAGATAACGGTGCTGAAATTGCCTTGCTAGAGAACGGTAAAAGCTTGCTACCAGCTGGTGTCTACCGTGTTGAAGGAGACTTTGAACATGGTGATGTTGTAGAGGTTTATTGTGAAAATAGACTTCTTGGTCGTGGCGAAGTTTTATACTCCTCACTTGAGTTAGCACATGCAATGGGAAAACGGACCGATGAATTAACGAACTATCCAATAGAAGTTATTCATCGAGATAAATGGTTAAAAATACAAACGAATTAAGGAGGAATAAAGATGACAAGTGAAGTATATCTAAAGGGACAACGCGCAAAGGCAGCAAGCTATGTATTAAATATTAAAACAACTTGCGAAAAAAATGATGCACTACTAAAAATTGCTGAGCAATTAATCAACGATCAGGATGTACTCATTGCAGAAAATTTAAAGGACTTAGCAAGTGGCAAAGAAAAAGGTATGCCCCCTTCTACCCTTGATCGCATTATGTTAAGCAAAGATCGTATTTCAGCAATGGCCGATGCTATTCGTTTACTTGTAACATTAAATGATCCCGTTGGCACAATCCTTGAGCGTATTGATAAAGAAAACGGACTACTTATTGAAAAGCGTATGGTACCAATTGGCGTAATCGGCATGATTTATGAGGCGAGACCAAATGTAACTGTTGATGCTGCAACATTATCGTTGAAAACTGGAAATGCCGTTATTTTACGAGGAAGTTCCTCTGCTAAATTTTCAAATATTGCGCTTGTGGCAAGTATTCACAAAGCGCTTGAAAAAACATCTATCCCTGTTGATGCAGTGCAACTAATTGAAGATACGAATCGTGAAACGGCAAAGGAATTATTCCATTTGAAAGAATACCTAGATGTATTAATTCCTCGTGGAGGCAAAGCCCTTATCGATTTAGTCGTTCGTGAAGCTTCAGTACCAGTGCTTGAAACAGGAGCTGGTAATTGCCATATTTATATTGACCAAACTGCTGATTACATAAAAGCAGAGACAATTTGTCTGAATGCCAAAACACAACGTCCTTCTGTTTGTAACGCGGCTGAAAGCTTACTCATTCATCCTGACTGGTTTTGTGAACACGGTTCAAAGCTGTTAAATGCGATGCACGATGCTGGAGTGACAATTGTCGGTGATGCAACGGTTTGCCAAACCGTAAATTTCGCGCAGCTCGCTACAGAGGAAGACTTTGCAACGGAGTACTTAGATTTAAAAATAAGCGTTAAAGTTGTCGAAAACGTCTTTGAGGCTATTGAGCACATTAATCAATACGGTACAAACCACTCGGAAGCTATTATTACTGAAGATCAACTTGTAGCAGACACATTTTTAAATAATGTAGATGCCGCAGCCGTTTATCATAATGCATCTACTCGCTTTACAGATGGCTTTGAATTCGGCTATGGTGCCGAAATCGGTATTAGTACACAAAAATTACACGCACGGGGGCCAATGGGCTTACCAGCATTAACATCTACAAAGTATTTTATCCATGGAAATGGGCAAATTCGTCAGTAACAATTAGTTACCAATATTACAAGCCGACAGTAAACTACACTGTCGGTTTCTTTACTAGCATAATCACTTAACAACCAGTAGCTATTGTATGTCTACTAGAAAGAAGGTTTGATATGAATATTTCTGCAGTAATAAAACTTACTGTATCGATGGCCATTTTCGGCTCCATCGGCTTTTTCACCATTCATACTGGTTTACCAGCTATAGAGCTAGTCTTTATCCGTTGTATTTGTGCTACTCTCTTCCTCGGCTTTTTGTGGCTAATGACAGGTGGCCATAAAACCGAAGTATGGGACAAAAAAGAAGTAGCACGCACACTACTATGCGGTGTCTTTATCGTATTGAATTGGGTATTTTTATTTAAAGCATTTGAAGAAATGTCAATCTCCATTGCTATTTCAATTTATAATCTAGCACCGATTTTTGTGCTTATATTAGGAGCTCTGTTGTTAAAGGAAAAAATGACAGTACAAGCACTTGTCGCAACATTGACTTGTTTTATCGGAAGTATTTTTATCATCGGTCTACATAATTTTATTTCATTATCTGAATTTATGCAGTCTGGCTTCGTTTGGGCGTTACTCTCTGCTCTCTTTTATGCATTTACAATGTTAACGAGCAGAACGATACAAAATTTAAGCTCCTATGCCCTTACGTTTATACAAACAACAGTTGGTATCGTCATGCTTTTACCTTTTGTGGATTTTTCACTATTTGAAGTGTTAACAACAACGAATTGGCTTTATATTTTAGGTACAGGTTTTATTCATACTGGATTCGTTTATTATTTATTTTTCGATAGTATCCGCAACCTTTCTACGATACTAGTGTCTGTTTTAGTATTCGTAGACCCTGTTGTAGCTATTTTATTAGATATGCTATTGCTGGATTTCATGCCGAGCATTATGCAAACTGTTGGCATTGTTTTAATATTTGGGGGAATTTTTTATACGATTTACCTCCCAAAGCAAAAAGCTAAGTTATCGTAAAAGGGGGTATTATATGCGTAAATTGTATACAATCGGTGAGCTGTTAATTGACTTTACCCCTACTGAACAAAGTGACTCGCTTTGTTCAGTAGAACAATTCACAAAAAATGCTGGAGGGGCCCCTGCTAATGTAGCTGCGGTCTGCGCAAAATTGGGGCACCCCGCTGCCCTACTATCACAAGTAGGGAAAGATGCATTTGGTGACTTTTTAATCGATACCGTCAAACAAGCGGGCGTAAACATCCAATATATTGCGCAAACAACTGAAGGTGAAACAAGCCTCGCCTTTGTATCTTTGTCAGCAGATGGTGACCGAGATTTTTTATTTTACCGCAGAAATGCCGCTGATTTACTATATCAACCAGAACAATTACCAGCTAATTTACTTACAGCAAAAGACATCCTCCATTTTTGCTCGGTGAACTTAGTGGACAGTCCGATGAAGCAAGCACATGAGGCTATCATTGAGCAAGCACATCAAACAGGCTGTCTCGTTTCTTTTGATCCGAACGTACGACTCCCTCTTTGGCAAGACGCTGAATTATGTCAACAAACGATTTTAAATTTTATTCCGCGCGCGCATATCGTAAAACTTTCTGACGAGGAACTATCATTTTTAACGCATCTAGACGATGAACAACATGCCGTTCAATCATTATTCCAAGGGAAGGTCCAAGTTATTTTTGTAACCCATGGTGCACAAGGCGCTAGTCTTTATACGAGGCAACAACATGTGAAAGCTGCTGCTGAGGTTGTGCAAGCAATTGATACGACAGGTGCAGGCGATGCCTTTATCGGAGCCATCTTAAGTGTTTTATTGCAGAAAAACATAACAGCAGAGACAGTCGAAAACTTTTGCGAAACGTTTGCTACGCCTCTCCTTACCTATGCGAATCATTATGCAGGTGCATCCACAACAAAACATGGTGCCATCGCATCTTTTCCAACGAAACATGATATTCCATTATCGTTTTAAATCAAAAAACTCCATTTTGAAATAATTCAAAATGGAGTTTGCTTTATCAATTTTCTTCAAAATCCATACATATTCGATCAGTCATTAATGAACCGACGAATTGGCTCACACGAACATGGTCAGGGTGAATTTGATATTGTTGCAAATGTTCTTCACTTTCAAATAGACTGTTTAATACTACTTGTCGATTACTAGATGCTAATGGATTTGTGATAACATGTAATGAGATAATTCCACTAATTTTATCTGTTAGGCTTTCTAACTCTGTTTTGACGATTTGTGCATTTTGCGCTTGTTGCTCTTCGTTAAATTCATCTTTATGATTCCACATCACAATATGTCTAATCATGTACATATCCCCTCCTACACATCTTTTTTAATAATCATATAGAGTCGTCTATTAAATTTCAATACTAGTAATTTTGACAATTTTTATTTTTTTGAACAATATTCGTAAATTTATACGTCTAATCATTAAAAGACAAGTAAGGTGGTAGTTTTATGGAGCAGCTAGTGGACGAATACGGTGAATACCTATTCCATCTAAGCTATTTATATGTGAAAGATCGGCAACTCGCTGAGGAAATTACGCAGGATGTATTTTTTACATTTGCCATAAAGGGCGACGCTTTTCGCAAAGATGCATCATTGAAAACGTATTTAACAAGAATATTAATTAATCGCTGTCACGATGAATTACGCAAAATAAAGCGCAAAAACGTCCTGCAATTTTTAACACCCTTTTGGACGAACGAAAAATCTGCCGAACAGGAAGTCATGCGCCAACAGCAATTTCTTTCGTTAAAACAAGAAGTAATGAAGTTACCGATTCACTATCGGGAAGTCATTATATTGTTTTATTACGAGGAATTTGAGGCATCGGAAATAGCTGATTTGCTAAATCTTTCTCAAAACACAGTTCGCACGAGATTACGTAGAGGAAAAGAATTACTGAAATCAAAGTTATCGGCACATACGGAGGTGTTTATCCATGAATGATTTTAAAGATCAATTAAAGCAAGAGCTTCGTGCAGATGTTCCATTTACTGAGGACATGAAACAGCGTATGCTTATGCCGAGCCACCCAAAAAAAATACAAACTAAAACACAGTATTGGAAAGTACCCTTAATTACGCTGACATTTGTTTTGATTTTAGGCCTCGTACTGATATTGCAATTCACACCGTATGAACTGCACGAGGCAACTGCTGCAAAAACGGTAGCAACATTACCAGCAGATCCCCATGACCTTATAGAACTACTGCAAAAAAATGAAACAGTACTACCAATTATTGATTCCAAAGGGAAATTGGTGATTGATCCTACTATCTCCTTTGTAATGGGTAAACAGTACATATTATCCCATTTTCCAATGGTGGTTGACCCAGATGCAAAAATCGAAGTAGGTGATTATATTGCATATTCCGATAAATTGGATATTATAGTTACCCCTGTATTTGGTATCGAAGGCGATAAAGTACAAACATCGAATGGACAAGTAACATTAAATGGTGAGTACCTTGCCTTGCCAGGCGCTGTAGCTCCAGTACAATTCACACAGCCCGAACAACAGGAAATATATAAATATTATTTTAATAGTCGCTTCCATATGGATGCTGCTAACATGAAAACGATAGATGTGGACCTTGAACCGTTACGTGAAGAGGAGTACGCCGTTTATATGAACAATAAAGGTGGGACCATTGAAGTAGTAAATGCTAAAGCATTAATCGGTAAAGTTGTCGGAGTAAAAAAACTAGAACCAACCTTTACATTAACCGCCAAGGAACAATCACTTTATAATGCATTTAAAGAAAATTATGATTTAAATGTCCTTAAAGGGGTTAAACCACTGTCCATTGCAAAAATGTATGTCATTTCAGAAGCACAAGGGGACTACTTAACACATTATTCATTAGTGGCGAGACAAACACGTTCGGAAATTGAAGAGTATATAGATAACCAAAAATTTAAAAAATATTATTATACAAAGGAAATTCAGATGCTTATTAGTGCTTATAATTATAATGGTATTGAGAAAGCAGAATTTGAACAACTAAGTGAAACGCAAGGCACTATAATTTTAAGATTCAAGGATTTTACATTAAATATTAATTTCGTTAAAAATGAACAAGGTGTATGGCATCCTAACACTAAGTAAATTTAATAAAAAGGTCTTCTCAAAAATCATTTAAGAAGACCTCTTTTGTTTCAATTCTTTGACTCACAAAGTTAAGCTTTGTTAAATTGCTTTTTCATTAAAATATGCGGAATACCTGCGTCCATATATTCTTCACCTGTACGCGTATAACCGAGCTTCTCATAAAAGCCTTCTGCATATACTTGCGCACTTAGCTTCGATTTCGTTAAGCCCTTTTCTTGTGCTAACTTTTCTAGCGTTTGAATAATCACTTTTCCTAGCCCATATTTGCGGTATTCCTCTAAAATACAAATTCGCTCAAGCTTCCCATAGCCATCTACAACACGTAAACGACCTGTACCAACTGGCTGCGCATTGTAATACACAAGAATGTGATCACATAGAGCATCGAGTGCATCAAATTCATCGTATTCTTCTGATGCAGGAATTTGTTGTTCTTCTATAAAGACCGCTTTCCGAATAGCAAAAGCTGTTTGTAAGTCATTTTCTGTTGTAATTAGTGTTGTTGTCATGTAGAGTACCTCCTCGAATTTTACATGCGTAATCTATTTAGTATAGAACGTTTTTTAACTCCATGACAATAGCTGTTTTTTACGATTTTGAACGAGGATCCAGATAATCACGTAAGGCATTGCTCAGCATATACAATCCTAACACTAGCAGCGTAATTGCTCCTCCTGGGGCAAATGTATACCAAGATGCTTTCACTAAATACGCTTGAGAATCTTTTAACATGCGTCCCCAGCTAGGATTTGGTGGTTGTACACCAAGCCCTAAATAACTAAGTGCTGCTTCAGCGAGCATTGCTGTCGCAAAAGTAACCGTGGCAGCAACAATAATTTGTGAGGAAATATTGGGTAAAATATGACGAAACATTATTTTATAGGGCTTTACTCCAATTAATTTAGCAGCTAATACATATTCGGCATCACGATGTTGGACATAACCACTACGTGCTATTCTAGCGATGGCTGGAATGGCGATAACCCCGAGTGCTATCGCCGTATTGACTACGCCAGGTCCGAAAACAGCCACTAACATTAACGCTAAAATAATTCCTGGAAATGCCATTAAAGCATCCATCAAACGCATAAAAATTTCATCTACCCAGCCACCGATATATCCCGCTACACCTCCGATTAAAATACCAAATGATGAGCCGATGAATACTGTTAATAAACCGACCGCAAATGCTGTTTGGGTGCCTTTCATCATCCGACTAAAAATATCACGCCCGAATTCATCTGTCCCAAAGAGATACTTACTACTTGGACTGTGCAATTTTTCTGGTATATTCATCGTATTGACATCATGCGGTGTATAAAAGAAGCTAATGACCATTACAAGTAAAAATCCGACGATGACGAGTAGACCAATGATTAAATTTATATTTTTCATGTAGCGCTGTATAGTTTGCATTGCATCCACCTCTCATCGTAATCGGATTCTTGGATCTAAAACAGAATATAAAATATCGACGATAAAATTAATTACAACTACTGCAACTGTAATATACATAACAATCCCTTGTACTAAAGGGAAGTCTCGATTACTTATAGCAGTAATTAGTAGCTGGCCCACACCTGGCAATGAAAATACTTGCTCGACAATAATTGTTCCTGCGACCACTTCTGTCATAATTAATCCAAAGACCGTTAATATCGGTATCATCGCATTTTTTAAAACATGCTTATACATGACATTTTGCTCTGACATGCCTTTACTGCGTATTGTTCGAACATAATCAAGTTGCATTTGCTCTAAAATAGCCGTTCGCACGTAACGGAAGTTGACAGCAATTTGAGGTATAGCAATTGTTAACGCTGGAAGGACAAGCGTACTTAACGCACCAGATATACTTTGTGTCCATGGGATATAGCCACTAATTTTAAAAAAGCTAAATTTCATTCCGACATATAAAATAAGCATCATACCTAGCCAAAATGAAGGGACAGCCATGCCGATTTGTGTCAATGTCGATAATGACACATCACTCAGCTTATTTTGTCGTCTCGCTGCAAACATGCCAAGCGGCAAAGAAACGAGTAATACAATGGTTAGTGTGAGCAATGCTAATGACATCGTTACAGGAAGTCTATCAAACAATAAATCTTTTACAGGCATTGAGAAACGAATTGAATTGCCTAATTCCCCTGTCAATAACCCCTTCATCCAATCAGCGTATTGTTCATAAAGGGGTCGGTCCAAACCAAGCTCAGACCGCAAATTTTCAATTTGTGTAGGGTCTGCTTCCGTTCCTAACATTGTTCGAACAGGATCCCCAGGTAAAATTTGAAAAACACCAAATGTAATGATCGACACTAGAAGAATTGTTGTTATTAACAGGATGAATCGACGTATAATATACATCATTTGTAATCATCTCTTTCTAGTTTGAGAATTTTACCTCCGACATATCGTGGAACCAGAATGGATAGCTCTTCAGACCTGTCACTTGTTTATCAGACCCCCACACGATTTGGTAATCAGCCACATAAACGGACACTGCCTGCTCTGCTAAAATTTGTTGTGCACGTTGGTAGTAGTCGATTTGCTTTGCAGTATCTGTTTCTTTTAAGACGTCTGCCATAATTTTGTCGTATTCCTCATTTTTAAATAAGAAGAAGTTTTCACTGTCATTTGTAGAAATATAGTCATTTAGTATTTCAAAGGCAGATGCACGCCCTGTTAAATCGATCGTTGTCATATTATAGTCGCGGCCGAAGTACACACGATCAAGCCAAATCCCCCACTCCACTACTTCAATTTCTACATCCACACCTATTTCCTTTAAGTTTGCCGCAACAATTTGCGCTATATTTGAATAAATATCATTATGTGAAGATACAGTAATTTTTGTTTTAAAGCCGTCTGGGTAACCCGCTTCTGCTAATAATGCTTTCGCCTTTTCCACATCAAGCTTGTACATGTCTTCTAAACCTTTCTTTTGATAGTCCCCCATCGCTGGACTCATGTTTGAGCCAAGTGGTACGGCATAGCCTGCAAATACTGAATCAATAATATCCGATTTACTAATCGCATAGTTCATCGCCTGTCGTACTTTCACATTATCAAATGGCGCTTTCGTTTCATTAAACGTCACGATTAAGGAAGAGTTATTGTTTTGATGCGATAAATGATGACTACTCTCAACTTCATTAACACGTTGCCAAGGAACACTTGTTAAGTCCACCTCATTTGCCATTAGGCTCATAATGGCTGCTTGATCGTCCGATTGGAAGGTAAAAGTTACTTTATCTAAATAAGGCAAACCTTCCTTCCAATAGCTATCATTCTTTTTCAATATTAAATTTGAACCAGGCGCGTATTTCACATAGGCAAATGGGCCAGTCCCTATTGGATTTTCATTGTGTTTGCCATCATTACTTTTCGGAATAACTGCTGATTGACGAGCAGTCAGCGAATATAAGAAATTAGAATTCGGTTCTTTTAACTTAATAACAAAGGTCGAAGCATCTGGTGCTTCAGTAGACGCCACATTATCAAAATTATTGGACATTTTTTCTCCACCACTTTTGCCCATTAAGCGATCAAAAGAATATTGAATATCTTCAATTGTTAACTCCTCACCGTTATGAAATTTTACACCTGGACGGATTTTAAATGTATAGGTTAAACCATCTTCTGAAATCTTATAGCTTTCCGCTAGTCCTTCTTTTAATGACCCATCTGTTTCAGGTGCCATCAGCCCTTCAAACATATTAAGAATCATTTGGTAGGATATAGACGCTGTCGCTTTATGAGGATCTAAAAAATCTGGGTCATCATTAATACGGACAACAATTTCTTGCGGTGTTTCTGTTGTTACAGGCGCGTTTGTACTGACTTGATTTGTATTTTTCTTGTCCTCTTCATTTGAACACGCGCTAATAATCAGCCCAACTAGCAATAACAGCATTAGTACAAACCAATTTCTACTCTGCTTCAAATTGTTTCTCCCCCTTTGCCTCTTGAACATATTTTGAAATACTTATATAGCTTTCAACCTCTTCTAATTTTGTCGCACATTTTACCCCAGCAATAATGGCTTGCTCTACGACCTTGGTTGCCAAGTGTCCAAGATAGTCCACTGGATACGTTTGATGCCCTGTACCTAAAACAAAAATCGTATCACCATCTAACATTGTATGAACAGGATAAATTGTTCGGGCTAACGCATTTTGTGCAAGCTGTGCAATTTTTTTCGCCTCTGCCTTTGATAACTTAGCATTCACAGCAACAACGCCAATGGTCGTATTTGTGCCAGCCAGTGCCTGTGATTGTCCATGCTCTTCTAAATAAGTACAGCTATCCAGCCATTGTCCCGTTTCTCGGTTACGAGCTCCCGCAATGGTTGCTCTGGTATTAGGATCTTTAATATCACCGACTGCATTTACCGCTACAAGGGCTCCTGCAACTAGCCCCTCCTTGCCTTCTAGTGAACTACTGCCTAATCCTCCTTTCATACAATATTGAGGACCTGCTAGCTTCCCAACTGTTGCACCATATCCCGCGCCAATATTGCCGTTTTTAAAAGAGCCAACTGTCGCATTTTTCGCCGCCTCATAGCCCATTTGTGCTGTTGGTCTTGTATGTGCATCACCGATAAATAAATCAAACAATACCGCACTTGGTACAATCGGTATTTTTGCAATACCTGCATCTACTCCAACACCATGCTCCTCTAAGTAAGACATCACACCTGTTGCGGCATCTAAGCCAAATGCACTCCCACCAGCTAAGCAAATACCATGCACTTGCTGAATTTCATTGATGGGATCAAGAGCATCCGTTTCACGAGTACCTGGTGCAGAGCCTCGAACATCGACGCCACATACTGCGCCATCTTCTACTAGAATGACGGTGCATCCCGTTATACCGTCTTTATTTTCTGCATGACCTACCTTCACGCCAGGTACGTCTGTTATATTGCCAAACATTTAAACACCTCCTCTTTGAATAATAAATTGAATATTCAGATTTTTATTCATGTAAAAAACAGGCTACTTGCTGCTGCGCATTTATTTGTTGCAGTGTAGGTCGCTCCAGTCGACATTTCTCCATAACATATGGACAGCGAGTATGAAATACACAGCCAATCGGTGGATTCATAGGGCTTGGTAGCTCCCCTTGTAAAGGCACTAATTGCTTTGGCTCATCAAAATTCACAGTTGGAATCGCCGATAGTAACGCCTTTGTATATGGATGGAGTGGATTGGCATACAACTCTCTTTTCGCACCTATTTCTACTACTCTCCCTAAATACAGCACTGCAACCCGATCACTAATATGTTTCACAACACTTAAATCATGTGAAATAAATAAATACGTTAAATGAAATTCATCTTGTAAATCCATCATTAAATTTAATACTTGCGATTGTATTGAAACATCTAATGCAGAAACAGGTTCATCTGCAATAATAAATTCTGGATTGATGGCAAGTGCGCGAGCAATACCGATTCGTTGACGTTGCCCACCTGAGAATTCATGGGGAAATTTATGCATAGCATCTTCAGGTAAACCGACCTTTTGTAAAAGCTCACTAACTCGTTTCTTGCGTTGCTCTTTAGACAACGTTAATTGTAATGCCATCGGTTCTTCTATAATGGCGCCGATACGCATCCGTGGATTTAATGATGCGAATGGATCTTGAAAAATCATTTGCATTTGGTTGCGATATTTTTGTAAATGACGTCCCTTCAAGTGGTGAATAGGTTGACCTTTATATAAAATTTCCCCATCTGTCGGTTCAACAAGCTTTAAAATTGTGCGTCCGAACGTGGACTTACCTGACCCTGACTCTCCTACAATCCCAAGTGTCTCACCACGGAAGATTTCAATTGAAATATCATCAACAGCCTTGACGACTTTTTTCTCTTCTTTCATAGACTTGCGTTTCACCGAAAAATAGGCTTTTAAATGAAGAATTTCAAGTAAAACTTCTCTCTCCGTCATGTGCAAGTACTCCTTCCTCCGTGAATAAATGACACCTTACGCTATGATTATGTTGGATAAGTCTAGTTTCTGGCGTTACTTGACGACAATGCTCCATCGCAAATGGACATCGTGGTGCGAAACGACAGCCATTCGGCAGTGCATAGGCTGGTGGCACAGTACCAGGGATAGAAGGTAATCTAGTCATCTCTGTTTCAAGACTAGGCATCGTTTTTAATAAGGCAGCTGTGTAAGGATGTTTGGGCTGAAGAAAAATTTCTCGGACAGGCGCTTCTTCCACAATTTGCCCTGCATACATAACCATCACACGATCTGCTGTTTCCGCAACTACACTCATATCGTGTGTAATAAACAAAATGGCTGAGTGCTGTTCTTTTTTCATTTTCATCATTAACTTTAAGATTTGCGCTTGCACAGTTACATCTAATGCCGTTGTAGGCTCATCTGCGATTAATAGCTGTGGATTATTGGACATCGCGATGGCAATCATAACACGCTGGCGCATCCCACCTGATAACTGATGGGGATATTCTGTGATAATTTTTTCTGCATTGGCAATGCCCACTTCTTTTAATAGTTGAAGTGACATTTCTCTTGCTTGTTTTTTAGAGACTTTTTGATGTCTTTGAATCGCTTCTATCATTTGATTGCCAATTGTAAAAACGGGATCAAGGGATGTCATCGGCTCTTGAAAAATCATACTCACTTCATTGCCCCGTATCCTGCTCATCTCTTTATTTTTATAATGTAAAAGATTTTTTCCATTTAAAAGAATGTCACCTTTCGTAATTTCACCAGGTGGCATCGGAAGCAAACGCATTATCGACAACGAAGTTATACTCTTGCCACTGCCCGACTCTCCAACAAGTGCAACGGTTTCACCTTTATGAATCACAAAGCTTACATCATCAACTACTTTTGCCTTTTGGCCATTTTTCATATGAAATTGAACATTTAAATGTTGAACCTCCAACAACACCTGCTTGTCTTTTGCTTGTTCCATATCCTACCCTCCTACTCACTATCGTGATTGGGTGTTGAATAACGTATCGCAATATTTTTCATTTGTGTATAATTTCTTAATGCAACAAAGCCCTTTTCACGTCCGATGCCACTCTTTTTATAACCTCCAAATGGCATTTGAATTCCGCCTGCTGCGCCATAATTATTGACAAACACTTGTCCAGCCTTCACCCGACTTGCCACATAATGTGCTGTGTCTAAATCTTTTGACCAAACACCTGCCACTAATCCGTAGTCTGTCCCGTTTGCTAATGCAATCGCTTCATCTATTGATGTAAACGTCAATATTGTTAACACTGGTCCGAAAATCTCCTCCTGCGCTAATGTAGCATTTGCATCTACACCGTCGAGAATCGTCGGTTGAATATAATAGCCTTTTTCATAGCCTTTAATCGTAATGGTTTCTCCACCAGAGATAACATAACCATTTTCTTTCGCCTGCTTCAGCAGTGTGGAAATCTTCAAATATTGCTGATGATTTAACAGTGGCCCCATATCAACATCCGCTTCCCCTGGACCAATCTTTAAAGTTTGAAATTTCTTCACTAGCTTTGCAACGAACATCTCTTTCACGTCTTTTTCAATAAGCAACCGTGCTCCTGCCGAACAGGTTTGCCCAGCATTTTGAATAATGGCACGCATTACCCCTTCTAAAGCCTGTTCCATCGGCGCATCTTTAAATACAATATTCGGCGATTTGCCACCCAATTCTAATGTGACAGGTACAATGTTTTGAGCCGCTGCTTTCATCACTTCAATGCCTGTAGGGACCGAGCCTGTAAATGTAATATGATTAATATCAGCATGTGTCGTTAAAAATGGTCCTACATCACGACCTAAACCTGTAATATGCTGAAAAATTCCTCTCGGCAATTTATCAGCAAACCATTTCGTCATAGCATGCGTCGTCAGTGGGGTATCCTCTGCACTTTTAACGATGACAGCATTCCCTGTTGCGATAGCAGCGGCAACGCTTCTTGCAGTAATTTGTAACGGATAGTTCCATGGCACAATATGGACAGTAACCCCAACTGGTTCTAAAACGACCGCATTTAAAATACCATCTTCGATAGGAATGGTGTCACCCATAATTTTGTCTGCCGCACCGCCGTAAAATTCAAAGTAGCGAGCAGCGGCTTCCACATCTGCCCGCGCCTGTGTCAAAGGCTTACCCACATCACGACACTCTAACAAACTCCATTCTTCAGCATGCATGCGAATATATTGTGCTAATTGGATAAGTAGCTGACCACGCTCATAAGCTTTGACTTTTCGCCACTCTTCACTTTCATATGCATGACGAGCCGCTCGAACCGCCTCGTCTACCTGTGCCTTACTAGCATTCTTTATTTGCGCGAGCACTTCACCAGTAGATGGATTGACAACATTTATTAACTCCTGACCATCGCCTTGTACCCACTTACCATTTATTAGCATCGGAATAATTTGCATCGTACCCCTCCTATAAGCCACGGCCACCGTCAACATGTAATGTTGTGCCTGTCACCATTGTTGATGTATCTGATAGTAAATAATTTACTGCACCTGCTATATCAGTTGGATTGACTAAACGGCCAAGTGGCACTGATTGGATAAAGACATCTTGCTTTGTTTGCTCTGCATCTGCACCTTCTGCTGTAAACTGTGCTAACATCTGTGTATTCGCTGGTCCTGGATGAATTGTATTAACACGAATTTGATGTGATGCAAGCTCAATCGCCAGCCCACGCGTAAAGCTTTCCGCCGCTCCTTTTGAAGCAATATAAACCTGCAAGCCAGGACGGGGACGCACTGCCGAAATGGATGCAATCGTCACAATCGAGCCTTTTTTTCGCTCCTTCATATAAGGAACAACGGCCTTCGTTGTTATAAATAAACTTTTCACATTTACGTCCATAAGTCGATTCCACTCATCCATTGTTACTTGCTCAATTGGCGTCGCAGCCTGAGCAATACCTAGTGCATTGACGAGCCCATCAATTCGTCCATATTTGGCGTAAACTTCGTGGAAAATCGTCTGAATGCTTTCTTCTTGCAAAACATTGACCTCGAATTTTTGTAAAGATTCATGCGCTAGATCAGCAAGTGAGGCAACTGATAGATCAATGCCGATTACAATATTTCCTTGCTCAAGCTGATCTTGAATAATCGCTTTCCCCATGCCTCCCCCAGCACCTGTCACAATAATAACTCGCTGCGCAACTGCCATCTTACACACCCCTAGCTGTTTGATTTATGTTAACAAGCGCCTGACAAATTGCATCCCCCATTTGTGAGGTAGATGCCCGTCCTCCAATATCCGCTGTTTTCACGATACCTTCTTTTAACACCGCTTCAATCGCTGAAACAACACGTTTCTCTGCGTCTGATCTCCCAATATGCCCAAGCAATAATGCAAGAGACCAAATTTGTGCAATCGGATTGGCAATCCCTTTCCCCGCAATATTAGGAGCGGAACCATGCACTGGCTCGAACATCGATGGAAACTCCTTTTCAGGATTCAAATTTGCCGAAGGAGATAATCCAAGCCCACCAACAATCGCGGAGCCCAAATCCGATAATATGTCCCCAAATAAATTGGATGCCACTACAACTTCAAAATCTTGAGGACGCTCTACAAAATAAGCCACTAATGCATCAATATAAATAGATTCTAGCTTTAATGGCGGCGAAGTTTGCGTAACAATATGTTTAGTATGCTCATCCCAAAATTTCATGGAATGAATAATGGCATTTGATTTCGTTGCACTCGTAATTTTCGACTTGCCATATTTACTGGCATAATCACATGCTGCTTGTACGATTTTTTCAACACCGAGCCGTGTCATAATTGTATTTTGAATCGCCATTTCTTGTGGCTGGTTATGATACATATGGCCCCCGCTATTGGAATATTCACCTTCTGTATTTTCACGAAAAATAACCATATCAATGTCCTTACCATTTGCAAGAGGTGACACAATTCCTTGTAGTGATTTGACTGGTCTGAAATTCACATATTGCTGGAATTGCTTACGTATTGGCATAATAAATTCCCACACTGTCACATCATCTGGTACACGTGCATCACCAATGGCACCGAATAATATCGCATCATAGTTCTTTAATGTTGTAAGTGCATCTTTTGGCATCATTGAACCGTGTTGGACGTAATAATCAGAGCTCCACGGAAAAATGGTTGTTTCAATTTGTAAAGTTGGGTCATCCACCTTTAGTTGTTCGAGCACTTTTAACGCTTCCACCATGACTTCCTTGCCTATACCATCACCTGGAATAACAGCGATTTTGACCATTACGCTTCACCTGCTAAAAACTTTAATGCCGCTAAACGGTAAATGGCCGTTGTTTCTGCGAGTTCTTCAATATCGACATACTCATCAATTTGATGTGGAATTTCACGATCACCTGCTCCTACTGTTACGATTGGTACACCATGCACATGAAGGAAAGTACCATCCGTTGCACCTGGCACACCGTTATAAATCGGCTCTTTTTGCGTCACTTCTGCCACTGCCTCGTAAATAGCTTGTACAACTGGCTCTTCTTTCGCAGTAGCGGTTGCTGGGCGATTATCAAGTACAGTAAGCTCCACTTTAAAGTCTGGATCATCTGCTTGTAGTCGTTGAATAATGGCATCAATTTTACTTAGTAATTCATCATGCTTCTGTGCTGGTACGGTGCGAATATCAAGTGTCGTCATACAATGATCTGGAATAACATTAATTTGCGCATCCCCTTTCACAGGAGCGCGTAAAATCGTTGGCGTAATCGATGGCCAGTTGAGCATTGGGTCTTTCCCTAATCGTGCTTGCTCTTCTTTTTCTAACTTTTCAAGCTCCACAATCAAGCGTGCCATCCGCCAATTCGGATTAATGCCGCTCCATGAAATCGCACCATGCGCCATTTTGCCGAAAATATCGACCTGTAATCGAATAGCACCACGCTGTGCAATGCATACATTGTTTTCCTGCGGCTCACAAATAATCGCTCCATCTACGCCATCTGCCCAGCCATTGAGGATAAAATGTTTAATGCCAAGCATAAGCCCCTCTTCATCACACGGGATACATAAAATAATTTTGCCTGTAAATTCCTCATCGTCTAGTAACAATGACTGACAAGCAGTAATCATACATGCGAGATTCCCTTTTGTATCATTTGTCCCTCGACCATACATACGCCCATCAATGATTTCAGCTCCGAACGGATCATAAGTCCATGCCTCACGATTGCCTTCGGTTACGACATCTGTATGCCCTTCAAATAGTAAGGTTTTTCCTGGCTTCCCCGAATCAATAATGCCAATAACATTCGGTCTGCCAGGTACAACTTCCTCCACAAATGTTTCAATACCGATATCACTTAAATATTGTGCGACGTAATTGGCTACTTCCTGTTCATTGCCATGAGGATCATTTTCGCGATAGACACTTTCGATACGAACGAGCTTTTGTGTTAAGGCAATAACGGTTTCCCGATCCCGTTGATACGTTTCCGATGTCTTTATAGTTGGTTCAAGCATGTATGAAGCCTCCTTTATATTAGAAAATATTTACAATCCATATTTTCATATTGTATATTTACTAATATATTGGTTAAATTGATAATCATTCATAGAATCCCATGAAGTTTTTTGCTACTATCCATATGGAAAAATAAGGTGTAACGATGGCAATCTACAAAAAAAAACGTCGCCCAAATAGAAAACACTCACCTAAACTCTGTGAGCTCAACGTTTTGGGTGAGTGTTTTGCTTGTTTATAATTTACGGATTTGAAAACCTACTATTTACTTAACTCCCAGCTAATAAATAGTACTCATACTTAGTAAAGTCCATTTTATGCTTGATGTTCTTTTGGAAAAACTTCGCATTATCCTCTGTAATTTTGTAAGAGCCTGTGACTGGATGAATAGAAGAGAGTTGAAAAATAGTTCGCAACTCCTCTAAAGACATATCTTTCAATATTTCACTATCTTCGATTATTGTTTCTCCAGGAAAGCTCCATGCCACTTCTCGAATAACATTTTTTTCAGAAAGATAATACGGCGATATCATTTGTTCTACAAAAAGTCTCTGCTCGCTCGCAAATTGTATCGCTTCCTGTTGTATGCTATTAGCACCAATAAATAGATAATAGTCATAACCGAGATGGACAAAGAAATCCTCAGTAATCAGTTGACAATAAATATACTCTCTCAGCGCCATTTTACAGACAATCGGAATTTGTTCAATGGTTACTAGCATATCTTCTGCCAATGGAATTGTCTCAAACGATGAGTCATATAAAGGCGAAGTTTTATCCACGTTACTCAAACCATACGTTTCAAGATGAATGAGTCGTACGCTCTCAATTTGATAAACCTCAAGAAATTTCATCACCGTATCGACATATGCTTTCTCGACCTGTAAATAGTCGTCTATCGTTAATATTTCTCCAAGAAAAGATTTTCCAATTTCTGAAGCACTTGTCCACTCATCCCTCAAATAATGTCCTTCTGCATTTCGATAAGCAGGATTGTATTTTGTAATCCGCCATTGATAGTCGATATCTCTATGCACAGATAGATGCACCTCCATTTTTAAATTTTTAATTAGATATTATCAAAAACCAATCTCCAATTCTTTTAAAAACAGCATCAAAAGTAGCTAATTTAATAGTGTTATTTTTTAAATGTTCTACCTTGTCGGTTACTGCTCGCCTACACCCTATTTACCTCTATTATCTAAAATATCTTGAATCGTATAGTCTGCTAGCACAGATTGAAACGTTTTTTCCGCTTTCGCAATAATCATGGAAATAAAACGTTCCGAACCAGTAGATGGCACTGACCAATAAGGTGTTTCATTGTCATTGCCGAGCACGCTATAAATATCTTGCATCGTAATTTGCGCTGGTGCTTTATTAAGGCAATAGCCACCATAGCGTCCACTATGCGCCTGTACATAGTCTTGTTCTGCAAGCTTCGCAAGAATTTTTCTGACGAATGTCGCATCCTCCCCTAGCGTTTCCGCAATAACATTACTTTTTAGTAGTTCATTCGATTCCGCCATTAGGACGATTGCTCGTAATGCCACATGGAACCATTTTGGCCCAAGGTCACCCGATTGGATAAGTAGTTGCATTGTCACTCCTCCAATTTTCAAAATACTCTATTTTTTCATTTGACATCTCTTACCCATTGTACTATATTTTAATTGTGATATTTTAATCACAATTAAAATGATAGCGTTTTCAAAAATAAGGAGGGCATGCAATTGGAAAATCGAGTACATCCTGAGTTAACAACATTCTTATCCGCTATGCAGGAACTAAATTTAACAAGAGAGAATATTGCTGAATCACGTAGTGTCATGAATGAAGCGCTTGGCAGCGAAGAAGTAAAAATGGAAAACGTTACAACGACAGAACGCTATATTAGTAGTCCTAACGGGGCACCAGATGTGCGTATTCGAATTTACGAACCGACTGAAAAATATGGCACGTTGCCTGCTATTTTGTATATCCACGGCGGCGGTTTTATCATTGGGTCTATCGAAATGTTTGATGCAAGTTGTCAGATGCTTGTTTCACAATTAGATTGTGTGGTCGTTTCAGTTGGCTATCGCTTAGCACCCGAACATCCTTATCCTGCTGGTGTAGAAGATTGTTATACTGCACTTGAATGGGTAGCGGCAAATGCTGATGAATTAGGTATTGATTTAACACGTCTTGCTGTCCATGGCGCAAGTGCTGGAGGCGGATTAACTGCTGCTGTTTCACTCTTGGCTCGGGATCGAAAAGGACCTAAAATTGCTTTCCAAATGCCACTGTATCCAATGATTGATAATCGTTGTATTTTACCTTCAAATGACGAAATTACAGATGCTAGAGTATGGAATGGTCCACAAAATCATCAAGCATGGGAAATGTATTTAGGGCCAAATTACGCTGTTGATGCGCCTATTTATGCGGCTCCTCTTCATGCAGAGGATTATAGCAATCTTCCTCCTACGTATACATTTATAGGAGATTTAGATCCATTCCGTGATGAAACAATCGAATATATTGCGAGACTAACAAAGGCGGGTGTACCGACAGAATTCCATCTATATCCAGGGTGCTTCCATGGCTTTGAGCACATGGTCCCTCAAGCAGAAATTAGTCAACGCGCAATTGAAAATTATATGTATGCCTTTAAAAGAGCTTTTGAAAAAGCGGTTTCACCTACTACTTAACTAATCAGCGATTCTGAGGAATTTATCGGCGATTTCCAAGGTTCTATCGGCGATTACTGATGTTTTATCGGCGATTCGAATGGCTCTATCGGCGTTTCCTGATGTTTTATCGGCGATTCGCATGGCTCTATCGGCGATTTCAAAATCAACCAATCCAACATTTCTGCCGTTGCTGTCCGTTGCGGGCGGGGCATTCCTCGGGCACACCGTTAGCCGCAGGAGTAGCCGACTTTGCTACCATCAACTATAAAAGAATCACGTTCCTTTCTATATCAAGACAACTAAAAGAGCATCTAAGTTTAGATGCTCTTGCGAATATTTTTTATGCTATTATTGCTGACGTGATTCCGTCATTTGCTTCCATACAGAGCCTTTTGCCTCTTCACCTTGTTCGATTCGAGCAATGGCCATTTTCACTTGAAGCTTCACTTCAAACTCTTTATCTTCTTCAGCTGCCTTTAACGCTGGTAATGATTGCTCTGTTCCTACTTCATACAAATACATCGCTGCGCGCCAACGAACAAGCTTATTTTTATCTTGCAATGCTTGTTGCATCGCCTCTTCAAATTCTACCAAGCCTAGGTCACTCATACAGTCTCCCGCAGTACGGCGCACGGCTGCACTTTTATCGTGTAATGCTTTTTCCAAATACGGTACAACTGCTACATCTTCTATCATGCCTAAGTAAACGGTTGCTAGGCGACGAATAGACATTTGTTCATCTTGTAGCGCTAAATCTAATAGTGGTAAGTCATCTAGCTCTGGGTCTGCCATTTGGTCAAGTAATTGGAAACGCTTTTCCCATTCTGGCTGTTGGAACTGCTCGACCGTTATTTTTAATTTAGCAGGCTTTTGGTATACCTTCTCTGTATCATTAATCGTTGCAACAATGTCAGCTAGACGTTGTGCTGAAAAGGTTACATCAATTTCCTGTTTGACCGCTTCAGCAATTTCCTCAAGCTCGCCATAACGAACACCGTAGTCAATCCATTTACGTTGGAAAATATAGTTTTCATCGACATCTGATTCAATAATTTTATTGAAAGCATCGACAAAACGGTCACCACAGCTCACACGGTATTCACGTTGGTTATCAAACACCTTTACTTGCAATGGCACCTGCTTGTAAAACTGTACATGGACATATACTTCGCCATAAAATTCATTGGCAATTTGTATATCGCTAGCTTCAGTAACATCCTCGCCTAATACTTGTCGAATGCTCGATAAAATACTTTCCCATGCGTATTTTGCATTTCGTTCAACTGCAAAGAAATCAGCTACATGATAAACACCTTTAACCCCCTCAATGGCTAAAATAGCTGCCGCTTCCCCAGTAGCTTCGTCTTTATTATCCTTTGTAAAGTTAAAGCTTTTGCCAAACGGTAACTCCGTATCGACAATAATTTTCATAGAATTAGGACTTGGTGTCGGCTCAATTGTAAGTATTTTCATATTATACGCTCCTTATCCGTTTACGATTTCATCTAAGTACGACCATCTTTCTATTAGATGCTCATAATGTGCATTCAGCTCATCTAGTTTAGCCGTTAACTCCTGTAATTTAGTAAAGTCAGCGCCAGCGCTTGCAATACCTTCTTCGGTTTCCATAATTGCAGTCTCTGTTTTTTCTATATCATCTGCAATGGTTTCCCATTCTTTTTGTTCTTTAAATGATAGTTTTTTCTTATCTGATTTCGGCTTCTCGACCTTCTGCTTGTCTGCTTTCGGTGCTTCCACCTTCACTGACGTTTGCTGCTCTCGCTTCTGTAAATAATCACTATAAATATCAAGTGACTCATCTACATGTCCTTGACCGTCTAAAACCCAAAGTTTTTTGGCAATACGATCGAGGAAGAAGCGATCGTGGGAAATTGTTATAACGACACCTGGGAAATGTTCGATAAAGTCCTCTAATACCCCAAGTGTTTCAATATCTAAGTCATTTGTTGGCTCATCCAGTAATAGCACATTTGGTTGCTCCATTAATAGTTTTAATAAGTGCAGACGCTTACGTTCCCCACCAGATAACTTACCAATTGGTGTACCATGTGCATGTAATGGGAATAAAAAACGTTCCAGCATTTGCGCAGCGGAATAACGTATACCTTCTGCATCAGTAATATCATTTGACGCTTCGCGAATATATTCTATCATGCGCTCATTTTCATTCATCTTCGGTAACGTTTGTTTAAAATGTGCCAGTTTTACAGTGGAACCGACATGAATCTCTCCTTTGTCTGGCGACAGTTCACCAGCAAGCATGTTGAGTAAAGTCGATTTTCCAACACCATTGGCACCAATTATACCGATGCGATCACCTTGTTGCAGTAAAAACGTAAATTGTTCGACTATTTTTTGCGAACCGAAAGCCTTCGATATATTTTCTGCCTCTAATACTTTGCGTCCAAGTCGCGTTGTTGCTAAGCCCAATTCAAGAGAAACATCATCTGACTTGCGTTCTAAGTTATCTTCAAGTTGCTCGAAGCGCTGAATGCGAGCCTTTTGCTTTGTAGAACGTGCCTTCGCACCACGACGAATCCATTTTAACTCTGAACGATAACGATTGCGGTCCTTTTGAGCTGAAGCTGCAGCCATTTCCTCACGAATTGCACGCGCCTCTAAAAAGTCTCCATAGTTCCCTGTATGGCGATATAACGTTTGGTCTGCTATTTCATAAATATGCGTCGACAATTCATCTAAGAAATAACGATCATGGGTAATGAAAATTACAGCACCTTTTAAGCGCATTACCATTTCCTGTAGCCATTCTGTTGACTGTACATCTAGATGGTTGGTCGGCTCATCCAATAAATAAAGGTCTGCTGGTTCAATTAACACTTTCGCTAGAGCGACACGTTTTTGTTGACCGCCTGAAAGGGTTAACACTTCCTTATCGAACATTTCAATGCCTAGCTTTGTTAGGGCCGTTTTTGCAAGTGCATTGACGTCCCAAGCTTGCTCCTCGTCCATACGCTGCTGTAAGCTAAACAATGTTTTTTGTAAGCTTTCGGATGTAGGATTTAATGCGAGTGCCGCAACCGTCTCTTCGTATTGGCGATTGAGTTGTAAAACAGGAGAATCACCCGCAAACACTGCCTGTAGTACCGTTTCGCCACTATTAAATGTAGGCTCTTGGGGTAAATAAGCAATACGATACTTATTAGGACGATCAATATCTATTGTATCCGCCTCGATTTGACCAGCTAAAATAGATAACAACGTCGACTTACCTGTCCCATTAATACCGATCAGACCTGCGCGTTCCCCTTCATAGATAGTAAACTCGATATTTTGAAAGAGCGTTTTATCGCCCACTGTCTTCGTTAAATTTTGTACGATTAAATGACTCATTATGCTTTTCCATCTCTTTCATTTTGTAATTGCTCTAAAAAGCATACCATAAATTGATGGCGTTCCTTAGCCATTTGCTTACCTTTGTCGGTCGTCATTAATTCTTTTAATAATAAAAGCTTCTCGTAAAAATGAGTGACAGACGACGTATTTTTACTACGATAATCTTCCTCAGACATCGTTGTTCTTGCTTCCTCTGTGTCATCATATAATTTCCGACCTTTAGCACCACCATAAGCAAATGTCCTCGCTATTCCAATCGCTCCTATTGCGTCTAAACGATCCGCGTCACGTACAATTTTCGCTTCAATAGAAGTAGCCTCCAGCTCATTACCACCATTAAATGACACTTGTGCGATGCAATCACGAATATGTTGTTTTTTTGCTTCACTTATATTCAAATCGTTAATCAACAGGTCTTCTTGCTCTTTACTATCCGTATACTTTTTATCACTGACATCATGCAAAAGCACCGCCATTTTTACAACTTCTGCATCTGCATTAGGCTCTGTATGTAAAATCGCTAACGCATTTTGATAAACACGTTCTATATGTTGAAAGTCATGACTTGCATCAAATTGCTCATATATGCTACGTACTTTGTTCTTTAACTCATTCATATTAATACTCAGTCCTTTCTCTTTGCCTATTATACTGTATTGCTTTGTGAAGTGTAACGATGTCGCCTTCTATATTGGAAAACAAATAAAAAAATACATATCAATTGACTAATTATTCAGAATATTGTAGGATAAAAATACAGAACAAACTTTATTGTTCTGTAAGCTCACAATTTGCGTAGTGTACAAAAACTATGTGTTTTACAATTTTAAACAACTTCAGCGGGCATACAATTGAATACTGTTTTGCAATGAAATGCGTATAGTGTAACCGATCATCTTCAATTAAAAGTGAACACTTTCCCTAAATTTTAAAGTTTGTTAACCCGCATAGTAGCTGTACAATACAAAAATGTGAACAACCAGTTAGTTTTGTTTTCGCGACCACGAAGGCTTTTACCAAATGTAGCAAGTTATTATGGATTTTTCATTAAACGATGTTACCTTCTTTTACAATGTTGAACGTAACTTCTCCCTTAATGATTAATGTATAGCCAACAATGCAATCATTTTGCGAAAGGCCGCTTTATTGGAGTCGTGTTAACAATATTCGATAATTCATTGAAATAACGAAAGTTCATTTAAGCCATGAGTAAGAATACGTTATGAAGGAAGTAGGAAAGAAATTGATCGTATGTAATACCCTCCCGCTGAAGGAACAATAAAAGCTGCCCATCTTGAAGAGATGTAGGCAGCTTTTATTAATTAGATTGCTTTCTTGCTAATTTATTTTTATAAATCCTTACCAATCACCGCATCAATTTCCTGTAACAGCTCAGCATTTTTCATCGTTGAGCTTAAATTTAACTGGCTTTGATCAACTTGGATAACTGCTATATGCATGCCTTCTTTAATGCTTGCACTTGGTACAGGTACCATCCCTTCAATATCAAATGTCATGATTAAATCTGGAAATCTCGATTGGATGGTCCCTGCCTTTGATAATGTCATATATTCATTCCAAAAAGTTAACTCAACATCCTCAACAGTTAAGCTACCGACATCAAAGCCATTTTCCCTTATCAGAGTAAAATCCTTTACTGTTCCAGATACGATATGCTCGCCATTTAACAGATGAATAATATTATCTAATTTTTCATCCATTGTTCGCCCAATTAGGAAGCTATACCCGAGCTCAATCGCGGCAGATATTGCATTTGGTGCACCATGTTCTGTTAAATAGCCTATTGTTATTGGATTACGTGTCACCGCTACCATTCCTCCAGCTAGAATAGAAGCATGACGAACTGTCTTTGCGGTGTTTTGTAAATTACCTTCAGCTAAGCCTTGAATAGCGAAATCATTTTTTCCACCTGCATAAAATTGAACAGATTGATAATCTTGTTGTTCATGTAGATTTAGGGAACCCATTATAGCAGTAGGGTGAGCCCGTCCATTACAAGGGGCATCAATGACTGGTACGTTCAGTAATGCCGATTGTAACCAACCATTGATTGTCGTTATGGCACCATTTTCATTCGTAATAATTCCTTTTAATCGATGACCCATATACGCATTCATCTGTTGATAGCTCCAGCAAAGCTGTTCATTAGATACATATTGTTCTTCTGCTGAAGGTGCACCAACCATTGCAACGCAGGCTACTAAATCTTCATGGTTTAATGCCGTTATATCGATAAGTTGAGGGTTTCCTGAAGCGAAAATCTCCTCCAGTAACTTTAAACCTTCCGCAAGGAGGCCGCCACCACCGCCTCCAAGTATTGCACCTCCATAAACAGCAGCTAAACCATCCTTATACGTTAACACCCTTCCCATGCGCACTTACCCCTTTCTATTTTCCTATTTTCAGAATAGAAGAGAAGAAGCTATATAAAGCGTCTCCAGCAATAACACCTGCTGCAAATACAGTCATTTCAGATTCTTTCTTACCTTTTGTCATATAGGTGAAAATCACACGAAGGATAATACCTACTAATACTGCCCAACCAGCTATCGGATTGATTAGTAATAAACCAGTCGCAAACAGAATACCCATTTGTCTCTTTGAACCGCCAATTAATTGAATCAATGCCCCAGGAATCGACCAGATTAATAGCTGTTTTGCTACATCTCCAGTCACTCCGGATTGGATAGTGGCTGCATAGACATGGTTAACTGGTGCTACTAAACCTTGTGCAAAATACGATTGATATGAAAGTAAAACTACGACTGCAGAAATTGAAAATGCTAGCATCCCAGCAATCATTTGCTGTTTACGCCCTTCTTTTTCTAATACAGGATCACTGCCATTTCCACGTAAAATAAAACCTGTTTTCAAGTCATAGCCCATATCTGCAAATGCTACCCCTGTTGCCGCACTAAAGCCAGCTAACAAAGCAAGAGCAGGTGCTGGGAAACCAATTAATATTCCGACAATTAGTGTGATAAACGCCACTGCAAATGCAGGGAACCAGCCTGCATGCATTGCAGCAATCCCAACGATAAGTTCATGAACAAATGCTGCAATTGTTGCGAAAATGATAAAGCCGATTAGCATGCCAAAAGACATATGTGAAATCATACCGCCTATTAAAGCAATTAATAATGCAATCGCTAAATAAGCAATAAAACCTACACCAAAACCTTGTCGAATTTCTTTTTGGTCTTTCGAATAGATTAATTCTTCTGACTCTTTAGTTGCTCTTTTACTTAGCAAAGTAAAAGCAACCTGGAAAAGGGCTACAATACCCGCTCCAATCATAATGCCATGTGGAATGTAATATTCATTCAAATCGACATTAAATAATTGAACCGAATAACCTCTTAGTAAAAGACCAATTCCAAACATCGTAAGCGCCCAAATATTTCCGATAAATGCTACCCCGAAAGCTGACATTGGAATTTTAAGAATAGACCCCACTATACCGATTAACACACCGCCAATTAAAACCTTTGCATTTTTACCGCCTTTATCACCAGCTTTAATAGCCTCTGCTGTTGCAATCCCTGGCGGCCAGGTACCTGTTGCGGGGAAAATCTTTGTATCAAAAAATTTATATAATAATAAAGCATCCACAAACATCGCTAATATAACACCAATAAACAATGGCAAAACTAAATTTTCATAACCTAAAACATACGGAATACCAATTGGCAACATTAGACTACTCGCTGCACTAAACGTAGCCGAAGATATTGCTGTCTGTATAATATTTTGTCTATGCACGGATTTAAATGCAATTAGCTTGCCAATCGGAATTCTTCCTAAAATCATCGCAAATATCGCACCAATGATTGATGTATTAGCTGAAATACCTAAAGTCGTAATTAGCTGTATCCCAATAATTGCCCCTACAACAGATGTTAAGACAATCATTAGTAAAGTTACAGGCTCCAAAGCCCGCGGATGTAATACTTTATTATTCATAGTGTCAGGTCCCCTATTGTTGTTATAGTTTAGATATGTGAGATTGAATTTGATGAGCAATTTTCACTAACTGTTCAAGCATGTATTTCTCCCTTTGATTGTCAATGTCATATACTAATCCAGAAATTGTTAGAGATGCCATGATTTCTTTCTTATAATTGAATAATGGTACACTTATACCAAAAGCATGTTCATTGTACTCCCCGACAGTAACACACCACTTATTTTGTCGAATGGTTTGTAACTCCTCTTGTAAACTATCAAGAAGGTTTTTAAGCTCCTCTTCCGACAGCTTTTCATGAAAATAGGCTAACAATTCAAGCTGCCTTTCTTTGTCTAAATAAGCAAACATAACTTTACAAGAAGCACCGACATAAAGCGGTGTTTTTGTACCTAAGGACACTGCATATTTTATATTCTTACTACTTTCAGCAATTTTTGTTGTGACACCATACTCGTTATCCATATAAGTTAGAAATACTGATTCATTAATTTCACTTGCAAGACTTTGCATCAATTCATAAATTGTAAAGTGAGGGTCACTTGAGTTAGATAGCTTGTCATGAAATATAAACATTTTATAACCTAATTTATATTTTTTTGTAGCTTCATCCTGTAATAAATACCCTGCTTCAGTAAATGTATTGATGGTTCTTTGCACAACACTTGTATGCAGTTTTGTCATGCGTGAAATTTCACGTACACCTAATGCGCCATCTGTAGTTGCAAAGCATTCTAGTATATCCAATGAATTTTTTAATGTCTTGACAGTCATTTATATATTTCTCCTTTTATGCGTTTTCGTAGCCGTAACGGTTTTCAGCTACCTCTAAAGAAATATATCCATTTATTAGATCTTTTTCAATCGCTTTCGTACTTCGCTCTTGTGGATTGCCATAGCCACCCCCTGTTGCTGTGACAAGCTCAATACGATCGCCCTTCTGTAATTCATAATTGGCGAGTACTCCTACGGGTCCCACCTGTGTACCATCTTTTTTATGAATAATTAAATAGTTATACGAGCCTTCCTCACCATCATTTAAGCCAAATGGTGCAAATTTATGTCTACCTAGGTTGACAGAAACCTTTTGACCATCATGATTAACGGTATAAACTCGGCGTACACCTAGGCCACCTCGATATTGCCCTGCACCAGCACCATCGCAGTTTAAGCTATATTCATCAATCTGAATTCCGTATTTTGTCTCTGCAACTTCTATAGGAAGATTATAAGTTTCCCCATCTCCCATACAATATTGTCCACTTTGCCCATCCTCATCATTTGACGCTCCCCAGCCACCTACTGAAGGCTCAACGATTAGGAAGGATTCATTATTTTCAGGATTTTTGCCTGTTAAGATAAATGTACATACCGACTGTAAATGCCCTGCTGATAATCTTTCTGGTAAATGAGGTGCAAGCGCCTTCCAAATTAAGTCTGCTGCTCCAATACGTGCTTCAAAGTTCATTGAAACTGGATGCGGACGTTTGGCTGAGACAATTGAATTATCATCTGTAAGAATTGTTAAGCGTTTAAAGACACCTTCATTAATCACGTCAATATCTCCAAGTAATGCTAAGAACATTACACGAACACTCGCCATTAAACCAAATTGTGAACAGTTTACTGGCACATTCACAGCAGGGTGTGAGCCTCTAAAGTCACAAATAAATTCTTCATCGCTAATCGTTACTTTCACTTGAATTGGATAAGGTCCTCCTTTTAATGGATCGCCTTCAATAAAGTCTTCTGCATAAAATTCACCTTTAGGTAGATGTTGAAGCTCATACTCTACAATCTTTTCACCCTTGTCCAATAATTTTTGAATGGACAACTTCACCGATTCAGCACCGAATTTATGACAAAGTTCTGCAATCCTTTTTTCACCTGTTTTTAATGCTGCTACTTGTGCAAACATATCTCCAATCGATAGCTCTGGTAGACGAACATTTGTAGAAATGATTTCATAAATGCCTTCATTGAGCTCGCCCTTTTGATAAAGCTTTACACCAGGTAGCTGAAGGCCTTCCTGATAAATTTCATTCGAATTACTTGTAAATGAACCAGGGTCCATCCCCCCTACTTCGGTCCAGTGAGCTTTATTTGCAGAATAAGCAATAATTTCACCATTATTGAAGATTGGTAAAACCAATCCTACATCTGATAAGTGAGAGCCTCCTCCAACATAAGGGTCATTAATAATGATGACATCACCTTCGTTTAATTTTCTCCCATTATCATATTTTTCTATGACACGTTGAACCATTGGACTCAACATCCCAATAAAACTTGTCACACCATTACCTTGGCTAATCAAATTACCATTGGCATCAGTTAAACCACAGGCATAATCTAAAACCTCATAGATAACGGGGCTCATAGATGAGCGAGCTAAAGCAACAAACATCTCATCTCCAATGGCCAGCAATGAATCCTGAATAATTTCTATAGCAAAAACATCTTTTTTCATGTGTTATTTCCCCTCCATCTCTACAATTAGATTGCCGTATTTATCTATTTCAATAGATTGCTTTTCATTTATCACAACTGTAGATGTAGGGCTTTCCACAATAGCAGGACCAGCAATAACATAGCCAGGTACTAACTTTTGTTGATCGTAGACATTGACCTCTACCCAGCCTGTACCTTTGACGTATAACTTTCGTTTTGCTTTTATACTTGTTGAAGCATCAATATGTGAGAAATCTAACTCCTTAAACTGGACCGCTTCATCTTTCCCATAAATAGTGAGATGTAAATTTACTAGCTCTATCGCAGTCTCTGGTAAGTCAAAAGAGAACTCTTGTTTATGTTTGATATGGAAAGCTTTTGCTAATTGAGCTAGCTCTTCCACATGAAGCGAAATATTTGATGCATTCAATTTAACTGCATGCTCCTGACCTTTATAGCGCAAATCATAATTAATCTCGAAATAATAATGTTCCTTCGATAAAGGTGCATCCGCATAAGCATTTTCAATAGCCTCATCAATATTTGTTTGAATAGCAGTTAAATGATGCTTATCAAAATCCATTAAGCTTGTTTGAATATAATCTTGTCGATATTCCGTCATCAACATCCCTAATGCTGAAAAGACCGATGAGCCATAAGGAATAATTACTTTCTTCATGCCCAGTTCTTCAGCTAGATTAATCGCATGTAGTGGACCACCACCACCAAAGGCAACCATTGTAAAATCCTCAGGGTCATAGCCTTTACGAATAGAAATGAGCTTAAGTGCATTTAGCATATTAGAGTTGGCAATATCTAAAATTCCTTGCGCTGCTTCCTCTGCTGTCACATTAAACGGTTTCGCGATTGCTGCAATTAGTGCTTCCTCCACTTTGTCAATAGACACTGGATTATCGAAGTTTTCTAATGATAATCTCCCTAAATAGACATTTGCATCTGTAATTGTTGGCAATGTATTGCCTAAGCCATAAGCAACAGGACCTGGATTTGCACCAGCAGAATCTGGACCAACTTTTAAGGAGCCGAATGGATCGATGCGTGCGATGGAACCACCACCATTACCAATTTCAACAATATCTACAACAGGTGTTTTAATTGGATAGCCTGCAAATTTTTCATTTCTTTCAATATAGTAATCTGTCGTAACATTTACTTTTCCTTCCGTAATAAGTGAACATTTTGCTGTCGTTCCACCAACATCAAATGCAATTATATTGGATTCATTTAAAAGCTCTCCTAGTTTTGCAGCGCCAAACATACCCGCTACAGGACCAGATTCGACTAAATTAATTGGCAATTCCATCGCTTTATCAAAACTTGTCGTTCCTCCGTTTGATTGCATTATTTTCAAATGGTCTGTTATACCAATCGTGCTTAATTTTTCTTTTAGGCTTTTTAAATATGCGTGTGCAATTGGCTTTACATATGAATTTAAAACAGTAGTATTTGTTCTCTCATATTCCCGATATTCTTTAATCGTTTCACTTGAAAGTGTGATGTACACTTCTGGCCAAAGCTTTTCAATTTCTACTTTTAGCTGTAATTCATGAATTGGGTTTTTATAGCCATGAATCAAAGAAATAGCAATAGCCTCCACACCTAATTCCTTGAACTTTCTAACAATTACTTCAACTTCATCGGTATTAAGCGCTTTCATAACATTTCCTTTATAATCGATACGCTCATCAATTTCTTGTCGTAAGTAACGCTCTACAAAAGGTGCTGGTTTTTTATATTTAAAATTATATAGGTCTGGACGATTACCACGAGCAATCTCTAATACATCACGGAAGCCTTTCGTTGTAATTAACCCAACTACGCCCCCTTTTCTTTCCGTTAATGTATTAATAATGACTGTTGAACCATGAATAAATGATTCAATCAATGAATCTTCTGTAACGTGTCGCCCTAAAACATTTAAAATACCATCCTCAAAGTGACCTGGTGTCGTATGTCCTTTGTCAAAATGAAGATTTCCCTTCTCATCTGTGTAAACTAGGTCAGTAAAAGTACCGCCAATATCTGTTGCGATTTTCAAGTCTTCATCCCTCCGTGTTCCTATTATCGGAACGCTGTTCCAATTAAGAATTAAATAAATTATATTTAAAAGAAAAAGAAAATTCAATGTATTTTATAAATAAAAATTCATTTGACAATTAAATTTAATATAAAATCCTACTTTTTCTTAGCATTATTGGTTGGTTAGTTATTAAAACAACCAACTATTACATTTCACAAATTCACTAATATTAGTCATAAAACACAAAAAAGACCCTGGTTATACACCAGAGTCCTCAATTACATAATATATTTATAAAGTTTATAGGCCATACTTCTTCAATGTTCCCTGTTTACCTTTCTGACTAAAAAGAGCAGCTTTACATATTTTATAACAATTAAAACAATCCTACCGCATGTCCTTCACGATCGACATCCATACGTAAGGCAGCAGGTTGTTTCGGTAAACCTGGCATTGTCATAATATCACCTGTCAGACAAACTAAGAAGCCTGCACCAAGCTTTGGAATGACTTCACGAATCGTTACTGTGAAGCCTTCTGGACGTCCAAGTAAACTCGGTTGGTCAGATAATGAGTATTGCGTTTTCGCCATACAAATCGGCAATTCGTCCCAGCCAAATTTTTCGATTTGCGCAATTTGCTTTTTCGCTTGCTCTGTAAATTGGACATCTTTACCGCCATAGACCTTTTGTACAATTGTACGCACTTTTTCTTCAATCGATTCTGCTACATCGTATAAAGGAGAGAAATTATTTTCTTCTTCAAGGACAGATAGTACTTGCTCTGCTAGGGCTAATCCGCCTTTGCCGCCCTCTTCCCAGACATTTGTACGGGCAATGCGCACATCATTTTCTTGACACCAGTTTAGCACTGCTTCCAGTTCAGCTTCTGTGTCTGTAATAAAACGATTTAACGCGATGATTGGTTCAACACCAAATGTGCGAATCGTCTCCACGTGCTTCGCTAAGTTTTCAATGCCTTGTAATAGCGCAGGCACGTTTTCTCCAACGAGTGCTGTTTTCGCAACACCACCATGCATTTTCAACGCACGAATCGTTGCCACAATGACTACGGCACTTGGTTTGAAGCCTGCTTTTCGGGCTTTAATGTTCATGAACTTTTCAGCACCTAAATCGGAACCGAATCCCGCTTCTGTTACAACGATATCTGCTAGCTTGCGTGCTGTTTGTGTTGCCATAATCGAGTTACAGCCGTGTGCAATATTTGCAAATGGACCGCCATGAATAATGGCAGGTGTCCCTTCAAGTGTTTGCACTAAGTTTGGTTTAAACGCATCTTTTAATAGCAGAGTGAGCGCGCCTTCTACTTGTAAATCACGCACAAATACGGGCTCACGCTCAAATGTATAACCGATGACAATGCTTGCTAAACGCTCACGTAAATCATCTATGCTTGTTGCTAAACAGAATACCGCCATAATTTCAGAGGCAACTGTAATATCAAAGCCGTCCTCACGTGGCATGCCTTGCACTGGACCACCAAGACCGATGACTACTTTGCGAAGCGCACGGTCATTTAAGTCCATTACGCGCTTCCAAATGATACGACGAGGATCAATGTTTAATGCATTGCCTTGATGGATATGATTATCAATAAAGGCTGAAAGCGCATTGTTGGCCGTTGTGATGGCATGCAAGTCTCCCGTGAAATGCAGATTTATATCTTCCATTGGGACAACTTGAGCATACCCACCGCCTGTCGCGCCTCCTTTTACACCCATTACTGGGCCAAGGGAAGGCTCACGCAATGCGACAACAACATTTTTCTTTAATTGATGAAGTGCATCTGCCAACCCAACCGTTACTGTTGATTTTCCTTCACCAGCTGGAGTTGGACTTATCGCTGTCACCAAAACGACCTTCGCATCCTCGCCCTGTGCTGTTATTTTTAATGGATCTATTTTTGCTTTGTAGCGGCCGTATTGTTCTAGTGCATCTTCTGGAATACCTGCCGCTTCAGCAATGTCTATAATAGGCTTCATAACCGCTTGACTAGCGATTTCTAAATCTGATAAAGGTTGATTTTTCGTTGTCATTTGGCACCCAACTTTCTATTATTATTCATCTCCATTATAGACTTTATTGAGCAAGAAAACACAGTTAGTTACGCAATATTTCGACAATCAATTGACAACTGGAATCAATTCATGTATGTTCTAAGAGAAAATGCAATTTTTTCATTTTTTATCAATTATGCCACGAGTTAATTGGTAGTATTTTACATTCAGGCGCATTGGAGGCGAATGCTTATGCAACAAGGAATCGTAAAGTGGTTCAATAACGAAAAAGGTTATGGCTTTATTGAATGTGATGATGGAGAAGATGTATTTGTACATTTTACGGGCATACAAGAGGAAGGCTTCCGTACACTTGAAGAAGGTCAAAAGGTTTCATTTGATGTAGTGGAAGGCAATCGCGGACCTCAAGCGTCAAATGTTGTGAAATTATAAGCGGCAAGGAGCTGTTCAACAAATGAACAGCTCCTTCTTTTTTTAAAACTATGGGTTAAGCCAATAAAAGGCTCCAGGAAAAATTAATGTTTCCTTCGTCCGATCAGTGTCTCTCAACGTAACACCGAAAGGTCCTTCACATTTACGTCCAAGCATCATTTTAGTTGCTGCAGCTTCTTCATAAAAATCTAAACGAATATTTGGCAAATGTAATGACACAAACGCTGTGTGTGCTTCTGGCTCAGATAATTGTAGTACTTCTTGCCATTCTTTTGCTGTAGCCAGCGCATCTTGGACATAAAACTGTACTGACTCCATTGATATATTTTGGGTTGCTTTTAGCGCGCCACTTGCCTTTAATTGTTCTTTGCGCTTCTCATCACTATCCGCCCACTCAATAAAAAATGGAAAATCGATTTCTTGCTCTTGCTTTCCAAAATGTAATAGTTTCCATTCCACAACCGATCCATCTGGTCGTGTTCGACTACATACATCTGGTCCATAAACTTCAAAACCAAGCGCACTTAAACGCTGTGCCTCTTCTTCTATATTAGTTGTACGTAAAGCAATTCTTGAAAAACCATAGCGCTCATTGTCCTGTTTAAAAGTATAATGTAAGGAATACGGTAATTTTGCCGCTTCCTCAAAAAGCGCATGATCATAAATCGCTATTTGTTCAATATAGCTTAACCCAAAATAGCTTAATGTATTATACGTTCCCCACATGGTGTGCTGTCCACCATTTACAGTATGAATATGACGTTTATTTAAAAAGACTTTCATATTTTCTGGTGATTGAACTTGATGGACAAGATGATCAAAAAACAAAGTCATTCTCCTTCCCCCTTTTTGTCCTTTCATTATATACTTTACCTGTTAGTTTTCTAGGTTTAAATTAAAATTAGCAATATTCAAATAATTAAAGGTGTTTTAAAGGTGTTTAGTAGGTATTTGGAAGAGCCAAAATTAATCATAACTCACGAATTGTTATGTATTTTGTCATCAACTTTTTTATCATTATCACTTTTTAAATTATTAAAAAGGCTTAGCATGAATGTAAAACCTGCAACAATTTCAATGAAATAGGAACTTATAGCTTTATTAAACCATATGCCACCTATTGGTAATGATAATGGCAAAATTGTGGCTACTGGTACAAATATTGAAAAGAGAAAACAAGGAATGAAAACGCAAATAAGTAAAGGTAAATTTATATTAATGGTCCATTTTTTTATTAAAATAAGTGATAAATAGACACCCCATAAAAAAAGAGTAATAAAATTAGTCCAAAAAACAGGAGCTATACGATAAGTTGAAGCTGACATAACTTTTATTTCATTTTTTATATCAAAACTGACGATTGTACATAAAAATAAGCCTATCACCCAAATTAATTTCCATAAATACGGTGACCATTTCTTCATAAAATCTCCCTCCTTAGCCTCTTAGATGTTTGATTTATTATTATTAATACGCCCCAAAATTTAAATAGTTCCTAATAAATTATCCTTCTAATTACATTCGAATAGCCAACTGCTTTTTATTGACGATCGTCACGTTTCGAATTGCTGATGATTATCTTTTGACTTTAGTAATTTTTTTATCACCCTCGACTTTTTTTCCCCTCTCTATTTTACTAAAATTTTGTTTTCACATCAGCCATTTCCTTAGGGCTACAAAAAAGTTTCATGCATAGGAAAAAGGGTAATTTATTTATAAATGAAATGAACAGAAGCAGCTAGAGTATTCAAGGAGCTATTCACATGGTGAATTTTTAGATGCTCCTTTTTATAGTCAAAAATATTGTCATAACAGGTACTCTTCATTTTGCCTTTTATGAAGTTCTTTGTTTGGACAAGCAATTTTTAGAACAGCTAGCGGTCAGAAAGGATAAGAACATGGAAAAATTTTTGTATGTAGGCCTAATCCTCCTTAATTTTTGCTTTTTCACTATAACAAAGGAAGCAGAGGCGAAGGAAAATGACGAAACAACGGAGCGGAAGGTCATCCTTATCTCATTTGATGGAATGAAAAATGACTATACTAAAAAATATGTTCAAGAGAATAAATTACCGCATATCAAACAGATGCTTGAAAATGGTGTTACTGCGAAAAAACCTATTACTATTACCCCTTCTCTAACTGCACCTTCACATGCAGCGATTGCCACTGGGGCTACGCCAAAACAAACAGGCATTGTAAGTAATCATTTTCATGAACCAAACACCGCTTTAGATAATGAAGAAAGCGGTTTTCAAGCAGAAATTGAAGTCCCCCCATTATGGGAAGAAGCTCGAAAACAAGGAAAAACAACAGCCACTATAGCTTTTCCTGGCGCCAATCCTAAAGAAGAAAAACAAGGAGATTATTCTATATATCATGGTGAAACATGGGCACCAAGTAATTTAGAATCACTTACCTTTAAGAAAACTACTGAGTGGGTTCAGTCACCTAAAAGCTTCAGTCCTTTAAAGGAATCGGAATTCCGCATTAAGATGAAAAATGAAAAGGATCGTGTCATTCATATTTTGGCGATTGACTCAACTGATGATCAACATGAAAACTATGACACGTTTATATTATCTGAAGATAAAAAAGTAGATGCTGAGGATACTATTGTAAAAGGAAACAAATGGGGATCTATTCCCATCCATATGAAAGATAAACAAAGTGCGGGCTTTTGGTTCAAAATGAAAGTAGAGAACAATGAACTTAACCGTCCTATAAAGTTGTACCGCACAGCCGTAACCTCTAGTCAAATTAGTGGTCCTAAAGGATTTGCCGAAGAGATAGAGAAGGAATTTGGATTTTATCCAGCACAAGATGATGATGAAGCGCTAGAGAAAGGATGGATTACAAGACAGGAATATGAGGAGATTAGCAAACGATATATTATGTGGATCACAAAAGTTTCGCTTTATATAAAACAGCAATACAATCCTGATTTGCTCATGTTTTATGCCCCCCATATTGATCATGAACAACATAAGTATTTATTAATAGACCCTCGTCAGCCAGACTATTCAGATGAAAAGTCAAAACAGTACATGAGCTATATCGAATGGTCGTACCGTGTAGCAGACGAAGTAGTAGGAGCAACAATGAATTCCCTGCAAGACAATGATTATTTGTTTGTTGTCTCCGATCATGGAATGGAACCCGCCCATTCTACCCTTTCACCTAACAAAGTACTACAAGATGCAGGGTTATTAACGGTCGATCCAAAAGATAAAACTAAAATAAATTATGAAGAATCAAAAGCATACGCCATTCCGAGCGGATCTGCAGCAAATGTATACATCAATCTAAAAAATCGTGAAAAGGGTGGCGTTGTTCCTCAAGATGAATATGAGAATGTCCGTGACCAAATTATCGAAGCTTTTAAAGCTGTCGAAGTCTCATATAACAAAGGAGCAATCATTCAACATGAGATGAAAAAAGTGAAGTCTGCAATACAAACAGACAATTTTTCATTCGGGACTGTTCAACAACATGTCAAAAATATGTGGCGCCATCTGTTGGAACCAAGAGTACATCCATATGAAAGTGTATTGAAAAATGAAAATATCACCCTTCTGGAGCATCAAAATGCAGGCGATGTCGTGTTGATTGGTGCACCTGGCTATGTGATGGGGAGTGACGTTGAAAAAAATGTTTCGCCACCAATTGAATTAGGGACACATGGGGGAGATGCAAACAGAAGCATGCTTAGACCTATTTTTATCGCTACTGGAGCAGAATTTTCCAAAGGCAAAGAAATTAATGCCACCTCTAATTTAGATATAGCACCGACGATTTACGATTTACTAGGGTTAGAAATACCTTCATTTGTAGAAGGCAAAATAATTAAAGGTGTTTTTGAGGGAAGTGAATAATACAATTCTCTAACTTCTACTATTTTTCACTACAAGTAAGTGCTTTCTGCTCAGCACACCTTAAGCCGCAACCCTATGCAAAATGCATAGTTTGTTGCGGCTTACTTGGTGCTTTCCCTCTAATTTGATAGTAAGCACTGTAGCGCTCGCTAAACTATCACCTTGTTTAATTTGTCAGCAATGTTCCAGCATAAATTGCGTTCGTTCTTACGCCTGGTTTAATTTCTCCATTAATAGAGTAAATATTTTTATCCATTAACACTAAGCCCTCTCCGCAAGGTGCATCAAATGGAATTTTCCCAATAGTGCGCCAAGTATCCTTTTGCGCATTATAAATTAGTACATCTTTATTCCAATTAAACTCATAAGGATCTGCTGTAAAGTATTTTGTTCTAAATGCCAATAGTTCTTCATCTTTTAATGTCCCTAAATTTTTAACAGCATTATCATATACTGCTTTATTAAAGCCACCAATTACCAACATTTCATTTTTGTTTAATTTGACTGAATTTGCACCAAGTAACGAAATTTCTTTCCCATTTACTTTTACGGAAGACACTTTTGACCATTGGTTTTTCTCGATATTGTATTTGTAGCCATCTGTATATGCAATTGATCCTCCACCACTAAATACATAGAGGTTTCCATCTAATATTTGCGCTACACTTTGATTTCTCACACTTTCTCCAGGAATGGAAGCTAGCTCCCTCGTTTTGGATGTTTTTAAATCATACTCGTATAATTTATTGCTCTCTTTTGCATTTTGCTTACCTAGCCCAATATACAATTTGCCATCTTTCTCAACAGCTATCCCATCACTAAATGTAAACGGAAGGTCTCCTACTTTTTCTACTTTCAATTTTTTATTTTTATCAATCGTTAGTAAAGTAATATCGTCTGCATATTCTTTGTCAGGGCTACCGCCAATATAATAAATGCCTTTTTCTGTCGTTATCGAAGATCCATAACCTATTTCGTGTGTAAGATTCGTATGTTCGACCATCGTTAATTTGTTTTTCTCTTTTTTATAAACATATATATCTGAGTAATGTTGCTTGGCTCCTCCATTTAACACTGTATCATAAGGGAAATTCGCACCCCCTCCTACAATTAAATAATCTTTATAAGAGCCAGACAACACGCCAGCTGTCCCAATATTCTTTTCGAATCCTTTTTGTGCTTCTAGTTCTCCTGCATATTCCCATGTTATTCTTTCCACTGAATCTCCGCCTTTAGAAGCTTCTACTTTACTTCCAATACCTACGCCTAAAACCAACATTGATGTCATAGCTGCTACCAAAAATTTTTTCATAATTTCTCCTCCTTTTAATATGGAAATACCATCAAATTTCTAATTATAGATAATGACAAAATATCTCCAATCACCTCCTTTGGGGATTGCATTTATTTTTAAATCACCTGATTGAAATTCTTAATATTCCGAATATTTAACTGTTAACAAAACCTTTACTTTGTTTTTTAAAAGGAAAACTAGAAGAGAATTGAGGTAAAACGACAACCTTCGTGGTATAAAGTCTGCATTGGTAGTCGTAAAAGAAATTTATCAATAATTTGTTTAAGAACGCGTAAAATTTCAAAACTATGTAAATGAATAGTTTCAAGAAAGTTTTCGCGTTCTTCGTTAACCCATTGCCTATAATCTAGTCCACTATTAATAGTCTGCTAAGGCAAATTCTTTAGATGTCTAATCGCTAAAAATTAGTTAAAGGTAGATAATGTTAATCCACCATCGAGCTTTCTTTTTGATAAGATAAAATTCCTCTGCAAAATGTCATTAGCACATCATAATCATTGTTTAACACAACTAAATCTGCATCCATTCCAGCTTTAATGCTACCTTTACGATCACTAATCTGTAACTGTTTTGCTGGATTAGTTGCTGTCATTTTAATAACATCCTCAAGCGTACAGTCATCACAATATTTCAGCATATTTTTTAGCGCATCACTTAGTTTTAAAACACTGCCTGCTAATGTGCCATTTTCTAAAACAGCCATTCCATCTTTCACAATAACCTTTTGACCGCCTAAATCGTAGTTGCCATTTTTTAAACATTTTGCTCGCATGGAATCTGTAATTAAAATTAGTTTTTCGCTTTTTTTGTTTTGATAAGCTAATTGAATCATTTCTGGGCATATATGAATTCCATCTACAATTAACTCTGCATATAACTCTTCAAGAAGCAAAGCTGCCCCTACAACACCAGGCTCTCGATGATGCAATCCTTTCATCTGATTAAACAAATGCGTTACTTGCGAAGCACCTGCCCCTATTGCCATTTTTACTTCTGCAAATGTCGCATTTGAATGGCCAATAGAGACGACAATTTCATTTTCATTCAAGTATCGAGTTAATTCCATTCCACCCTTTTGCTCAGGAGCCAATGTAACCAGTTTAATAGTTCCTCCAGCTAGTTTTTGCCACTTTTCAAAAAGTGGAATTTCGGGCTCGATAATAAAATCAACAGGTTGGGCTCCTGCCATACGAGGATTCACAAATGGCCCTTCAAGATGAACCCCAAGCACCTCAGACTGTCCTGGTTTTTGATGATTTTTTATAAAGCTCGCTGCATTTTTCAATGCATTGGAAATATTCTCATCAGATTGGGTCATTGTAGTTGCTAGAAAGCTTGTTGTCCCTTCCTGTGGCAAAGCTCGGACAATTGTTTCCAGAGATGCAATTTCTGCATCCATTACATCAGCGCCAGACGTCCCATGTGTATGAATATCAATCATGCCAGGAATGACTGTTTGTCCTTGTAAATCGATAACATAGAATTGATCATTTGCTTTATAGTGAGTCATCCAGCCGATTTCTTCAATTTTCATTCCATCAATTTTAATAAATCCATCTGAAATAATCTGATTTTCTGCATAAATTTTTGCATTGATTAAAACAATTGATTGATCCATTCTATCTTACCTCTCCATTCTTTTAGCTTAGCTATTCCACATTGTAAGAGCTTTTAGCATCCCCTAGCTTCCCTCTAAAGCATCTTTTCAATAACTGCTTGCGCCGTTAGTTCTTTGTTATGAACTGATTCTTTGTTCGTTTTCTTGAAGTATTCAAGATAAAGTAAATCTAGAAGATAGAGCTGCGATATTTTTGCAGATAAACTGCCCCCTTGCAGTGGCCCTTCATTTGCACCACAAAGCAATGTTATATCGGCGAAACTTGTCAAAGGAGATTTGGCAAATCTCGTTATTGAAATAACTTTTGCCCCTCTTTCTTTTGCTACTTTTGCCACTTCAATCGTATCTTTCGTTGAACCAGAATAAGATATTAGAACAGCTACATCTTGCTCTGTCATTAAAGCAGCAGACATAATTTGAAGGTGAGAATCCACTGAACACTCCGTTTTATTGGTAATTCTCATAAACTTATTTTTTGCTTCCATTGCTGTCATTAAGGAAGAACCAACGCCAAAAAAGTGTATTCTTTGAGCGTTTATCATGCACTCGACAGCTTCCGCAATATCACTTTCTGATAATAAATTATAGGTTTCAGTCAACGCATGAACATTTGACGATAAAACCTTCGATGATAGTTCTGCAATTGTATCTTGCATCGTAATCGCACTGGAAAGTTGCGGTGTTTCATTATCAAGCGTAATGCTATGTGCTAACATAATTTTAAATTCTTGATACCCTTTAAGATCCATCGTTTTACAAAATCGAAACACACTTGACTCGCCTACATTACACGCATCAGCTAAATCAGTAATGGACATGTAAATGACATCTTTTATATTTTCGAGAATATAATCCGCTACCTTTTTTTCCGTATTAGTAAAAGAGTTGTATCTCGAATGAATAAGTGAAAATATATCTTGATTTCCCATATTAGTACTCCTTCTATTAATCGCCTCTTAAATGAAGTGATACTGCGCCAAGAATGCCAGCTTTATTTCCAAGAGAGGCTTTCATGATTTTTACATCCGAGAAACTCTCCATCATAAACAATTTAACTTTATCCGCTATATTGTTAACGAGATGTTCTTGCTCCATCACACCACCACCTATAATAATTGCTTGTGGATTAAAAATGTGAATGAAGGAAGTTAAACCTAATGCTACTTCTAAAATCCAATCTTGAAGAACTTTTTCTAAACTTTTATCCCCTTGTTGCATTCTTTCAAAAATGACTCTACCATTTATAAAGTCAGCGTTTATTTCCTGTGCTCTTTTTATTAAAGCGGTTGTAGATGCATACGATTCATAACAACCATTTTTACCACAGTTACAATTTTCACCGAATGGATGGGTAATAACATGCCCAAATTCTGCCGCCAATCCATTATGTCCTTTATAAATTTTAGAGTCTATTATGATGGCACCACCAATACCCGTACCATATGTTAAACAAAGAAAATCATTATAGTCCTTTGCTGCACCGAAATACTTTTCTCCTAATGCAGCAGCGTTTACATCATTTTCAACTTTAACAGGCACGCTAAAATGATCTTCAAGTATAGTCTTTAGTTGCGTACCAGTATAATTTGGAATATTATCATTAGCATAAATGATTGAGCCATCAGTACTATTCACTTGTCCTGCAGTGCTTATACCTATTGCATGAAAGCCCTGATACTCATTTATTATCTTAATTAGTTTTTCAACTAAATACTTTCCACCTTTTTTACTTTCTGTATCATATTCTTTAAATACTTCTATTTGCCCATTTTCATCAGAAATGCCCACTTTTATCGATGTGCCACCAATATCAGCTGCTAATATTTTCACTTTACTCATCCCTTTAGCCTGACAATCTAATTTACTCTAAATTTATTGAATCGCACTTACAAATCTTTTAGTAATTTCCATCGGTCTTGTAATAGCAGTACCTACGACTGCTGTATGAACACCAAGATCAAAAACACGCTTTAGTTCGTCTGGCGTCCAAATGCCGCCCTCAGCGATGACAGGAATAGGGAAATTTTGAATTAGTCTATTAATTAACTCTAAATCAGGTAATTTTTTATCATTTGTATACTCTGTATAACCACTCAATGTTGTACCTAAGCAATCAAAACCTAATTCATACGCCTCTTTAGCCTCTTCAAACGTTGAGCAATCCGCCATAAAAATTTGATCTTTATATTTCTTTCTAATTTCAGGGAATAATTCGCTTATTGTAGTGCCATCAGGTCTAATTCTTTTCGTTGCATCAAGCGCGATAATATCTACCCCCTCTTGGTAAAGCAACTCGACCTCTTGAATTGTCGGTGTGATACACACGTCAGATCCGTCAGTTGTTTTTTTAATAATACCAATAATGGGTAGGTCAACCATATTCTTTATTTCTCTAATATCTTCAATACTATTTGCTCTAATTCCCTTAGCCCCTCCAAGCATCGCCGCATACGCCATTTTCCCCATAATAAAAGAGCTATGAAGAGGTTCTTCTGGAAGTGCCTGACATGAAACAATCAGTTGTCTTTTAATTTCATCAAAAACTTTCTGTTTTTTATTCATTTGCATACATCTCCATGGATAATCATATTACTTATCTGCCCCAATCGTAATTCCTTTTGTAAAATACTTCTGGAAGAAAATAAATATTAGTAGCATCGGAATTGCTGCTACAGTAGCACCTGCCATCTTATAAGCAAAGTTTGGATTCAAGTCTTGCATTAAAGTTGCAATTCCTACCATTAGTGTTTTTGAGTTAACATCTTGACCTACAACGAGTTGCCATAAGTAATCATTCCAAACTTGAACAAAATTAAGAATAAATAATGCTCCAATACCAGGTTTCACTAATGGCAGCATAATTTTATAAAATATACGAAATTCGCTGGCACCATCAATTTTTGCAGCTTCACGTAATGAATCAGGAATGGTATCAAAAAATCCTTTCAGTAAAAACACACCAAATGCTGTAGCTACGTTAGGCCAAATCATGCCACTTAACGTATTTACCATATTAAAGTCTTGAATAATTCTAAACAGCGGAACAATCATAACTTCCTTTGGAATCATTAAACTTGAAATAAAAATAATGAAAATAACATTTTTCCCTTTAAATTTTAGCTGTGAAAATGCATACGCTGCAAGGGAGCTAACAACAATTAAAGCAAATGTAGACATCAACGCTACAAATAAACTATTATACGTCCATGTTAGCGCAGGCTGATTATTAAAGACATCTACATAGTTACTAAAGTTTAAGCTTTTAGGAAACCAATCTGGTGGCATTTTCACAACATCAGCACTGTTCTTTAAAGAACTCGTCACAAGCCAATATAATGGAAAAAGACTTAAAACAGCGAAAAATATAACAATACAGTTTGTTACAATTTCTATTTTTTCTCTTTTTCTCTTGTTCTTTTTTCTTAACATACTCATTCACCTCTAATTCTTCTTAAACATAGCTCTTAGCTGTGGAGTAGATAACACTAATGTAATGAGGAACATAATTACACCTACTGCAGAAGCAATACCAAGCTGATTATACTTGAATGCATTATTATATAAGTAATACATAAGTGTCGTTGAGGCGTTGTTTGGACCCCCACCTGTTAATAGCTGTATAACGACAAATATTTTGAGTACAGCAATAATGTTCATAATAATAATGTAAATCGTTGTTGGTTTTACCATTGGAATAATAATCTTGAATATTATTTTCAATCGGCTTGCACCATCCACTTCTGCGGCTTCAAAAAGTTCCTTTTGCACACCAATCATAGAGGCAATATAAAGAATGATTGCCTGCCCTACATTTGTTGCAAAGGTTACAAAAATAATTACTGGAAGTACCCAATGTGTATCCCCTAAAAAGTTAACTGAGGTTTCCATTTTTCTCGCTATAAATGGTATAAGACCATTGGCAGGATTTAGCAAAAAACTCCAAATCATACTCATAACAACCATCGAAACCATGACTGGAATATAATATGCTCCTTGTATAAAGGACACGTATTTTGCATTTTTATCAAAAACTGTAGAGGCAACAAACAGAGCGAAAATGACTGTTAATGCCACAATGAATACAACAAAAATAATGGTGTTGATTGTAGATTGAACGAAGACAGGATCGCTAAACAATTTTCGATAGTTTTCAAACCCTACAAATATTTCATTTTGATAGTTAATCTTAAATAAGCTTAAGCGAATCCCTTCAATGATAGGGTAAACTAAAAAAACTAAAAACAGTAAAATTTGGGGTCCGATAAACAAGTATCCTGTCATATTTTCTTTAAAAGATTTTTTATTGATTTTCATCGGTATCATTTACCTTTCTACAATTTAAGCCCCGAAATAAAGGGGCTTAAATTGTTGTAAAGTTATATACGCGCAGAGCTATTTATTATAAATTACAGAGTCTTCTTTCGATTCATCAATAACTTTATTACCTTTTGTTTGGTAATCTTTCACAGCTTCTTCTGCCGTTTTACCACCAGTATATAAAGCTTGTAATTCTGGATATAAAACTTGTCTTAATTGGCTGTATCCTGGTACATTTCCAGTGAAATTAAACATGTACGGATCATTTGCAGAATACGCCTCGAAGTAAGGCTTTTCTGATTTAAACTCATCGGCAACCGTTGTTCTAACTGGTACACCATTTTTAGATGCTTTCACAAGTTCAGGATCTGTTGAAATAAATTTCACGAAATCCTTACTAATTTTAATTCTTGTTTCATCTTTTGTATCAAATACAGCTGCGCCTGTTACATAAGTAAATGTTAATGGGTCCCCACCATCAGATGGAATATTAGCCAGTCTAATATCAAACTTAGGCGCTTTTCCACTTTCCATATCAGCCAATGCATTATTAAATAAAATTGCGTTTGTAAAACTAATTGCAAGTTGTTGATTTTGGAACATCGCATTCACATCGTTTGAAGAAACAGATTCTGCACCTGGGTTTGTTAAGCCCTCATCATATATTTTCTTTAACCAATTTGCAGCTTTTACACCATTTGCGTCATCAATGATTAAATTTCCATTGTTATCAAAGAACTGATTACCAAACATTCTTAAATAAGCAAGATTCCAAGTATCACCTTGATTATTTAGCGCGTATAATCCCATTGGATACGCATTTGAATATTTATCTTTTGGTAAATCTGTTTTTAACTTGTTTAGAATTTTTTCATAATCTGCTAGAGTCCAAGTTTTGATTTCATGCTCTCCACCAATGTACTCATCTAATCCAGCAGCTTTAAACATATCTGCGTTGTACGTTAAAGTACCTGGGTTATGAGAAAATGGGAAGAAATAAACATCATCACCGAATGTCACGCTGTCCCAATACCCTTGTGCAATATCACTTTTCGATTCATCATCAACGATATCATTTAATGGTACTAGTGCACCTCGATGAGCATAGTCCCCCATAGCAAACACGCTTTCAAAAAATACATCTGGAGGTGTTCCCCCATTAAGACTTACGTTCAATAGCTCATCACGTTGATCTCCTGCAATAACTTCTACATTAACTTTTACTTTGTGGTCTTTATACTCAGCAGCGAATCGCTCCCCTGCATGTTTGAAAAAGCTATCATAATCTGCTCCATCTTCAGAAGAATCTAAAACACCTTTCCATTGTGGAGTTAACCAAACTTTTAGTTCGACCTCATCAGAAGAACTAGATTTAGAACTATCTGTAGAATTACTTGTACAACCTGCTAGCACTGAGAGTACAAACAAAATTGCTATTGTGGTTGCTAGATAACGCCTTTTAAACATAACTACTCCCCCTTAATAATTGTATTTACAAATTAACATTACCTTTATGAAAGACAAGCCCGTGTAATAAGCTTGTGACCTTCCCCCATTATGTGAAACAACTTCAATTACTCCATAGCTTTAAGAAATTCAAAAAGCTTTGAATCTACTCTTCATACTTTATTATTGTTTGATCGATGAACGCTTTAATGCCTGCTACTTTATTTAAATCCTCACCTGATACTGGCTCTAATGGGCCTCTTACACTGCCAATAGTAACCCCATTTAATTTTAAAATTTCTTTAATTGTTGAATACATGGAGCCATTTAAAGAACATAAAGCAACGATAATATCATTAATATCATGCTGAATTTTTCTCGCATTTGCGATATCCCCATTCGATACAAATTCCTCAGCCTTGATAAAAAGTTCCGGCATCGCACCATATGTTCCACCAATTCCACTATCTGCACCGATTACTCTGCCAGCTACATATTGTTCATCTGGTCCATTGAATACAATAAAATCTTCACCTGCAGTTGACTTAAATCTTTCAATATCCATAACTGGCATTGACGAATTTTTTACCCCTATCACTTTCTTATTCTCTAATAATTTCTTAAATAGATTAATCGAAAGATCAAAACCTGTTGTTTGAGGTATATTGTAAATAATAAATGGCATATTCGTTGCATCCATAATTTCAGTCCAATATTTATAAACTGAACTTTCAGAAAACTTAAAGTAAATAGGTGGAATGGCAGAGACCGCATCGTACCCTAATTCCTCAGCATATTTTGCTAAAATTACACTATCCCTTGTCGATGGTGCCCCAACATGAGCGATTAACGTAAGCTTCCCTTTGACATGTTCTGCTACATATTTTAGTGTTGCTTTTCTTTCTTCAAGGTTGTGATAAATACATTCCCCTGAACTTCCACCAACATAAAGCCCTTTAACGCCTTTGTTGAATAAATAATCGCAAAGTTCTTTTGTTCGGTTCTCCGATATTTCCCCTAGATCATCATAACAAGCATAAAAAGCAGGAATGATACCTTTATATTTTTCTAAATTCAACTTTGAACACCACCTATATAATTTTAATAAAGCCAATTTGTGATATTACATCACGAATAAATATGACAATACATAAACCTTAACTCTACACCACTAACTGTTAACGCTTACAACTAATATTATAACAATTCAAAATAAAATGTAAATAATTTTCTTTATTTTTTTATTTTTTGGAGAAAAATTTCACCTTTTGTATGCATAAAAAAAGATTTACCCTTTAAATGCTACTTTAAACAACTTAAACAAGCTGTTATGTAGTGCTTCTTGTCATTAAAAGTAAAGAGTGATTAGCGATATTGTTTTACAGTTAGGCTGAAAATTGTTTACAATCAGTCTAAAAAGGAGAAACAAATGCTTGAAAAACTAGAAAATCTTTTTCAAACGGCTTTTACGACTACATATAATGCGCAAGATAATAATCGATATTGGTTCCAAACAGAAGATGGTAAGAAATTTGGCATCGTTAAAACTGCCCTATCCAATTCCGAACATAATTTGTTAAAAACTTTATTCCATCCTATTGAGACTCTTAATGTCGAACAAAATAATACGAAAAATCAACAGCGATGGTATGATTTTTTATTTAATGATGCAAAAGAGGTACCATTTTTACAGGATGTAAAAACATTACGTTTTTTTTATTTCTATCTGAAACAACCCATTGATGATTTTAACAGTTTTAAAGAAGCGATTATTGGCGGATTTCAGCAACCCATTATTTTAATGATTAATGAAACACAAGGTTTGATAATAGATGAAAAGCCACAAGTAGTTTTCGATCAAGAGTCATTCAATCAACTAAGTGACACGTTAACTAGTGATTTTTTTGTTAAAATTGATAGTTATATTGGCCAACTACACCAAGTTAATCATCTACTAAAAGAAAAATTTAATTATGAATTTCAATGCTTTAATACAATTCATCGATATGCAAATCGTGAAAAAACGATTACGTTTTACGAAGCTTTACCACTATTAATGATTCAGTCGCCGTCATGCGTAAAAAAGGATATACTATCTGATCTTTTTATAGAAAGTATCCAAGCGCAAGAGATGCTTCATACGATTCAAGTTTTTTTACAATGTAATTTAAATGCTTCTTTAACAGCCAAAAAGCTGTACATCCATCGCAATAGCTTGCAGTATCGATTGGATAAATTTATTGAAAACACTGGAATAGATATTCGTTCCTTCGCAAACGCTGCTTTTGTTTCTCTTGCTATGATACTGTTGAAATCTGAAAATTATCAATAGTTGTACAATGTGCCCAAACTTGTTTTGTGTAATGTATACGTATACATTTTACATATTTTTCTCATATACTCTAAAAAAACAGTTACATAAGGGAGATGAAGATATTGGCAGAATTAAAATTACAACATATTTTTAAAATTTACGACAAAAATGTCACGGCGGTAAAGGATTTCAATCTTGATATTGAAGATAAGGAATTTATTGTATTCGTAGGTCCTTCAGGTTGTGGTAAATCTACTACATTGCGTATGGTTGCTGGTTTAGAAGAAATCTCAGAGGGAGATTTAATCATTGATGGAAAGCGAATGAATGATGTAGCGCCTAAAGATCGTGATATCGCCATGGTATTCCAAAACTATGCCCTATACCCGCATATGAGCGTATTTGAAAATATGGCATTTGGCTTAAAGCTGCGCAAATTACCGAAAGATGAAATTAATCGCCGCGTGAACGAGGCAGCGCGTATCTTAGGGCTGGAAGAATACTTAAATCGTAAACCGAAAGCACTTTCAGGTGGTCAACGTCAACGTGTCGCTTTAGGACGTGCCATCGTGCGTGATGCAAAAGTCTTTTTAATGGATGAGCCTTTATCAAACTTGGATGCGAAACTTCGCGTACAAATGCGTGCTGAAATCACAAAACTTCATCAACGCTTACAAACAACGACAATTTACGTGACACATGACCAAACAGAAGCCATGACAATGGCTACTCGCCTCGTTGTTATGAAAGATGGCATTATTCAACAAGTAGGTGCACCAAAAGAAGTGTATGAGCAACCGAATAATGTATTTGTCGGCGGCTTTATCGGCTCCCCTGCTATGAACTTCTTTACAGGTACACTTACAGATGGCAAATTCCACATTGGGAATACGTCCATTACTGTGCCACAAGAAAGAATGAAAGACTTACTTGCGCAAGGCTATAACAATAAAGAAGTTATTATGGGTATTCGTCCTGAAGATTTCCACGATGAACAAGCATTTATCGAATCAACTCCAGGTTCAAGAGTCGATGTAACAATTGAAGTAGCTGAATTAATGGGCGCAGAGATTATGCTCTATTCACAAATTGAAGGTCATCAATTTATTGCACGTGTAGATTCCAATGCCACTGCTAAACCAGGCCAAGTATTGCCACTGGCATTGGATATGAACAAAGTCCACTTCTTCGATAAAGATACGGAGAATCGTATTATTCCAGGTAATAGTGGACAAAACAAAGGCAACGAAGGCACTGAAAAGCCTGTTATTGTTGGCTAAGATGGTAGCGAAGTTGGTGACTCCTGTTCATAACAGCACACAATGAAAGGCGGAGGCACTCTGCACAATAGCAAGGGTTACGGCTTACTGTGCTGAGCGGAAAACACCGCCGCAGCGGACATCAAAGGTATAGAAAAAGTGTTAGATTGATTGCAGTCAATCTAACACTTTTTTGCATTGTCGTAGATGTTCGCTACGATGATGCTTCCTCGGTCAAAATGCACGATAGCGACGGTCCAAAGGCAGAAGATTAGTTATACTCAATATAAATCGATTCAAATACGGGTTTTTAATTTTTGAATTTTTTCAATTTCGTAGCTATATTTAGTCAAATCAAGTTCTTTTACAAGAACTGTAAAAAAGACTTCAGCACGATTTAAAAAGATACCTAATAGCATTTTTTGTTCAAATTCTAACACATGATCGTCGTTATCAAATAAAAATTGTACTTTTTTATTTTTTAATTGCTTTAATTGTATTTTAACTGGTTGATCAGGAAAATAACTTTTCCCAATGCCATCCTCTAAGTAATCTTCAATCACATTGACAATATATCCCCATAGCTCAGGGAGATAGTCCCAATATCGAACACCTAAAATTTCTTTATTATAGCATTTAATCGATAACCCACCATCAAGTCTAAGAAGACCGTCTTCTTCTATATATTTATTTTGAGTGTTATTGATAAAAGAAACAAATTCATCCCAATTATCGTTTATGCTTATCGTATATTTATCAGGATTGTTGACAGCATCTTCCAAATCATTGATAATTCTTTTTACAACAAATTCATTAATTGTTACTACTTCCATCATATATTCACCTCACATTAGTTTTTTAGATATAGTTGTCTAATATGCCCCTCTTTAATCCCTAATACGTATTTAACACCATCTACTTGTCCCTCTACTCTGAACATACCATTTGTTCCTTTTTTGGCTAATATCGTAATAGGGGTTAATAAGAAATCCTTAAATACATATGCTATTAACTATAAAGGAACTATTATCTGCAAATACTTTTATTGCTTCAAGAATATTAGTATATGCTGATAGAAGTTGAAGGTTTGAAACAATATTGCTTGGCTATAAATGATTTGAAAATACTTAACTCATTCGATAGGCGAAGAATCAATAAATCAAGCTTTTTTTATGAAGTAAATACAATAAAATTTTTCAGAAAATTATAATTATAAATTCTTGCGGGAATATTATCATATGTCATTAATATAGTCAATAAATAATGTATCTCTTTAAAAACCTATATCAAATACCCATATTTAAGGTCTCTTTCTCTTTTTAGAAATTTTTATATTATAACAACTGAATAATATACGCTTTACAGTTGCTGGATTATTTTGTAGGCTTTCCTTTATAGCAACAGAAAAATGAGTAAGAACAAACAACCCGTTTTCTCCATAAAATAATAAGAGGTGATTGTATGACGGACAAAGTAACTGCTTTTAAACAGGCTTTAGGTAATTATCCAACAGGTGTCACAGTTGTCACAGCTTACAATGATGTGAATGAACCGATTGGCTTAACGGTCAATTCCTTTGCATCTGTTTCCATAGATCCGCTCCTTATCCTATGGTCATTGGACAAAAAATCCCAACTGCATCCGCTTTTTTGTAATGCGGACAAATTTGCGGTTAATATTTTAGCGAACGATCAAACACAATTATGTACAGTATTTTCAAGTAAAATCCCTGACCGATTTGCGCAAGTCAAATGGTCTTCTTCTTTACATGGTTTGCCGATATTACATGATACTTTAGCTACGCTGCAATGCGAAACATTTAAAAAAGTCGATGCAGGAGACCATACAATTTTCATTGGTCATGTGCTAGCAATTGATAATGCCCAAAAGGAACCTTTGCTCTATCATCGAAGACACATTGGTCAAATCCCAACGAGTTTTTACGAATAATATGTAAAAGTAGGTATTTCAAAATTTTCTTTGAGATACCTACTTTTTGTTTACCGTTACATACAATGCTATCCTTCAAGCATCCTACTGGATCATGACCAAATTTAAAATGTGTTGCTCATTCATTCGGGATATTATGCTTAAAATGGCCCCGAGTTAATTCATTTAGTTGTTGTAGAGCTTCACTTTTTCTGTGGAAATCTTTGCTTTTCAAGTCGATTAATTTGGACAATCACACCATCTTGAATAGTAATTTGCACTTCCCCAAATTCTAAATTTTGAATGGCCTTCGCAATTACTTCTAACTTCTTATCATCAATCTTTGACAGTTGAGACATACGATACACCCCTTCTTTTTTCATACTTTTGTGTATAAAAGAGATCTACGCATCAAGAAGATTTGATGCCTCCCCTTATCTCTTCGATAACCCAGTTGGATTTAGCAACGATTAATCGAGTTACCAAGACTTCATTGGGACTAGTCCCTCACACCTCACACGATAAGAGCATTACGTTTCTTGGAAATAATTCTATAATTCAGAAAACCCATTGTCAATATAAATATTACAAAACCTAGTCGAATACTATGAAATTAAGAAAAAAGGTACATTTTATTGCTATAAGATTTCTCAACATTCCATCTTAAAATCCTATTTTTCCTTAAAAGCAATAAAATAAATGTTAATACATGAAAAAAGCTGTGCAGAATTATATATTCTACACAGCTGCACATTATTCGTTTAGCAAGTATTCCATTAACACTTTTGCAGTTTCTTGTTTACCAATGACTTTAATCGGTTGTCCTTGTGCAGGCACTATCCAATGTGGCTCTTGTCCGCCATACAGTGATTGCGAGCTATTAGCAACCATGAATTGCGCATTCGCTGTCTCCATACGAAGACGTGCACGGGACAGTAAAAACTCCTCATCATCCGTAGCCTCTAGCTTAAATCCTACTAACGTGACATTAGGTTGCCAACTCTTTATTTGCCCTAGCACTTTTGGCGCCTTTTTAAAATGAATCACAGGGGGCTCGTCCGATGGCATCTTCCCTGCACCTTCCATTAGATTCCCTGATTGATCGTACACTTTATCAATGACCCAATCTGAACCTGCCGCTGCCATAATCACGATGTCTACTTGTTCTTCCTGTACAGCATGGCGAACCTTGTCACCTAAATCTTCAATACCTTCAAAGCGTACTGTACGCATTTTATGTTGATTAATCGGCAGTTGCGCAAAATAACCATACATATAGATAACGTCCGCTCCAGCTTCTAGTGCTGCTTCAGCCAAATAGCAGCCCATAGAACCCTTCGATAAATTCGTATGCCCGCGCACACGATCCCATTTTTCAAGTGTTCCCCCACTTGTAATGAGTACGGTTTTTCCTTGTAATGTCCCCACTCACACTCACCTTTTCTTTTCAAACTAATAACTAATTGATATCCAATCTACATGTTCTATTTTAACGTAAAAAGCTTAAATAACCTATTTCTTATTTTGTTCTTTTAGCCACACGCTTAAAATTTCCGCAAACTTTTTCGTTACTGGTGAGGCTTGATGTTTCATTGCCAGTCCTATCGTACGATAACCACCTTGCTTTAGTGGGATAGCCCTTAATGAGGACGGTAGTCGGTTAATCACTAATCGAGGTAAAATGGAAATGCCTAAATCGTGTGAAATCATTGAAATAATTCCAACCTCCTCCGATAGCTCGAACCGAATATTCGGTTTTACATGGTACTGCTCTAAAATTACTTTTACATCATTAGTACCTCGATACGACGTCATTATAAAAGGCATGTCTTCTAGTTCAGTAATATCAATTTCTGATCGATTGTAAAGAGAGCTTTGATCGGAAACTATACATAAAAGTGGGTCTTGGACTAATTCGATAAATTGAAATTGCTCCGATTTTTGTCCATTTAAAAAACCAGCATCAACTTCTCCACTTTGTAGCCACTGTTCGATTTCATAATAATCGCCTTCACGTAACTCAACTTGAATACCTGGAAACTGATTGTCCATAATACGAATAATTTCTGGCATCCAGTTGGAAGAAATACTAGAAATAACACCGATTCGTAATTTCCCTCGGGTTACCCCTAAAATATGTGCCGCTTCTTGTTGTAATAATTCGTCCGCATCGAGTACATTTCGCATTGCCCGAAGCATTGTTTGACCCTCACTCGTTAATGTCACACCTGTACGACTACGATGAATAAGGGCAAAGCCACATTCTTTTTCTAAGCTGGAAACAGCATGACTAACTGCCGATTGGGTTAAGCCAAGTGCATCTGCAGCTTTCGTAAAGCTGGAAACTTCTGCAACTTTGTTTAAAATCTCATATTTGACTAAACTCATTCACATTCCCTCATATATACATGAATTTTTTTAATATTAATCATTATAAACATTCGTTTTACTAATCACAATACAAGATATATAGTAAATTTTAGTATGAAACTGTTTTAGTACACAGAGATAGAAGGTGCATAATGAGTAATCAAGGAAAAGCAAATTTATTAATGGTCATTGTAACAATGTTTTGGGGATTGTCTTATACGTTTATGGTAATGGGACTTGAAACATTAGCTGTCTTTAACGTAGTAGCATTACGCTGTATTATCGCTTTTTTGGCAGCAGGCATTATTTTTTATAAACGTATGCTAAAAGTCAATTTTAAAACATTGAAATATGCAGCTATTCAAGGTTTGCTATTATTCATAGTATTTGCACTGAGCTTATTTGGATTAGAGACAACTTCCGTTTCAAATGCTGGATTTATTTTAAGCCTTACAGTAGTCTTAGTGCCTATTTTTAGTAGCTTTATCGAGAAAAAATTGCCTTCAAAAGCAGTAAGTTTTGCAATTGTTAGCACGATGATTGGTATTACGGTTTTAACAGTCCAACATTCTTTTACTTTTCAAACAGGTGATATATTAGTCGCAATCGCAGCGTTGTGTTATTCCATTTACCTACTATTAAATGGTAATTTCACACGTAATGTAGAATCGATTTCCTATGGCATATACCAACTCGGTTTTGCTGGCATTTATGCGCTTGTTTTAACACTACTTTTTGAAACACCAACTCTTCCGAATTCAACTACTTCATGGATTGCCATCCTAGGACTTGGAATTATTTGTAGTGCATTTTGCTTCGTTGGTCAAACTGTTGCACAACAGTACACTTCTGCTACACATACAGGACTTATTTTCTCATTAGAACCTATTTTTGCAGCGATGTTTGCCATGATGTTTATCGGTGAGGGCATAACGGTTAAATTACTGATCGGTGGAAGCTTTATTTTAATAGGTAATCTTGTCGCACAATTTGAACAACTTCACATTCTACGATTTATGCGAAAACATGAACAAGAAAAAGTTATGCATTGAATTTAAATATACGAAGGCTCTAGAAATATTCTAAATTTCTCAGAGTCTTTTCTTTTTTGTTAATAAAAAAGTAAAAAGTGAAATGGAGTGCATACCATTTCACTTTTTACTTTTTTTGCAAGCTAGTTAAACTCTAGCCACTTACATCTATAAATATCTTCTCATTTGTTCAGCTTCATTCATTTGCTCTTCAGCTTTTAATCGCTCTTCGCGTTGTTCAGGTGTCTCGTCTACGATTGATTGAGGTGGCGTTACATGTGTATCGAATGGGTCAAGTTGAGCGCGTTTCGAATCTGCAATCAGTGTAGACGTTGAAGGATTTACATCATCATGCTCCGCATATAAAACGATAGCACCTTCCTCTACAAGTTGAGCGTAATAAGCTGTTTGCCCCTCTGTCAGATCAAAACGTTTTAAACCTTCCGTCACAGCTGTTTCACCTGTAAACCATGATTTAATTTGGTCAAACCAGTTACCTGCCTCATGTGTTTTCACATCAACATTTGATTTTACATCATCAATTTCGTGTGCTTCTCTAGAAATAATATGAATTTCATCTGTGTTATAACCTTCCATGCGCATACATTTTAAAATATGAAACATCTCTTCTCTCGTATGTGCAACTTCAATTTTTGGGTTTTGTTCATTCATCATGTTCAATTCCTCCTAATTTTGTAAGGCTTACTATGTATGTACCCCCCACCTTTCACAAAAAACCCTTTTTATATATCCTTTATATAACTGTAATATTTGTCATAGCGTTTTGCCTTCTGTAGTGTTTTTGTCATATTTTTATTTATTGATATAAAAAAAGCACTTGGAGCGATTCACTAGACTCCAAGTGCAAATGTTAATTATGCATATTTTTTATCAAGAAAGGCTTTTAACATCCAAGTATGTTTTTCAAGGGAAAGATACATCGAATTTAGTAAATCTTCAGTACGATCGTCCCCTTCCAGTGCCGCTAGCTGCATAGCATTATTAATAGCCTGCATTTGTTTTTCGAAGTCTGAAACAATCGTTGCTACCATTTCATCAGCTGTTTCATTACCTGTTGCTTCTTGAACATGTGATAGCTCGAGATATTCTTTTAACGTGGCAACCGGCTCTCCACCTTTTGATAGAATACGTTCTGCCGTATCATCAAAGTTTATTGTAATTTCATTATATAATTCTTCAAATTTTGCATGGAGTGTAAAAAAGGCATTACCTGTTACATACCAATGATAGTTATGTAGTTTCGTATACAGTACTGACCAAGTTGCGACGAGTTTATTCAATTCCTTGTTTAAATCTTGTGGCATAATTACCCCTCCAAATTATAGTATTTTTAGATTTTTAGTATGCAACATTTTGTCGAACCCTTTCAAGTATACAGATTAAATAGAATAAAAAATAAAAAAATTTTCTAGTTAAACTCCTAATACTCAATACACTATTAGTTTGGTGAATTTAATAAACAGAACGCCAAATAGTATTATTTTAAAATAGCGTCCTATTTTAGTGATGAAGAATTTGAAATGATTGGACATAATTTAAAATTGGTTTATTATAAATGGAGTGATTCGGAAGCAACTTTTATCGATTAACTTTCTGAAAATGATTTAGTTTAGTTTTAATATTCAATAAATAAAAGATATTTTTAAACTAGTAAACCACCTATCAATTTTATTTGATCGGTGGCTACTGTTTTTAAGTTATCGAATTGACAAATCACTCAATATCAAATTTGTATAACTGCTTACTATATGGAATATGTTTAATAAACTTGCCTAATTCAATATTAAAATAGCTTTCAATATCTTCTTTAAGTTTTTTCTCTAAAACTAAAAATTCATTAACAATATAATCTAAGTCAAAAACATTATAAACATTAGATTTTGCCCAAATGGATTTTAACCTAGCTTTATTAGAAAAAGGTATCAAAGAAATAATCGCTCCATCTTTATAATCATCATACTCTACTGAATAATAATGGAAATCCAACCTTTCAATTTCTTTGATACGTTCTTTCCACACATACAGAGACTTATAAAATTCTAAAAAAGCTAGTTCTTCTTCAAAATATAACGCTTCATTAATTTTAATTTTAAAGATAGCCTCTACTCCCAAGATTAACGAAACATTTCTCTTATCTTTATTAGAAATGGCATCTGATTCACTTAAAAATTCATATTCAAATTTTATTTTACTGGAAATGCCGTCCATATATTACCATCATATCCTATCACTATTCTTATTTTTGTTTCACCTTTTGTACCTATTTTTTTATTAAGATTTACGTCAAACTTAAATGATAATTTATCATTATAATTTATTTCAAAATCTGAAACCGAGGCTTTCTGTAATGCTTCTTTTATCCAACCTTTGGCAGTTGTCTGACTGTTAGTATTAAATTTTGCCCAATTGCTAGTACTACTACTCAAATGTTTATTTTTAACAATGAAATTGGGCAATTTTTTTATTGCATTACTTAGAGCATATTTTCCAAAAGCACTTATAAGTGCTTTTTCTCCATACTTTTTAATGGCCCATCTTGCACCTTGTTGAATAACAATAGCTAAAACTGGAATTGCTGATGCATTTGCATCAATTGTATTCATTAAGAATACCTCTTCAGTATCTTTATCTACAAGAAGTGCTTTGAAATTTTCTCCTTCGATTTCCACAAAGATTAAATCATACTCTCTGTCTTTTCCATTTTCTTTTAAATTAACAAACATCTCACCAGAATCAATGTTTATATGCATATATGAATAAAAATCAAAATATTCTGAAATCAAATGCGAACTTATTCCAATTTCATTCATTGAAAACTCTTCTACTTGCATTTCAAAATTTTTATTGCTAATGCCCAAGTCGTCTTCGACATTGATACGATAAACAGACTTACTATCTTCTGAAGATATTTCATTAACACTATAGTCTACATCCAAATCAATTTTTCTCGCATTTGCTTCAATAGAATCATCACTAAAATTGCTCGCAAGACCCATCGCTGAATATGTTATATTAAATACTAAAGCTACAACTAATAATTGGATTAAACATTTTTTCATTTCCTTTCCTCCAAAATATTTTTATTAAGCGTCAATAGCCCTTTTCCATATCCTTTGTCATTTCCTATATTCACAATATAATTGCCTATAACATCTAATAAATCTTTTTTCTCTTCAATATTTTCTTGTTTTAATATCGAAGCAATTATTCCAGTTGCATAGGCAGTCGCAAAAGAAGTTCCTGAAAACAACTCATAATCCCCATCTTTATTTGTTGATAAAATATCAACACCAGGAGCTGAATAATCCACTTTATCAATAGCAGAATATGAATCAATCTTTAAGTTTTCATCTAATGATGCTATAGAAAGTACCCCATCATATTTAGCCGGATAGTCAACTGAAATCCCCATAGTATTCCCTGCTGCAGCAATAATTATAATCCCACTTTTTATAGCCTCTTCAATAGCAATTTTTAAATCTTTACGATCATTGATAAAGCCAAAACTGATATTAATTATATCAACTTCATTTTTAATACTCCAATTAATCCCTTCTATCACTGTGTCTAATTTAGCTTCTCCGTTTTCATTAATTACTTTAACATCATAAATTATAGGATTAGCTAAAATCCCCTTTACTTTCCCTCCTTTAGCTGCAATAATTCCAGCTATAGCTGTACCATGTCCATAATCATCATGAACTTTTTGAACTTTTTCTTTCTTTTTAGAAATCGCATTATATTCTATAAAATCTACATCTTGTAAATCAGAATGCTCTTTATTTATGCCACTATCTAAAATAGCTATTTTTACTGGTATATCATATTCATTTTTATCAAAACCAACAATTTTTTCTGACCAGCTTAAATCAGAACTATTATTATCCAATTTGGCAAATAAAAAAATACAAAATAAAATAGGTAAAGAACCTAAAAAAACAAATTTTATTCTTTTAGATTTGAAAACATTCACCTCTTTCTACACATGAACTCTGCAAAAAAATATAATCAAAAAACACCAATAGTCTTTATGAATTTCTTAAAAGAACCTTCTATTTTCAAACTAGGAAATATTTTAACCGCATTATAATTATTTCACCTTTAAAAGTCAATACATTTTTAAGAATTATTTTTATTTTTATAAAATATGAGCTACATCTAAACTTTGAGAGATAATTTTTAAACAATAATCCTCTGGAAAATAAAAATACTCAAAACGCTAGAATACTAGCATTTTGAGCTTTAAATGATGAAAGTTTTATTGGCATTAACCTTAATCATAAATTTCCCACTGTGTCTACTCATCATCTAATATATTTTCCTTAGACCTTTTCATGGCAGCCTTCATTTGATTTTCACTACTTATTATTTGAAAGCTTACTTGCTTCATTAATCGCAAAATCCGTTTATGATTAAATTGTTTATTAAATTTCTGGTTCATATGCTGCTGAATTTTGCGATAGCCATAGTTCGCTTGTCCCTTTTCATGTAGCTCGCGTATTTCTTTTAAAATCTCGTCATTTTCCTGTTGTCTTGTCGTTGGTGTACGCTGTGTCCATTTATAGTAAGCAGAGCGTGCAATCCCTGCGAATTCACATAGTAGTGAGATGGACAAGTTGTCGTTGTGATGCAATGCTTGAACGGCCATATATTTATTAATTACATTACTTTCCTCCCCTCGAGCTCCTCTAGCTTTTTTAACAATGCATTTTCTGTACGTAGTCGTTCATTTTCATGTTCAAGTTGTTTTATTTCTACCTTGAATTGCTCTTCTACAGTTCGTTCATGTTCTTCTTTATTTCGCCCACGCTTATCTTTCAGCGATTGTTCGTCACCCGCCTCATATTTTTTTACCCACTGGTAAACTTGTTGGTACGATACTTGATACGTATTTGCTGTTAGTTGATAATTGTTGTCGTTCTTTAAACAAAATAAAACAATTTGAATTCGTTCATCTAAGGTCGTTTTTCTTCCCTTTGGCATAAGTGCTTTCCTTTCAGTTTATCCGTCATTTTTTCTATTATAATTGTTAATGGAATGAACGAGAACAACATATTCATTAATGCTTAAAATATAAAAAATACCCCCTTCGTCAGTTGAAGGGGGTATTTTCACTCTGTTTTGTTTCTATTCAAATGTTCCATTTCTTCCATACTTTCTTCAGCAATTAATCGATTTTCCCGCTGCTGAGGTGTCTCGACGTTATCAATCGTATCAATAAATGGTTCTGGTGCTGTCATGCGAGGCTCAAGCGGATCATGGCGATATGGGTTTCCCTCTTGGTCGACCGCTATTTCTAATGGGCCATCCGTATCTGCCTTCTCAGCAAATATAACAATGGAACCATGCTCAACAAGCTCTGCATAATAGGCCGTCTGCCCCTCTGTTAAATGAAAGCGCTTAATGCCTTCCTTTACCGCAGAGTCACCTGTAAACCATGACTTAAATTGATCTACCCAATTCCCTGCCTCATGTGTTTTCACATCAGTTTCCCATTTAATGTCTTCAAATGGCGTAGAGTCTTTGGCAATAATATGGATATCATTTGTATGATAGCCTTGACTATACATATTTGTTAATATTGCTAGCATTTCCTCTTTCGAGTGTGCCACTTCAATATGTGGATTTTGTTCATTCATGCGCTTGTCCTCCTATTTTATGGCCCACTCAAGACACGTGCGTATCAGAGGAATTGCCTTTACCTTTTTTGTTCATAATTACTTAGTGATCTCATTTCATTTTTTATTCGTTAAGATATGCCTTTAACATCCAAGCATGTTTCTCAAGTGACTGATACATCGCATTTAGTAAATCTTCTGTACGATCGTCGCCCTCTTCAGCTGCTAGTTCCATTGCAAAATTTAAAGCCTTCATTAGCTTTTGAAAATCTGAAATAGTTGTTGCAACCATTTCTTCTGTTGTTTCTTTACCTGTTGCTTCATCAATATAAGAAAGTTCAAGGTGCTCTTTTAAAGTAGCAACTGGTTTTCCATCTTTTGAAAGAATACGTTCTGCGATCTCATCTAAATTTAATGTTGTTTCATTATATAACTCTTCAAATTTTGCGTGGAGTGTAAAAAATGAACTGCCCGTTACATACCAATGATAGTTATGCAATTTTGTATATAGTACAGACCATGTAGCTACCAGCTTATTTAATTGTTTGTTTAAATTTTGTGACATAATATCTCCTCCAATAATTCATATACTAGCCTTTAGTATGCGTTACATTGTGTATTGGCTATACCTCATATTTCCCCAATGACACATTTTCAAACATTTGATTTCACACATTGCATATTATTTTTCAAAGTTGACTGACTTTATGCATGAAAAGATAGCTTTTAATTTTTAAAACTTCTGTCTATAATTATTTCACTTTTCGAAATAGTTTCGTTATAATGGTATCACTTACGTTAAAAGGGGTGTTCTTACATGGAAGTATTACCATTACGCAAAGATGTTGCAATAGAGGAAACATGGAATTTACAAGATTTACTTGAAAATGATGCTGATTTTGAACCTGCATTAGCTCAGTTTGTTGAGGATGCAGTAAAATTTGAAAACACATATAAAGGTACAATTACAGATGCTCAAAAAGTAATTGATGTACTTACAGCTTATGAAGCATTACAAGTAGGGATTGTCCCAATCGGAACATATGCAAGTTTAAATATCCAGGCTGATCGTACGGATGAGGTCGCACAAATGCGTGCAGCGAAATTTGGGACAGCAGTTGGTAAAATTAGCAGCTCCATTGCATTTGTACAAAGTGAATTGCTTGCATTGGATGAAGCCATCTTAGAGGAGGCTGCAGCATCAAGTACGCTTTATAATCGCTATATTACAGAGCTATTAAAGCAAAAGCCTCATCAATTGCATCCAGAAGTAGAAAAAACGCTCGCTGCATTAAGCTCTACGTTTGAAGCACCATATGAAATCTATAACACGACAAAGCTTGTGGATATGCATTTTGGAGAGTTCGAGGCAAATGGTAAGAAGCATCCCCTAAGCTATGTTTTATTCGAAAATGATTGGGAACTTGAAACCGATACAACTATACGTCATGCAGCTTTCAACGCATTTTCTAATAAACTCCGTGACTATCAGCATACGACGGCAAAAGTGTATAACACACATATCCAGCAAGAAAAAACGATTTCTGATTTACGTGGCTTCGACTCTGTTATTGACTACTTATTGTTTGACCAAGAGGTAGATCGTTCACTTTATAATCGTCAAATTGATCTTATTACAAAGGAACTTGCCCCACATATGCGTCGTTATGCTAAGCTTGTGCAAAAAGCGCACGGTTTAGAAGAAATGACATTTGCTGATTTAAAAATAGCGCTTGATCCAAGCTATGATCCAAAATTAACAATGGCAGAAGCAAAAGATTATGTTGAAAAATCATTGGCTGTTATGGGTAAAGATTATGCGCAAATGATTGAAAGAGCGTTCAACGAGCGTTGGATTGATTACGCACCAAATAAGGGTAAATCTACAGGTGCATTTTGCTCAAGCCCGTACGGCAGTCATCCTTATATTTTAATGTCATGGAATGAACGTATGAATGAAGTATTTACGCTGACTCATGAGCTTGGTCACGCAGGCCATTTTGTCAATGCGCATGGACATCAATCTTATTTAAATAGTCGCCCTTCTCTATACTTTATTGAAGCACCATCTACAATGAATGAAATGTTGCTAGCAAACTATTTACTGACACATAATGACGATAAACGCTTCAAACGTTGGGTCATTTCAAACATCGTATCGAAAACGTATTATCACAACTTCGTTACGCATTTATTAGAAGCAGCATACCAGCGTAAAGTCTATGAATTAGTAGACGCAGGTGATTCTGTGAATGCAACTGTCTTAAACCAATTAAAACGTTCAGTTTTAGAAGAATTCTGGGGAGATACTGTTAACATTTCAGAAGGTGCAGAGCTTACGTGGATGCGCCAGCCTCATTACTATATGGGCTTATATCCATACACATATAGTGCTGGGCTAACAATCTCTACACAAGTATCGCAACGTATTTTAAAAGAAGGCAGTACTGCAGTAGACGAATGGCTAACTGTTCTTCAAGCAGGTGGCACAAAATCCCCTGTTGAGCTTGCCCAAATGGCAGGCGTGGACGTAACAACAGACCAGCCGCTACGTGATACGATTGCTTACATTGGTCATTTAATAGATGAACTTGAAAGACTAACAGAAGAGATTGATGCTTAATAGATTCCATCTCTTTTCTTCACTTTTTAACGTTACCATCTACGCTCTTTTCTAAGGCGTAGATGGTTTTCATTTTTTAGTTCTAAGCGAGAAAACTCATACATATACTAGAATGAGGGCCCGCCCCATTAACTTTTTTGATATTTCAAAATAGATAATCATTTTTCTTCGTACAAAAGTACCGTTATTATTAAGAGTACGCAATTTATTTAGCAAAAATCGACTAACAATTTTCAAAGGAAGTGTTTCTAATTATGGTAAAACGTAATGATCCATGCCCATGCGGTAGCGGCAAAAAATACAAAAAATGTTGTGAAGGTAAACAGCAAGTTACAGTGGAAGCTGTAGCAATCGAAGAACTAGAGCGTGTATTACAAACATTTTATCTAGAATATCCAGAACGCAAAGATGTTCGAGCTTATATCGAGCATGTTGGTACATGGCAGCCTAAATTAGAGAGCGTACTTCAACGTGAGCTTATTGAAGCGATTGCGTTAGACGACTTCTTCTTCCATCAAGAGCCATCTATTTGGAAAGGTTACTTAAAGAAAACGAAGAAAAAAACGGTTAGACCTTCTACTTTAAAAGTGCTAGAAGGCTGGTCACAACCAACATTATTTATCGGTACAGTGACTGTTGTAGAGGAGAAATATTTCAAAGCTAGTCATGTCCTATCAAATGAAGAAATTTATATTCGTCGCGAAAATGATAAGCCAATTCCTGAGGGAATGCATGTCTTTGCGTTCATCCTGCCAGATGGCACAAAGCAAGAAGCACATTATTTAGCGGTGTCTACTCTTATATTCTTCCCACAAGACCATGAAAAGGTATTTGTGAAGTTAAAAGAAAACTTTGAGGCTTCTAACAAAAAAGTTCAAACCTTCTTAAAAGAAGATCATCTTTCATTCTGGGAGCTACTTGTATCAAATGGCTACAAGGGTGAAGAATTTACAAGCTTTGAGAACGGTGTTATTGCGCAAGTAAAGGAATTTCTTGAGCAAAATGAGCGTGAAACAGCACCAATGCTTGAACTATTAGAGGATTACTTAATCGAAGGACAACCATCTGCACGTAAAGAATCGGCAATCGCAGCAGGTGCCATTCGCTACGGTCAAGAAAAAGAGCTATTTGAATCGCTTTCTTTAACCGTTAAAGAAATTGCAGCGACTTTTGATATCTCGCCATCCTCTTTAACAAAATACTATCAAGATTTAAGCCAATACGCTGCAACTAAATAAAAAAAGAAAAAGTGTTAGATTGATCGCAGTCAATCTAACACTTTTTGCTTTTTTAATGCTACCGCTTGCTGCGTTTCCGAGCTTTATCGGCGATTTACTTAGTTCTATCGGCGATTTCTGCTTGTTTACCGTCGATTCATGGGCATCTATCGGCGATTCATAGACTTCTATCAGCGATTTGACATTCGCCACCTTTGCTCTTGTTTCTAAAACACCACATGCTTATAAATAGAAAAAAGCTACGTATGTTATCTGCATAGCAGAACACAAGGTAGCTTTTTCTATGGTAACCAACCAATATTATTATTTCCGAACATATTGTTATTTATGCAAGCAAGAAAGGAAATATGATTAATTACGTGCATAAATATTTCTTTTTAAGTATTTTGGTGAGAGACTCCATATCTTTGGCTCCTATTTGCTATAAACTTTCATTAGCTCTTCACCAAGAAATTGTAGTCGCTCCCCTACTGTACATTCCTCAATACAAAAACGATGGGCTTCTGGTTTGCCCCGTTCTTTGCGTAGTTGCTTAATGACTAAGCAATCAGCACAGTACATATCATGTAGTTCATCAATATCTTTCATAACCGTCACTTTATCCATTAAGAACATTCGCCCCTTTCACGTCCAAATTTCATGTCTTTCTATTATGAAGCGAACGTTGTGTTCAAGCAACTATTTTGTTCATCCTTATTTAACAAAAATTGTTTGATAATTTGAAGGTTGTCAAACAGCACGATTGCGGTAAAATAAAATGGAAGTCTAATCACAAAGTAGGGATTTTCATGTTAGAGGTCTATATAGATGCGGCAAGTGCAGGTAATCCAGGTCCTAGCGGCATTGGCATTTTTATTAAAGGAGAAGGTCATCACGTTCAAATTAGTGAGTATATCGGTCAGACAAATAATCATATTGCAGAATTCACCGCGTTAGTACGCGGTCTAGAGGAAGCACAAAAGCTTGGTACAAGTATTGTCTCCGTCCGCTCCGATTCAAAGGTTGTCGTGGCATCTATAGAAAAAGAATATGTAAAAAACGAAGAGTTTAAACCTTTTCTTGAGCAAGCGTTAAAACTGGCAAGCAATTTTGATTTATTTTTCATCAAATGGATTCCAGATGGGCAAAATAAAGCAGCAGATGCATTAGCGCGTAAGGCAATTATTAAGGAAAAAAATTAAAATAATAGTGGGACTGCTTAAGCAGTCCCCTGTTCGCTTAATTTTAACTCATTGTACGTTTCTAAAAGCCCTCTATACTCCTTCTTCACCTCTCTTTTAAATAACTCTATAGGAACTAGAAAACTCTGGTATTTATCCAATTGAATTTCATAAAAATGACCATTTTCTTGAATGGTAGTATCGAAATAAGGATAATTGTCTAAAAAACAATCCTATGGAGTCTTCCATCATAATGACTATCAAAAATATAGATTAAATCACACCACGTATCTAATAAATCTTCAGTTAATTGCTCTTCCCCAAAAATCACCACATCATTATAAATTAAGCTGACAAAGCCACATAAATAATCACCTTCGTTTTCTTCTAAAATCGTCTGTGCTTTTTCTACCGCTAAAGGATTGGTAATCGGGTAGCTTTCAATTTTATAAACAGGAGCATATATATCTTCTTCCCCTATAAACGTTTCGATCTTTAGTTTATTCATACAAAGCACCACACTTCTTTGAAAATGAATCTTTTGTTAAAAACCTTAAATTACGGGAACTGCTCATTGGAAATAAGCAGTCCCACATCCACTAGTTTCATTTATCTTTATCATAGAGTAATTCGTTATATGTTTTTAAATGACTTTTATATAAACTTTCCTCCGAGAATATAAAGTTGCCATTTTTACAAAAGTCCATAAATTCAATAAAACCTTTTTTCACCTCATTTTTTAATGGCTCTATAGGCAATTGGAAGCTATGGGAACTATCAAGGTGAATTTGATAATGTTGATCAATTATTTCAATTTCAGCATCATAAGTTGCATTGTCCAAAAAGATGATATTATGAATACTACCATCATATCTGTGGTCCAAAATATAAACTAAATCACTCCACGTATCCAATAAATTTTCCGTTAATTGCTCTTCTCCAAAAATAACTACATCATTATATATTAAGCTTACAAACCCACATAAGTAATTCCCTTCATTTTCTTCCAAAATCCTTTGAGCCTTTTCAAAAGCTAAAAGATTCGTAATAGAAACTGCCTCAGTTATTCCTTCTGGAAAAGAGCTATCATATTGTCGACCAATAAATGTTTCAATCTTAAGATTGTTCATACGACACCTCACATTTATGAGTATTCCAAGAGAAATACAATGTGGGGACTGCTTGAATTTATCAAGCAGTCTCCTCTATATAATTTTGCCGTCTAAATTTACCTATCTTCAAGTCGAAGTAATTTTTCATAAGTGTCTAAAAGACCACGATAAGAACTATCTTCGGAAAACTCTAGTTTTTCATTTTTACAAAACTCCACAAATTTTAAAAATTCTTTCTTCACTTCTTTTTTGAATGGCTCTTTAGGCAACAGATAGCGCTGAGAACTATCAAGTTGAATTTCATAAAATTGATCAATTTCTTGAATTGTAGTATAATAATAGGGATAATTATCCAAAAAATTTATCTCCTCTTTGCTCCCATCATATCTACTATCTAAAATATTACTTAAACTACTCCACGTATCTAATAAACTTTCCGTTATTTGCTCTTCACCGAAAATCACCACATTATTATAAATCAAGCTTATAAAACCACATAAGTAATCACCTTCGTTTTCTTCTAATATCTTTTGTGCCTTTTCCACAGCTAAAGGATTGGTAATAGGATAACTTTCGATTTTATTAACAAGAGCCATTAAATCTTCTTCCCCTATAAATGTTTCGATTTTTAGTTTATTCATACGACACCTCACACTTATGAGTAATCCAAAAAACATCGTGGGGACTACTCGTAGACAAGTAGTCTCCCTTCTACCTTTTAAATTTTGGACAGCTAATTTTTCTCCTCTTCTTCTTGAATTAATTCTTCGTATGTTTCTAATAGTCCTCGATAAGAAATCTCCTCCGAAAACTCTAATTTTTCATTTTTACAAAATTCCACGAATTTAAAAAATTCCTTTTTCACTTCATTTTTAAAAAGTTCGATAGGAACTAGAAAGCGTTGGTGACAATCTAGTTGTATTTCATAAAACTCACCAACTTCTTGAATTACCGTATCATTATAGAAAGCATTATCTAAAAAAACAATTCCATGATTTCTTCCATCATAGTATTTATTAAAAATATAAATTAAATCACTCCACGTTTCTAATAAACTTTCCGTTATTTGCTCTTCACCAAAAATAACCACTTCATTATAAATCAAACTCACAAAGCCACATAAGTAATCACCTTCATTTTCTTCTAAAATCTTCTGTGCCTTTTCCACAGCTAAAGGATTGGTAATCGGGAAACTTTCAATTTGGTAAACAGGAGCGTGAATATCTTCTTCCCCTATAAATGTTTCGATTTTTAGTTTATTCATACAAAGCACCACACTTTTTTGAAAATGAGTCTCATGTTCAAAACCTTATATTATAGGAACTGCTCTTTGGAAATAAGCAGTTCCTTATCCCCAAAGTTTCATTTACCTTTATCATAGAGTAATTCGTGATATGTTTCTAAATGACTTTTATATAAACTTTCCTCCGAGAATATAAAGTTGCCATTTTTACAAAAGTCCATAAATTCAATAAAACCTTTTTTCACCTCATTTTTTAATGGCTCTATAGGCAATTGGAAGCTCTGGGAACTATCAAGGTGAATTTGATAATGTTGATCAATTATTTCAATAACGGCATCTTCATAAGTTGCATTATCCAAAAAAATGATACTTTCAGCACTACCATCATATCTATGATCTAAAATGTAAACTAAATCACTCCAAGTATCTAATAAATTATCTGTTAATTGCTCTTCGCCAAAAATAACCGAATCATTATATATTAAGCTTATAAACCCATATAAGTAATCACCTTCATTTTCTTCCAAAATACCCTTTGCTATATCAACAGCTAATGGATTATGAATAGAATAGCTTTCGATTTTACATTCTGGAAAAGCATTTAAATCTTCTTGAACAATAAATGTTTCAATCCTAAGATTGTTCATCCGACACCTCACATTTATGGTATTCCAAGAAAAATATAATGTGGGTACTGCTTGATTTTATCAAGCAGTCTCCTGTTATAATGTTGCCGTCTAAATTTTTCTATCTTCAAGTTGAAGTAGTTCATCATACGTCTCTAAAAGTCCACGATAAGAACTCTCCTCGGAAAACTGTAGTTTTTCATTTTTACAAAATTCCACAAATTTAAAAAATTCCTTTTTCACTTCATTTTTGAAAAGTTCGATAGGAACTAGAAAGCGTTGGTGACAATCTAGTTGTATTTCATAAAACTCACCAACTTCTTGAATTACCGTATCATTATAGAAAGCATTATCTAAAAAAACAATTCCATGATTTCTTCCGTCATAGTATTTATTAAAAATATAAATTAAATCACTCCACGTTTCTAATAAACTTTCCGTTATTTGCTCTTCTCCAAAAATCACCACATTATTATAAATCAAGCTTACAAAGCCACATAAGTAATCACCTTCGTTTTCTTCTAAAATCTTCTGTGCCTTTTCCACAGCTAATGGATTGGTAATTGGAAAACTTTCAATTTTATAAACTGGGGCAGTTATATCTTCTTCACCTATAAATGTTTCGATTTTTATTTTATTCATACGACACCTCACACTTATGAGTAATCCAAGAAAAAATACATTGTGGGGACTGCTCAATTTAAAACAAGCAATTTTCATTTTGAATTAATTCTTTGTATGTTTCTAATATTACACGATAAGAACTATCTTCAGAAAACTGTAGTTTTTCATTTTGACAAAACTCCATAAATTCGAAGAATTTTCGCTTCACTTCATTTCGAAATGGCTCGATAGGCACTAGAAAGCATTGGTTACGATCCAGATGTATTTCATAGGACTGATCAATTTCTTGAATTGTAGTTTCGATATAGGGATGATTATCTAAAAAAACAATCCTGTGACTGCTTCCATCATAATGTGTATTAAAAATATAAATTAAATCCAACCACGTATCTAATAAACTTTCCGTTATTTGCTCTTCTCCAAAAATCACTACATCATTATAAATCAAAGAAACAAAGCCACATAAGTAGTCACCCTCATTTTCTTCTAAAATAGTCTGCGCCTTTTCAACTGCTAATGGATTAGAAATATGAAAACTTTCAATCACTAAATCTGGAAAAGCATTTATATCTTCTTCTCCTATAAATGTTTCAATTTTTAGATTTTCCATACTAAACACTTCACTTTCTTTTATTTTCCAACAGGGTATGCTGTACTAACATGCCCATGTCCATTGAAATTAACTTCGTATTCAATTCCGTTTACTTTGGATCGAACACTTATCTTTTGCTGTTTATATAACTGTCTAGATATAGCAGATTTATTATTATTAATTACTGTTGTGACAATATTTTTAATATCATTAACCGATAAATCTGGATCAAAAAATGTCTTTTTCTCATTTCCAGTCCAATAATTCGGATGATGTCTTTCTAGAATGTGTCTCATTTTAGCTTTCGTAAAATAAACCTTTTTACCACCGCCTACATCCAACGTGATATCTGTAAAGTTGGCTACAGCTTTTTTCGCTGCATCTTTTGACTTGCTGTAAAATGAGCGTTTGCCAATTTGCAGGATTTTCTTAGTCCCGATTTTTGTTACTGTATAATGAATAATCGCACTACCGATTCTGTATACAATGGCATGTATTATCGATGCCTCTAACCTTGCAGGATTGGCTTCATACGTTTCATACGTTTCTAAATCCGTAAAGATTGTACTGTAATGGTCATCTTCTAGTTGTTGCATCGTCACACGATAATGGTTTTGCTCTACAATGCCGTTTTCTTCGATAACACTATCGATGAATATTTCTTCGCTTTCACTATTAAACTTGATGTCTAAATCCGCTTTCAAAGTCTCAGACTCAAAAGTTATTTGGACAAGTAATTCACTATTATATATTTCAATATTCCGAATATTTATCGTGCTATCGTCTGAATAAACAAGATTTTTATTTAATTCATCGTATAGTTCTTGTTGGTATTCTTCTGGATTAACGTCATGTAAATTATCTATAGAAACCATCACAATAGGCTCATCAGACACTACATCATATTCCTGTGCAGCAATCAAATTGGGCCCAATATTTGCAAATAGCAACCCTGCAATAATAATAGATATGAAGTGTTTTTTCCATTTCATCGTTTCATTTCCCCTTTATTATTGTATAAATATTGTACCTTTGCCATATTCAGCTTCATTCCAAAAATCTTTTGTCACAGTATATTGTTGTATAAATGAGTTAAAATCTTTTGTCTCAACTTCTTTATATGTCTCTTTCAACTGAATGAATAGATGTGTTGCATAAGCAGCTGCAAAAGAGGTTCCTGTAAAGACAGATGCTTGACCATTATTATTAATACTTTGTACATCTTCCCCCTTAAAAACATAATCAATTTTTCCAATAGCTGAAAAAGATGATCGTTTATTTTTTTCATTCATTGAACCGATGGACAGTACACCATCCAATTTTGCTGGGTAGTCGGTTGCTAAACCATATGTATTGCCAGCGGCGGCGACAATGGTAATCCCTTGCTCTATTGCTTTTTCAATAATAGATTCTAGTTCAGCATTTTGCGTTTGAAAGCCAAAACTAATATTCATAAAATCTACCTTTTTATCCATACACCATTTAATAGCTTCTATTAAATCCTCAATTGAACCATTGCCCTTTTCATCTAACAATTTAATATCATATATTTTTAACTTTCTACCAATTGGAGCATCACCTTCCCCTATAATAATTCCCGCGACTGGCGTACCATGATTAAAATCATCAACAATCTTTTCACCAGGATGAATGAGATTGACTTCTTCAAATACGACGCCTTGAAAGAAATCCAACTCTTTATTAATACCACTATCCAGTACAGCTACTTTTATATATTGGTTATCACTTTTAATTACCAATTGTCCGAAGGCAACATTACAAAGGAAGAAAATAATCAGTGACAAAAAGACTCCCATTTTTTTATTGATAGCGTTCACCACCTTACTATGTAGTTGTTAAAATTAATTCCAACATGGATGGGCTCTCTCACTGTAAAGAGAGTTATTCTAAAGGCTTTTTCGAAGTTAAGGGATGGTCATGTTGGAAAATTAAAATAGATTTATGTATATAAATCCTTTTAGTTCTCTACAAGACAATTGAAGTTTATCAAGAGAAGATTTTTTTAACATTATTCTAAATTCTCACTATAAAAAGTGTCAATAATTTTATGTAGATTTTCTTGCAAATTTTATGTAATGGCGATTGCTATTAGTTTAGTGGCGTTTCTTAAGGTTTTCGTGGCGATTCTAGAAGGGTCATCCTAGTGTTAATATGTGCCCGCGGAAAGCGTCAACCTGTAGCGGAAATCAACGGCAGTATGTATCGCTATAAAAAAAGCCATCGTGAAGTAACTCGATGCCTTCTATTTTTGTATTTTTTTAAAGCTTAACGTTTATCAGAGTTGATTGGAGCGAAAGGTGGCGACTCCTGCGGGAACGCATAATACGTAAGACACAACAATCCGCGCGTAGCGAGGGTTGTGGCTTACGGTGTGCCCGCGGAAAGCGTCCACCTGTAGCGGAAATCAACGGCAGTATTGATCTCTATAAGAAAAGACATCGTGAAGTAACTCGATGCCTTCTATTTTTGTATTTTTTTAAAGCTTAACGTTTATCATAGTTGATTGGAGCGAAAGGTGGCGACTCCTGCGGGAACGCACAGAACGTAAGACGCAACAATCCGCGCGTAGCGAGGGTTGTGGCTTACGGTGTGCCCGCGGAAAGCCTCGCCCGTAGCGGAAATCAACGGCAGTATTTATCTCTATAAGAAAAGACATCGTGAAGTAACTCGATGCCTTCTATTTTTGTATTCTTTTGAAGCTTAACGTTTATCAGAGTTGATTGGAGCGAAAGGTGGCGACTCCTGCGGGAACGCACAATACGTAAGACGCAACAATCCGCGCGTAGCGAGGGTTGTGGCTTACGGTGTGCCCGCGGAAAGCGTCCACCTGTAGCGGAAATCAACGCTAGTATTGATATCTATAAGAAAAGCCATCTCAAATGAGATAGCTTCTAAATTATTTCAAATTCCTTTGTAAAAATGCTTTTGTCCGCTCATGCTGTGGATTAGTGAAGAAAGCTTCTGGATGGTTTGCCTCGATAATGTCGCCGCCATCCATAAAGACAACCTTGTTTGCGACTTCGCGTGCAAAGCCCATTTCGTGCGTTACAACGATCATTGTCATATGATCTTCTGCTAAATCCTTCATTACCTTTAATACTTCACCTGTCAGTTCTGGATCGAGTGCGGAAGTTGGCTCATCAAATAATAGTATTTGTGGATTCATCATGAGTGCTCGCGCTATGGCAACTCGTTGTTTTTGCCCACCAGATAAATTCGCTGGGTACGCATTCGCTTTGTCCGCAAGCCCGATTTTTTGCAGTAAATCTTGACAGCGACGTGCAATAGCATCTGATGACTCTGTTTTTAGTAAGCCTGGTGCTATTTCAAGATTTTGCTGTACTGTTAAATGTGGGAATAGGTTAAAATGCTGAAATACCATACCCATTTTTGCCGTAATTTTTTTAATATCCTGTTGCTTGGCATATGCACCGTCTTTGACTAAATAGTCACCATCGACAGAAATGCTTCCCCCATTGATTTCTTCTAAATGAATTAAGCTTCGAAGCATGGTACTTTTACCAGATCCCGAAGGACCAATAACAGCTACGACATCGTTTTTTTCTATATTAAATGTGATCGTCTTTAGCACCTCTAACTCGCCAAAGGATTTCTTCAAATTCGATACTTCAAGCAGTGCCATTCGTGTCACCTCTATTCAAATTTAAAACGTTTTTCTAACCACTTAAAGAATACCGTTAAGACAAGCGTCATCACTAAATAAATAGCGCCAGCAATAAAGAATGGCACAATCGTAAAGTCACGATTTACAGCTGTTTGTGCAAAATGCAACAATTCTGGTACAGCTACCGCGTAAAGAAGTGCCGTGTCTTTAATTAATGTAACCGATTCATTCGATAATGCAGGTAACGCTACACGAAACATTTGTGGCAAAATAATGCGTGTCGTTGTTTGCCATTTTGACAAGCCTAGTACTTGTGCCGCTTCGTATTGCCCTTTGTCGATTGCCAATAAGCCACCTCGGAATATTTCTGCAAAATAGGCAGCGTAATTTAAAATAAAGCCAAGACATGCGGCAACAAAGCGATCCAGGACCATATATTCTCCAATCACAGGTACCATTGGTAAACCGAAACAAATTAATAGCAATTGTAGTAACAGCGGTGTACCACGCATGATGTATATATACGTTTGAGCAAACCAAGACAATGGTTTGATACGACTTTTTACCGCTAATGTAAGTAAGAATCCAAGTGGAATCGATACAAGTATGGCTATAATGAACAGCAGCACCGTCATTTTTGCGCCATCAAGCATCGGCAAAATCATTGTTTGCCAGTAATCCGCCATAACTATTTCCCTCCAAAAAGTATAAGAGTTTCACGAGGAAACTCTTACCGACTAATGACATTCAATTATCTTGTACGAATAGCTTAATTACGACCAGTAGGCATAAGTCGGAATTTAGCTCGTAAGTACATGCGATATTTACCTATTTCAACACCTTATCTTCACCAAACCATTTTGTAGAAATTTCTGCTGCTGTACCATCTTCATTCATTTTATCTAAAGCGGCTTGTAGCTTTTCTAATAATGCTTCGTTTCCTGGTTTGACACCAATTCCATATTGCTCAGGTGCTAATGATTCATCTAATAGTTTGAATGTGTCAGGTTCTTGCGTCATGTAGTATTCTGCTACCACTGCATCAATAATGACTGCATCTAAACGGCCTGTTTTTAAATCTGTTAAGGCTAACACATTATCCGCAAACTCTGTGACGTTTTTCACTTCTTTGTGAATTGGGTTTGCATTCAGCGCCTCTGCAGCAGAAGACTGTGCTTGAAGTCCAACTTCTTTTCCTACTAAATCGCTTAGAGCGTTAATAGAAGATTTTTTAATTGTCATTACTGCTTGTGCATTTTCTAAATAAGGCTTTGTGAATAATACCTTTTCTTTACGCTCGTCTGTAATTGTATAACCATTCCAAATTAAATCAATGCGGCCACTAATTAACTCAGCCTCTTTCGTTTTCCAATCGATTGGTTGGAATTCAGCTTCCACTCCCATATGTTCAGCAGCAGCACGTGCTAAGTCAATATCAAAGCCAACGATTTCGTTTTTATCATCACGGAATCCTAAAGGTGCAAACTTATCATCAATTCCGATTATTACTTTTTCTGTTGATTTATCTGATTCCTTCGAGCCAGCTGTTGAACTCGATTTTTCTCCAGAAGTACCGCAAGCTGCTAAAGCTAGTACCGCTGTAAGCATGCATAGTATTGTGAAAATGCGCTTCATTATCTAATATCCCCTAACATTTTATATTAATTATTAGAAATAATAGTTTTGCTTTCTCTTGCTAAACTACTAACGTGTTAAAGAATATCAAAACGGCGCATTGTTGTCAATATCTTAATTGAATTATTAGAATATTATACTAGAATTCAAAAACAGCCCACCCAGAAAACTCTGGCTGAACTGTTTTTAGAGTAAATTTTTATTTATGCTGTTGTTTTAACCATTCCATTGCCACATTTGCATGTAATGCAGCACCATATTTAAATACATCCTCATTTTGACGCATACGAGGGTTGTGCACAGGTGCTTCGCCTTCTTTTCCTGTTCCTAGCACAACAAATGCAGAAGGTACTTCTTGCGAAATGTAAGAAAAGTCTTCTGAACCTCCAAGGTATCCATTATCTACTATATTTTCGGCCCCTACTATATTTTCTAAAAATGGCGTTATCGCATCAATAAATGCTGGATTGTTATATGTTGTTGGCGTATGGAATTCAATTGTCTGATATTCTCCACGCCATGCTTTTACAGTATGGTCTATCATCTCTGGGATGCGTTTACATAAATGGTCACGTGTTTGTTGATCATAGCTTCTCATATTTCCTTGTAATACCGCTTTGTCTGGTATAATATTTGTCGCAGTACCACCAGCCATCGCACCTACTGAAAATGTTACACTATGATTTGGATCTGCTTCCCGTGTCATTAATAGGTTTAAACTTGTATACAGTTGATTCATAATCATATTGGAATCTATCGTTTTATGGGGCTGTGAGCTATGTCCACCATTCCCTTGAATATTGACGATATACGTATCCATTGCTTGTGTTAATGTTCCTTTATGGACAGATAATGTGCCTGCTTGTTGATCTGGCATAATGTGAATTCCAAATGCCGCATCCACTTTTGGATTTTGTAGCAAACCATCATCAATCATTAGCTTAGAGCCATACCCCCACTCTTCCCCAGGTTGGAACAATAGTTTAACCGTTCCTTGTAACTCCGCTTCATGGTCCTTCAAAATTTGCGCAGCGCCTAACAGCATTGCTACATGTGAATCGTGACCACAAGCATGCATCACACCAGGATTTTTGGATATAAATTCACAATCAACTTCTTCTTGAATTGGCAATGCATCCATATCAGCACGCAGAAGAATACAAGGTGTCCCCTGTCCAATTGTTGCAACTACACCTGTACATTGATCTTGTGAACCAAACCCTGCTATTTCATATTTTTCTTTAATTTCAGGTGGCACCACTCCACATTGCTTATGGGCAATGCCCATTTCATCAAGGCGTTGTTGGATATACTTTTGTGTATTTGGCAGTTCAAAGCCAATTTCCGGATATTGATGTAAATAGCGACGATCTTTTATAATTTGTTCTTCATATTTCTTAGAATGTTCCAAAATATTCATCGTGTCGTAATCCCCTTTATGTTTAATAGTAAGAGTAGAACTTCAAAGTGTTGAATGAACTAATAGATTAAAATGGTCCTAACCCCATATAATGTGCAATTAATATTAAAACAAATGCCGCGAAATGTAGGATAAGGAATAGTTTCATTGAAAATTTAACCCAAGCAGAATAGCTGACATTTGACATACCAAGCGCTGCCATAAGCCCACCAGAAGTTGGCCATAAATAATTCGTAAAGCCATCACCGAATTGATACACTACAACCATTACTTGTTGGTTAATGCCTAATATTTTTCCTAATGGCCCCATAATCGGCATTAAAATTATTGCCTTTCCACTTCCCGAAACAACGAAGAAGTTAAAGAAAATAACAACGATAAATAATACTAATAATGTAATAATCGTTCCCGTATTGTTTAATATATTTGATAATGAATGTACCGCTGTATCAATGATTTGTGCTTGCGTCATCAAAATCATTACCGAACGAGCAAACCCGATTGCAAGTCCTGTAGGTAAAAGTCTCGCTGCCCCAACGCCAAATGTTTCAGCAGCATCACTTGGTTTAAGTTTTAAAATAATGACTAGTAAAACAGCATAAATTGCATAGACAGCAGAAAGTTCAGGCATCCCCCATCCTAGCTTGATAGCCCCAAATGCGCTACCAACTAACACGACAACTAAACCTAGTAATGCCAACTTTCTTGACATAGTAAATTCTTCTTCTTCATACTCAGCTGTTTTTGTATTTTCAATTTCCTCTAAATATTCAACAGCAACAATACTTTTACTTGGATCTGCCTTCGTTTTATTTGCATAGCGCAAAATGTAAATCATTGAAATAATAATAAAAACAATTAATGCAACGATACGGAATGCTAGTCCAGAATAGATAGGTAAACCAACAATCGTTTGACTTACACCAGTCGTATAGAAATTAACAACCCCTGCGGTAAAACCAATAGCTAAACCTACTGTTGGGATAGCGAAAGCTGTGATGCGGTCATATCCCAATCCCATTACGACTGCCATTGCAAGCGGAATGAACGGAATACCCCCTTCTCCGAATCCAATTGTACCTAATACGGAGAACAATACGAGCAATGAGATAATAATTAATTTTTCTTTTCCTGCTGCGACGCTTAATAATTTATGGATACCTGCTGCTATTGCACCAGACTTTTCAAGTATAAATAGCGCTCCACTTGCAAACAGCAACATCACAATAATATCTGCTGATTGCACAACTCCGTTATGTAAAGCAGTGAAAAAATCCATAAATCCTATCGGCTTTGCTTGCTCCACATACGAAAAATTGTCGGTATTTAGTTCGGTAATACCCGTTTCTGGATTTACTATCCGTTCATACTCCCCACTCGGAACAATCCACGATAGTAATACAACTAGTAGCATAACGAGCATAAACATTATGTAAACATGTGGGAAATTAATGCCCTTTTGTTTTTCCTTTGTTGACATGAAAAATCCTCCAAACCCCTTTTACTCGTTTATTTAATTAATGCTTTAAATAGATTCACACCTGATTCAATCAATTCATCACGGAAATCATACTCATGTGTATGAACATGTGGATAATCTTCTCCATTTCCGATGAAGCAATAAGCACCCTTTGTTAGCTTTGTAAAATGGCCAAAATCTTCGGAACCGCGGAAAGCTTCCTCTAGTTCAAGTAATGCCATCCCCTCAGATTTCGCAACGGCACGTATTTTATCTGCACTATCTTTGTGGTTGAACGTTTCTGGGAATTCATCATTATAATCAAAACTTACCTGTAGCCCGTATTGTTGTGCTTGTTGTTTTGCAAAATTTTCAAGGTTTTCTTGTAGTTTAATTAGCTCTTCTTCATAAAGGGCACGTATTGTTAAACGAAGATCACCTGTCGATGCTGCAATTCCAAAAGCGTGTTCACCTACATCGATTTGTACTACAGTACAAAGAACAAGTCCTCTATTTAGTTCAGGGGAAATAAATTTAGGAATTTCATTCACAATATTTGCAATGGCAAACGCTGGATTGATGCCCTTTTCTGGCTGGCTAGCATGTGTAGGTGAACCTTTCATATGAATGGTCATTCCTTTTGATGCACATAAAGCAGTACCATCAATAATTCCAACAGTTTTGTAAGGAAGTCCACTCATGTTATGGTAGGCGAAAATTTCATCGATATTATGCTCCTTAATGAAATCAACACATTGAATTGCCCCATCTCCTGTTTCTTCAGCTGGCTGGAAAAGGAAAAAGATATTTTTGTCAGCACCTAGTTGATCGACTTCAAGTGCAAATCCCGCTAGTGTCGCTGCATGTCCATCATGACCGCATTTGTGTGCTTTTCCTGGAAATTGAGAAGCCCATGGCAGATCAATCACTTCATCCATCGGTAGTGCATCATAATCAGCACGGAAAGCAATATTTTGCTTAGCCGATTCTGCATGATAAATGGCATAAAACCAATTTCCTTTATCTACAATCACTAGCTTTGTATACGTTTTCAAAAACTCAATTAAATGCTGTTTTGTCCATACTTCTTCATTTGAAAGTTCTGGATGCTGATGTAATTCGTGACGCAATTGTTTGGCTAAATCAAAATTTTTACTGTTCACTATGTGTATCCTCCTCAAAAGCTAATTTTTGATATTTCCACCCTCATCTCTTTATCTATCAAATATTTCAAGGGTAAAATAAATCGTTTTAACCTTCTGTATATTGTATATTGTATATTATATTTAAATTTTTTCAACAAAAAAATAATTCTGTTTATTTAAAAACAGAATTACTTTTCGTGTATAAGCGAGCAATTTAGTACCTAAAGCGGTATAAGCTCTGCTTTATCAATATTCCAATGTACTTCTTTCATGTATCTCTCTAATTCAGCTATTTCACCTTTTTTAAATAGCTCGACCATTTTTCGATGTTCGTTGTTTGTTTGAGAAAGTCGTTTTTTTGTAATTTCTGGCTCATCTGCATGATGGAAATTTTTTAAAAATTTCTTTTCTAATTGTAATAGCAAGTTTACAAGACTTTTATTAGGACAAACCGATAAATATACGCCATGAAAAGCTTCCTGCATTTTATGATACATCGAAAAATTGCCAGTATTAATGGCTAAATCGATACTTTGAATATAAAACTCCATCTCATTCATATGTTTCTCGGTTAAAAAAGGTGCAGCTAAAGCAGCAGCCAAGCCATCCAATGCCCCGATAATAAAATACGTTTCTTTGGCTTCTTCCGTCGTAAGGTTTTTAATAACAAAACCTTTTCTTGGCACATTTTCTAGTAACCCTTCGGAAGAAAGTTGTATTAATGCCTCTCTGACTGGTGTCCTGCTGACATTTAGGCTTTCGCTAATAGCACTTTCATTCACCTTTTTTCCAGCAATCAGATTACCGTTATTAATTTGATCTACGATATAATTATAAACATGGTCTTTTAGCGATAAATAATTATTCATAAAGTAACCTCAATTTTAAATTTTTTAACAATCCTTTTATCTACTATACACTTTTTTCTAGTATGTTAGCCATAGCCTTTGCATGATTCCTATTCGTTAAAAATAATATTCCATTATTTTCCCCATCTAAGCATCTGTATTTCCATATACAATCTATTTTTCTTTTTATCATTTTCATTTATACGAATGCCTGAACTAGAAAAGGTTGATCTTTAACAAATAAGACCAACCTTCCTTTAGCTTTTAAATGAAGTAGAAGCGATTATTCAACAAATTCGAAATTAATTTCACTTTTGTAAAATAGAGCGATAGCAAAAATGATTACCATCATTTTTAGAATAGGACTGATAAGTTTGAATGAACCGACGTTATGCACCCCGATATTTCCCTAACATAATTTCATCATAATATTTATCTAATTGTGGTAAGCCCAACTCTTCTGCCATCTTAAGTTCAGCCTCTCTATCATAATCTACCCTAATAAACTGAATGGCGTTATTTGATTGTGTTCCATCTAGAATGGCGTATGATGCTGACGTTAAGTCAAGTGAATTTCCGACGCTGCCAACGTTACACAAAATCCCCTTTCTATATGTATGTAAAAAAGTTGTATGAATATCGCCGTAGAATACGATATCTGGCAGTTTATCGTAATGGATTGAATTGGTTATTTCACTATTCTCAAACATAGATAGACGCTTTTCAATTGGATGACTATCCAAAATACGTTCAAATTCACTTCTTGGCGATGCATGGAAAAACCTGATTAATTGTCCGTTTAATTCAAGATCAATATGAAAGGGTAACGAATTTAAATACGCATAATCTTTTTCTGTTAATCGATCTTTGTACCATTGGATAAACTTATTATCCGTAGGTGTTTGGATGAACACATCCCAGTTGCCTCGAACAACTCGCTCGCAGTTCTTTTGGATAAGTTCAATACATGCAGATCCTTGTGGTCCTTTCCCAATTAAATCTCCTAAACAAAAAATTCTTTCAATCTCTCTTAATCGAATGTCTTCTAATACTGCTTCCAATGCCGTTTTATTCCCATGAATATCTGAAATAATTGCAATCTTCGTCACAAAGCTTCCCCCTTAAAATTCCATATATTCTCTATTTATAATTCGACAAAATCGTTATTTAATCCTTTAAAAGCTAACTACACCGAAAAAAGACGTACATATCTCTGGAGCGCTGTTAATCGCTGCCTTTTTTGTACGTCAAACACCTTCTATTATAGAATTAATCAAAAGTGCAGTATTCCAAATCTTTTTTAACGTTTAAAAGAACCTAAAGTGTCCCCTTAAATTTTTCTGGCTTTTTTACATAGCTTTCAATTATGTACCCACAGTCAGTACAAAGAATATATTCAACTTCAGAACCAAAGCTCATCTTATTTGTTGGATGCATCACGGCATATCCATGATGTTTGCCCTTCCCTAATTCTACTCCTCCACATTTCGGGCATTCTGTTATTGCTTTAAATTGTTTCATTGGAAAACCTCCTCATTAGAAATATATGTATCACTTTCAAAGGACTGCATAATTTATTTACGGCCAAGCAGACATTTGGTTTCATGTTCCACATAAGAGACTTCAACCTGTTTATCAAAAATTTTGGCTTAAGTTGAAATCCTTCTATCTTATGGTTTTCCGATTACCGGAATTCTACCCGTTCATTTTCTTCGCCCAATAAATGAAATTTCATTTAATTATCTCTTCTCTTTTCTATCTCTATTTATATCTCAAAACGATTGGTAGCCGTCTTGTAATCTTTTAAACATTTACAGGTATGATCTTAAAGTGACATCATACCTGTGAATAGCTAAACAAAATTAGTAATTAATTTCATTTAATAGTTCAAAATGCAATGTATAATCTGTATTTTCTCCGTTTTCTTTTATAATTTTACCTTCATATAATGATTCACCTGTATATAAATCATAGATAAAGAACAAATGTTCATTAGAAACACTTTCGGCTAAATAGACTTTACCATTGGCAATCTGGAGAAAAGGCTCCCTCTCATCATTAACCGGGCTTACAAGATTAAAATGTAAAGGCTTTTCCCATTGTTTCTTTTCTATATTATATCGAGTCAACTGTAAACCATCAGACGAATAAAGAGGAATAAATATATCACCTTCGCGAAGCATTAACCTGTACAAATCCGGCGTCATTTCTTCAGGGATCGTCAACTCTTCTTGTGCACTATTTTTATTATTATAAAGAGAAATTTGTCTAGAAATAGTATTTCGTCCACCATCTTCGTATTGATCTTTATATTTTTCTATCATATAGACAAAATAATCATTTTGATATTTACTATTATCTTTAAATATACTAAGACTAGATTTAATTTCCTTATCGGATTCTTCCTTTGCAAGAATGGAGACAGATAATAATTTCTTATTGTTTATATCGACTGAATATAAAAGTAACTCCTCACCGCCATTAATCGGAGCGCCCGTTGCTAAAATCTTGATCTCTCCATTTTCTTTATAGATATTATTTACAACTATAAAATTATAGCTTGCTTGGGCTGTCGTACTGACTTCAAATGATAAACTGTCATTTTTCTTTTTATCGAGTAAATCGATTTTGAGTGTTAATAGATTTCCCTGTATTACTTTCTGACCATTATTTGGCGGTGCTGCGTAAATTATATGTGTTTCATTTTCTGAAAAATTACTTGGGAATAATACTTTACCTCGCATAAAATTCCGATGTTCTTCAATATAATTTTGAAACATCAACGTCTGAAATGGATCTTTTAACTTTGCAATAATTGAGTGTCTTATTTGAGGTGTAGAACCATCTTTTGTGATGTATAACCGTCGATCACTATCACCACTCTGATAATTAGCTTGGAACATTAGATTTTCGATTTCTTCTTTATCTCCGCTAATCGTTTCAATTTTAAAGGAAACGTCGTTTTTAGAAGCGACTGCTAACTGCATATAATATACACCCACTGTTATGACAATCACGAAAAAAATTACTACCATTTTCCAATATTTTTTCATTTTTTCCTCCCTGTTAGACCCGGATTTTATACTTTAGTAGCTGGTTCGCTATCCAAAAGGCACTGCCTAATACGATGATGCTTGTTACTAGTTCCATTAACAAGATTTCAAGTGGGTAAAAATAACCTGTGACAATACGTGATACTATGATTGGTGCAAAAAGGACTCCAAACGAAAGCACTCCATAAACAATTGCAGCGAAAATGCCCTTTAGCCCATAACTTCGTTCAAATAATATTGCGTTGAATAATATTACAACTAAGATTAACCCCATTCCATACATGATCATAAATTCGATAACGCTGTTAGGATACAACCATCTCCATATCTCTACACTATAGAAATCAAAAAGTGGATAGGATGTTCTAAAATCTGATGGTACAATTCTGTTAAAAATAAACATTTCAATTGGTATTAAGATGATTTGTAATGCTATTAAGCCAAATACAAAAAGCATGATTGCAGACAATTTGGAGACATAGATTGTAATTCTTTCGGTCGGCAACATGAATAATCTGTAGATGAAAGTGTTTTTACCGAACCACTCCCGATACCAAATAAAAAAAACATAAATCATCAACATGACGATACAAAAGAAAATCGGCATAATAAACCATTCAGAATAAATGACACGTTGAAAAGAGAATGTCCCATAGTTTTCAACATATTGGCTAACAGATAGTTGATTTTCGTAAATTACTTTATTTACTTCATTCATCTTTTCTTTTGTGACAATAATCGTCCCGATGAGCTGACTGACAATTGTTAAACCAATTATGATTAGGTACAGTTTGAAAAATCGGTTTATTTCAAAATTTACAAGCTTTAAATAGCTTTTCATCTACAATATACCTCCCTCATAACATCTACGACTGATTTCCCTTCACTCTCTCGTATTTCCTCTACGCTAAATTGCTTTAAGACTTCTCCGTCATCAATCAACACTGCTTTATCAATTAAGTGTTCAACATCACTAATTTCATGAGTAGTAAGAATGACTCCACGCTCTTCGATTAAGTGACTTGTAAACACTTCTGCAATCTGCTCACGGGAGAACATATCAATACCAGAGAATGGTTCATCCATCAGTATGTAATCTACATCTAGTGCTAAGCCTAAAATCATATTAACTTTAGCCCTCCCCCCTTTCGATAAATTGCCAATTCGATTAGTAGGTTCAAGTTGAAAAAATCGCAATAGATCTTGTGCTCGTTGTGAATTCCAACTTTTATAAAAATCCGCCATAAACTCGAAAGCATCACAAATTTTCATTTTCGATAACATCGTCATGGAATCTGGAATAAATGTAACTTTTTCATAGGTTTCTTTCTTAATTTTTTCACCATCAATCAAAATTTGACCGCTATCAATTGGCGTAAGTGCCATAATAGCTTTCATAATTGTTGTCTTCCCTACTCCGTTAATGCCGATCAGGCAAGTTATTTCTCCTTTATTAGCAGTAAAGGAAAGCCCTTTTAAAACCTGCTTTTTGCTGTATTTTTTCTGAACATTTTTCACTTCAATCATTTCGATTCCTCCGCTTCTCCACTTTCAGCATCGTACTTTTTCTTCACAAGTTCCAACACTTCTGCTAACGGTACATTGATGGATTTAATAGAACCTAAAAATAAATCAACTGCTTCAATCATTAACTCTTCACGAACACTTTTAAGGACTACCTTATCATTTGTAATGCAACTCGGCATATTTCCTTCAGTAAATATCAATCTTTGTTCCTCCATTTCCTTATAAGCTCGTTGTGCAGTATTTGGATTTATCTTCAGTTGATTGGCCAGTTCCCTTCTTGACGGAATTTCCTGACCTGGTTCAAAATATCCTTTGGCTATTTGCTCTTTAAAATGCCGAATAACCTGAACATAAACCGGATCCCGATTATTAAACTTTACATTCACTTCACTCAACTCCTTGAAAAAATATTTCGTGTATTAAGTACTTAATACACATTAGATAAAACAAATGGTCAAGAATTTAAATTATAAGAGACGTCCAATAAACCATGAAAGCAATGAAGTCGCTAGTCCGTTCTGTCCGTTCTATGTATTAATAGGTTAATACACCGTTCGAAGTGTATTATATGCTTAATACATAACAACGTCAACCATATCATAGTAATAAAAATAATAATTAACAAACAACCCAACTTCGGGTATCTGTATCCCAAACTCTTAAACACTGTGATTGGAACAAGTTTTGGTTTACTTAAAGCGTTATACAAAAAACACTACTTTTAAAGTAGTCGCAGCTTGTCGACAAAAGGGATTAAGAATAGAAATCTTAATCCCTTTTGTTGTTTTTATTGTGAAAAATGGGTTCTTACTTTCGTCTTGCCATACTCTTCGAGCATCTCCTCTCTATGAAGCTGTTGACCATGTCCAAGTAGCAATTATAGTAGACTTCTAGCAATACATATAAAGTTGATTGGAGTGGAGGGCGATTCCTGTGGGAACGTACAGTACGTAAGACGTAACAGACCCGCAACAGACCGTGTTAGCGAGGATTGCGGCTTACGGTGTGCCCGCGGAAAGCGACCACCCGCAACGGAAATCAACCATAACAATACTTCTTATTTAGAATACGCTTAGTGCCAGGCACTCAAACAATTTTTAGTTGATTGGAGCGGAGGACGGCAACTCCTGCGGGAACTGCACAGCACGTAAGACGCGGGCATTCCGCACGCTAGCGAGGGTTGCGGCTTACGATGTGCCCGCGGAAAGCGCCCGCCCGTAGCGGAAATCAACGGCAGTAATCATCCCCTATATTAGTTTTAAATTAAAAAAGGACTATAGACAAATTCGAAAAACTTCGAGTTTGTCTACAGTCTGGCACTACTTTTAAAGTTGTGGTCTTTAAAGTGTTTATTAAAGCTCCCAGCTTTACTTACATTGCCATATTTACGACTGCGTTAGCTTCCCTATCTAATGTTTTCTTAAAATATCATAACTGTAGACAAGCGCTACAATCTTACGGTTCATATTATGTATTCAATATTAACTTCCCACTAAAATTACATAAAAAGTGCAATAAACTCCCATATTCTATCGCTCGTTTTGTTTATATCAAAATAATATAACAATAGCTTCTCAGCAAGTTCAAACAAAAGAAGTATTATAGATACATGTTTGTGTCCATTTTGTTAAAGATGTATTTTATATATTGCTTTAAAGATATTTTAGGAATATAGTAAATCACGAAAGGACGTGTTCAACATGTTAGATCAACACACAATTAACGTTATTAAATCAACAGTACCAGTATTAGAGGTGCACGGCGTAGCCATTACAAAAACATTCTATAGCAACTTATTTAAAGATAATCCTTCATTATTAAATATTTTTAATCACACAAACCAAACTCAAGGTCGCCAACAAGGCGCTTTAGCAAATACAGTTTATGCAGCTGCTCAGCATATCGATAACTTAGAACCAATCGTACCAGTAGTCGTGCAAATTGCACATAAACATGTAAGTCTTGGGGTTTTACCTGAGCATTACCCAATTGTAGGTCAATATTTACTTGCAGCAATTAAAGAAGTATTAGGTGATGCAGCAACTGACGAAATTATCGAAGCCTGGGGTAAAGCTTATGGCGTAATTGCAGATATCTTTATTTCAGTAGAAGAAGATTTATATAAAGCTGCAGAGCAAAATAATGGATGGCGTGCATTTAAACAGTTCAAAATTGCTCGCACTGTAAAAGAAAGTGATGACGTTACATCATTCTACTTACAGCCAACAGACGGTTCAAAAGTACCCGCTTATAAACCAGGACAATATGTTTCAATTCGCGTAACTGCCCCAGGTGAAGAGTATTTATTAAATCGTCAATATACTTTATCTCAACCAAGTAATGAACAAGAATTCCGTATTTCTGTGAAACGTGAAAGCCAGCACAATCCTAAAGGTAAAGTATCTAACTTTTTACATGATGCTGCACTAGGCACAACGATTGACGTTAGTGCGCCAGCAGGTGTTTTCACATATGAAGCAACAAATGCACCAGTACTATTCATTAGTGGTGGCATTGGCGTAACACCTTTAAATGCTATGTTACAAACGATTCAAAATAAAGAGAACGTTACATTCATTCAATGTGCACGTAATGAACATGTCCTTGCTTTCCATGAAGACATTCAAAATAAAATGAACGCATTAAACGGCCCGACAGGTTTAAGCAAGTTATTCAGTGTATTCAAAAAAGACAGTAATGCACATCATAAAGTGTTATACTCTGAAAAAAATGAGTACATTAACGCGAACGTACTTCGCCCTCTTTTAACAAAAGATACGCAAGTGTACATTTGTGGACCAACACCATTTATGGAAACAACGATTAACGCTTTACATGAATGCAATATTGATGATAGTCAAATTCATTATGAATTTTTCGGTCCTGCTCTACAATTAAATACAAAATAAAAAAAGAACTAGCCCTGCAATGCGCAAGGCTAGTTTTTTGATACTTAAGTCTTACTCTCTGTATAAATTACTTCAATATTATTTTAATTGTATCCTTAATGTTATTTTGTTGACATAGAACTGTAATATAAGCATGTTAATATCATTAATGTACCAAGTAATACGTTTTAATGTTTTTAGGAGGATACATATAATGCAAAAGAAAAAACGAAATAAGTGGGGGATGAAATTAGCAGTATTAGCTTTAGGCTCTTCTGTACTTTTTTCAACAATCGACACAGCATCAGCTGCAACATATACAGTTAAATCTGGGGATTCCCTATGGAAGATTGCCACTCAAAATGGCATCTCTTATCAAACTTTGATGAGTTGGAATAACCTAACTTCTTCAAATATTCGAGTTGGTCAAAAATTAACGCTAAATAGCACGGCTAATAAGGCGCCTAGCACGCCTTCTAAAACACCAGCAAACCTTATCCAAATTGCTAAACAGCAATTAGGTGTAAAATATACATTTGGAGGCAGTAAACCGAGCACAGGTTTTGACTGCTCAGGTTATATCACATATGTATATAATAATGCTGGTATTTCAACGAGCCGTAAATCAGCAGCTGGTTTTTATGTTGCAGCGAAGAAAGTAAGTTCACCGCAAGTAGGTGATTTAGTATTTTTTGCTAACACTTATAAAGCTGGAATATCTCATGCGGGTATTTATATCGGAAATAACCAAATGATTAATGCAAGTGACGGTGGCGTTAGCATCGCTAACATTAACAGCACCTACTGGAAGAAATATTTTGTAGGTTACGGCCGTTTATAATTTATAAGGAAGCAGTTAGGCATGTCCTAACTGCTTTTTTTTATAGATTTACGTAAAAAATCCAAAATAAAAACGCCCTTTACAATAGTAATGGGCGCTTTTTATTGGTTTATCGGCGATATGCCTAGGGCTATCGGCGATTTTCTAGTCTCTATCGGCGATTTACCCGAGGCTATCGGCGATTCCAAGGATTATCCATGATTTTTTCCTACTAAATATGTGCTACCTTTTTCGATTTTATTTTTGCTAAGCGTAGTAAATATATGATAAAGACAACGGCTAGTACGCCTGCACCTGTTAAATAGACAGATCCATACCCTACTTGCACTGCAACCATTCCTAATATATATGAGCCAAGGGCAATACCAAGGTCAAACATTGTAAAGTATGTTGCCGTTGCGTAGCCACTACGTGTATGTGCTGTTGATTGGACAGCTAATGCTTGTAAGCTTGTTGTTACAGCGCCGTAGCCAAATCCAACAAAAACTGCCGAAAATAAGAATAACGCGGGTCCTGAAACATTTGCAAGGAGAATTAATCCAATGGCAAACGAAATAATGCCAGGAATAATTACAAATTGCGGCCCTTTTGTATCATAAAGCTTACCAGTATAAGGTCGTGTAATCAGCATAGCTGCCGCAAACACGGCATAGAAGAAACTTGCAACTGCCATGAGATCCTTTTGCTGCGCGTACACTGACAAAAATGATAATACACTAGCGTAGGCAAATGCTACTAAGCTGGCAATAGCCGCTACTGGTAACGCTTTTCGTTCAAATAAATCATTGAATTTAAAAGTTAGTTTTCCTTGATGTTCAGGTTTCGGTAAATCTTCTGTATTAATCGTTACAGCTAAAATACCACCTGCTAAAACACAAATACTCATTACGATAAATAATACATTGAAACTACTATATTGTATAAGGAGTAGTCCGATAAATGGACCGATAACAACAGCTAAGTTCGTGGACATTGTAAAATAGCCTAGCCCTGCTCCTTTGCGACTTACAGGTACTATATCTGCCGCTAAAGAACCTGCAGCTGTCGTAATAATACTAAAGAAAATCCCTTGTACAAATCGTAAAGCTAGTAATAGCCCAAATGGATGAATAAATAAATATAATATCGTACATAAAAAATAACCTATAATCGCAATGACTAAAAGCTTTTTCTTGCCGAATACATCTAGTAATTTACCTGAAAACGGACGTACTATAATTGCTGATAATAAGAAACCTGATAATAGTAACCCAGCTTCTTTATCTGTTTGGTGTAGCTCCCCGATCGCATACAATGGCAAAGTTGTTACCAAACCATAAAAAACAAAAAATACCGATATATTTGTTACAAATAAACTAATGAACCGCTTCGTCCATATTTGTGTGTTGCCTTCTTGCTGCACTTCAATCAACCTTTCATTTTTTGCAATAGATTTATAAATTGTGTCTGCTCTTCTACTGTGAGTGACCCTACCATTTCTTCCTCAAACGTTAATATCGTTTCCGTAATGGTCGGTAGACGCTCCTCAGCCATTACTGATAAAGTTACAATTTTTTCGCGCTTATCTTCTCCATCGATTCGTTCCACCCAGCCTAACGTTTCAAGCCTGGATATAGCTCTCGTTACACTTGGCGCTTCGACATTTAAATATTTCCAAATTTGAGTCAAAGTCATTGGACCATGTGTATGTAAGCAATATAAAATGGTCCATTGTGAGCTATACAACTGATGCTGTTTCAATACTTCATTCAAACAATTTGTTAAATAGCGACTTTTTTGAAATAAAGCATGGAAAACGGGATTCATATAATCACTCTCCTTATTTATTTACCTAGCTAAATAAATACTATACGCCTCATTTTTTCTGTTGTAAAGTAAGTTGTTTTCGCTTTTATTAGCGATTGGTTGATTATTTTTGGCGTTTTCAACTGGTTTCGTGCGTTTCGTGGCGATTTCCAAAGGTTAATGGTGCTTCAATGCTTTTCTCAGTGTTAGCAGGTAATTTACAATAAATGTCGAATACAGCTACTAGATTTAAAAAAGGGAGATGGGAACATGGGGAAAAACATACTAATTATCGCGGGCGACGCAGTAGAGGCATTGGAGATTTACTATCCATATTACCGCTGTTTAGAGGCTGGCTATGAAGTATCCATTGCCGCACCGTCAGTAAAAAAATTACAAACGGTTTGTCATGATTTTGTTGAGGGTGTCGACACCTATATTGAGCGTCCAGCGTATGGCTTAGAAGCGACGGTAGCCTTTGCAGATATTGATCCGACAAAGTATGATGGCTTAATTATCCCTGGTGGTCGCGCGCCTGAATACATTCGATTAAACGAGCATGTGCCAGCGCTTGTTAGCCATTTCTTTGAAGCAAATAAACCTATTGCTGCTGTATGCCATGCGGCACAAATTTTTGCAACCATTCCAGATGTACTTAAAGGACGTGAACTCACAGCTTATATTGCCTGCAAACCAGAAGTGCAAGTTGCGGGTGGTAAGTATATCGAAGCAAATCTGCACACAGATGGCAACCTTGTTAGTGGTCATGCTTGGCCTGATTTACCTGGATTAATGCGTGAATTTATTCAAAAATTAGAAGCTTAAAGAGGAAGAGGATGCCAATTTGGCATCCTCTATTTAGCTGTTTCTTGAAGCTCAATATCCAACACTTTTTGTGTTTCAGTTATATACTTAATCCTTACATAGACACCGAATTCTTTGTCTCCCTCTTTTAACCAAAGCTTAAATTTCTCAATGGTTGCATCGGCATTTGATTCACTACCTTCATGCAAGTAGTCAATAATTTTCGAATTGGGGTATGATGATTGTGTCTTTTCGATAGCAAGCTTTCCCCACTTCGCATAGGCAGGCGTTACCTCAGCATGTGTTTCCAAAATGTGTAGCGGCACAGCTTGAGACATTAACAAAATTCCAAATGCTACAAGTAATTTTCGCATATTTTGAGCTCCTTTCTTTTTATAGTTTGTACAACATAGAAAAAATCATTATGTTTCGCAGCATAATTGAAGAAAATGGCATTACTTTTATTATGTATTTATCGGTATAGCTTGGCTGTAACTACAAAAAATAAATGCTCCAGATGTTATCTTTGGAGCATCTCATATTTCAATGTCTTTTTGTTGTTGGTTGTTGCGGGTTATTATGAATTACTTTATTAAATTCTGCCGAATATTCTTCCCGATCATTTCTTTTATGCGTATCTTCCTTCTTTTTCTTTTTAAAGCTTGTTTTACTTTTCTTTGCCATTGCTAACTCCCTCCAATTTAGCTCTTTTTATTCGATTGTTGATTTTTATCATGATTCGTTTTATTGTTTTTATTTTTCGCTTTGGCATCAAATTCCGCACTGAATTCTTCGTTTAGATTATCATTAGGATTGTTATTATTACTGTTACTGTCATCTAAATCTTTACTTTTGTAAGTTCCAAAAGGATTGTGGGTTCTAGCATTCATTGTTTTTTTACTGTTTTTGTTATTTCTATTGCCCATAGCATCTTCACCTCCTACTTGTAATTTGCTCAGGAGAGAAGGAATTATGCTTTGGGGAAAACTTCAATGGGAGAAGAAACAATGGTAAAATTCACAGGCAGAAACACTAAAATTCATCAACAAAAAGGTTGCGCCTACTACGTTTTATATAGAAAAAATGTACATCACCAATCATCATTAGTAATGTACATTTTTATTTGTCCTTTAGACAATTGTATATTCAGTTATATTTAGTAAAGCACCGACTGCACCTGAAAAACCGTGGTCATTAATAAATACAGGCGTATGCTTTTTCGTGCGTGTATAATTGGCAATGACATGTGCTAAGTGGTCATTATGACTAAGCGTTGAGCCGATATAAACGATATGCTGTGCATTCTTTTCTTCGGCATATTGAATACTTAGTGTCGTGATCACCTCACCAACAAGACCTTGGACAGTCGCAATGATATCCTCTGGAGGATGTTTCACTTCCTCCGTAATACCGACCTTACCAAAATTGCTTGCAGTCAAATGCCCATCAATTGGTGTATCCATGCCTTGATAAATATCTTTCACAAGCAAATCTACACCTTCACGATTACCTCTAGTAGCCATCTCACGGATTTCATTGTAATCCGTAATTCCAGTTGTAAGCGCTGACAATCCAATCAATGTCCCACCGCCTACGCCTGTACCACCAACGCGAATATGTGTATTATCTTCCATGTAATGAATGGAAGTTCCCGTTCCAATATTGGTAATCATACTACGCTCGAAGAAATATCCTTCTTTATTTAGTAAAAAACGAACACCCTTCAATGTAGCTTCAAATTCTACTATATAATGAATCGATTTCATTGTTTTTATGACATCAAGTAATTGTTCTGTACGTCCCCCCGTAACTCCAATATCCTCAATATCTGGATTATTTTTAATCCACTCCATTACAGTCTGCAAATCATTTGACGGAAAAGTTGTTAAAACAAGTTCGTTGTGCTCGTCTAAGTAGGCAACCTTCGTCAATGTGCCGCCTGCATCAATACCTATAGCCTTTGGCATACCATTCTCCTTTAACTTTATTCAGTAGAAAAATTTCCTACCTAAATAGATGGTTAGATGAATACTAGTTTACTCTTTTATTCAGTGAGTGTCTAAAACGCTAACTGATTAAAGTTCATGCCTCTGGCGATCGTCAAGGATTTCGAAAGGAGTTTATTGTGTATGCACAATTCAAAATCCTGACACACTGGTTCTGCGCGAAAGCGAAACGTCAGCGATAATTAAGCCGAGGCGCAATTGAATATTCGCCCTTCCTAAACTTTACCGCTGTTGAAATGATTGTGCAATAACTTGGCAAACTTTCATGAAAAAAAACATGAAAAATAGCATAATTAATAGATAAATCCAACATATATTTACTTTTTATGTAAAAAAGAGCCGCTGTCAAAACAGTCGACTCTTTTTTCTATATAACAAATTTTAAAAAAACTTAAATTATTGTGCAGAGTATCCGCCATCAATTACAAGCTCGCCACCTGTGATGTAAGAAGCTTCATCAGATGCTAAGAATAAAATAGCATTTGCAACTTCTTCTGGTTGTCCAAGACGACCCATTGGAGTAGCACGAACTAACATGTCCATTGCTTCTTTAAATTGACCGATGTTAGCAGTCATTGGTGTTTCAATTACTCCAGGGAATACAGTATTTACACGAATGTTAGATCTACCTAATTCAGCTGCAGCAGCACGTGCGATTGCGCGTAAAGAACCTTTTGAAGCTGTATATGAGTTTAAGCCAGAACCGATAATAGCAGTGTATGATGATGTATTAACGATTGAGCCTTTTCCAGCTTCTTTCATGTATTTAGAAACGTGTTTAATACCTAAGAAAGGACCAAATGAGTTAATTTTGTGCATAATAGCCCAATCTTGGTCTGTAATATCTTGTGGAGATTTTTGTGAAGAAATACCTGCATTGTTGATTAAAATATCGATACGACCATATTTTTCAACAACTGCTTTTGTAAATTCAGCCCAGTTTTCATCAGAAGAAACATCTAATTTCATACCTTCTACATTTTCTAATTCAGAAATTTTAGCTAAATTTTCTTCGTTAATATCAGCAGCAATTACAATAGCGCCTTCTTTAGTGAATAGTTCTGCCATTGAAGCGCCCATTCCTGATGCGCCACCTGTAATAATTGCGATTTTGTTGTCTAAACGTCCCATTTTTAAAAACTTCCTCTCTTTTCTATTTCGCCTAAGCGTATTGAGCGTTGTTATGTAAGTTAAATACTAACAGTCGCCTAGCTCTTTAAAACGGATACAGTTATATATCAAACTGTATAGGTTTAAATAGTTTACTAATAAACTTTATCATATTTATGAAGCGTTTTCAAAGAATATGTACGAAATTTGAACAATCTGTTTTCACTTTCTTCACTTTTGCGATACGATATACATAGAGGCTTGACTATTTGAACGGAGGAAAAAGAAGTGAAAGATCAAAAAACACTTTATAAAGAAGCGATGCAAGTTTTAAAAGAAACGAGTCGCACATTTTATATACCGATTACTTTTCTAAAAAATGATTTAAAAATGTCAGTTGCTGCGGCATATTTAGCGATGCGTGCTATTGACGAAATCGAAGACCATGAAGAACTTTCGAATGATGTAAAATTCGATTTACTTTCCGCCACAAGTGAATTATTAAAAAATGACTTCGATGCAGCAGCCTATAATGCTTTATTAGCTCCATATGCTGAACAATTACCCGAAGTTTCCCTTCGTTTAGCGGATTGGTTAACATTTTGTCCAGATGGCTCTCGAGAAATTGTCAAAGCATCCACAAGTGAAATGGCATTTGGTATGGCCAAATGGGCAAAAGCAAACTGGCAAGTGCATACACGTGAAGATTTGGATGATTATACATACTATGTTGCAGGGCTCGTTGGGACAATGTTGTCAGAGTTATGGGCATGGGGTGCGGACGTTCAAACAGATCGCGACTTAGCAATTGGTTACGGTCGTGGACTACAAGCCGTCAATATTTTACGTAATCAGCATGAAGATTTAGACGAGCGTGGTGTAAGCTTTGTGCCAGACGGTTGGACACGTGAAGATTTATTTGCCTACGCTGAGGAAAATCTAGCGAAAGCAGATTTATATATGAAGGCAATCAATAAGCGTACGATTTTATTGTTCTGTCGTCTTCCCCTTGCTTTAGCACATAAAACATTAAAAGCAATGCAAGATGGCCGTGAAAAAATGACGCGCGCTGAAGTAGAGCAAACAGTAGAAGAAGTTCAAGCGGATTAACGCGGTGCCTGACACCGAAACAATTCGCACAATTCACTACAATTTATAAAAATTTAAAAGCCCTTGTGTTGAGAAAATTCACACAAGGGCTTTGTTGTTCAAATAACGCTAATGAACCGATTAATTAGCTCATAACTGAAATAAAGTGCAAGGACCGATAACAATGTAAAGACGACCTTTTCTACTTTTCCGCCAGTTTTTGTTGTTAATGGCAAGCGCACTGACAAGTTTATCGGGAAAAATAGCTTCACCCCTTGTTTCGTCCCCATATCGAGAACAATATGACTTATCATGCCGAGTAAAATCCCTACAATAATCGATTCATACGGGATTATTGTGTGTAACAGTGTTGCTACAAGAAACAAAAACAGTAAACTATGTGTAAAGGAGCGATGTCCAAATAGCTTATTAACAATTTTTGAGATAATGGGAAATGTCCGCCCAATTTTACTTCCGCCATGGCAAATATCGGGAAGTAAAGCACCGATAACACCCGCTCCAACTAATACGAATGGATTATCATTTGAAATTTGAGCAAAAGCAAGGCTAGCCGTGATGCCTCCAACGATGTGTGTATTCCCTTGCATAATGACTTCCTCTCTATGTATTGAAATTTCACTTTCCTAATGTAACATATTATTCTCCAAAAGAGAACATACATTCCAAACATACGTTTTATTTTTTTGTGATGTTAATGCTAATTAAAAAAATATGAAACAAGTGTATATCTAGTAGGTCGAACGGAGAAAAATGACTACTGGAGGTAACTATGAAAACATATAAAGGTTTGCTATTTATTTTCATTACTATGATTGGGAGTGCATTACTTTGGTATTGTGCCACGCCGATTGAAACAATCAGTGAGTTAAATAGGATTAGCCATATTGTTGGTGGCTTGGCGATTACAGGGTTCTTCCTTGTATTTTTATTATCAACACGAAGTAAGATTCTCGAACGATGGTTTTGCGGCTTAGAACATGTCTATAAATATCACAAGTATTTGGCGATTCTATCGTTAGGGTTAGTAATTTTACACAGCCAGTTACAGGGCATGTTACCACAAAAGGAAAATGGGTTAGAAACTCCGTTCAGAGAATTAGCAAAGCAACTTGGTGTGCTTGCACAATATGGCTTTATCGTTTTAATTGCCATTGCACTACTTGCAAAATTTCTGAAATATGAGCAATGGCGATTTATTCACCGTCTATTGCTTATTCCATATGCTTTAGGTCTGTACCATGCTTATTTTTCTAGCAAATATAATTTATTTCAAGCAACACCACTAGCCATTTTTACAGCGATAACGGCCACTATAGGGACAATGTCCGCTTTATATATGCTTTCAATGTATCAGGATATGCAATTTAAACACACAGGGAAAGTAACAGGTATTCAAAAAAAGGGTGGGAATGCTGTTGAAATACAATTTACTTTAGATCAAAAACTTTCTTATCGAGCTGGTCAGTATATTTTTATAAAAATATTCCAAACAGGATTCGAAAAAGCACCACACCCCTTCTCAATTTCAGGTGGAGATGGTCAAAAAATTTTTGTAACAATTAAGTCACTTGGCGATTTTACGAAAGAGGTTAATACAAAATTACAAGTGGGTACACAAGTAGCCATCGAAGGCCCCTACGGTCATCTAAACTTTGACAAAGGACATCAAAAGCAAATATGGATAGCTGGTGGTATAGGTATTACACCTTTTTTATCATATTTACAAGCGCATCCTACCGATCGAGAAATTGAATTATTTTATACATTCCACGGGCCACATGATGCTATCTATAAAGATTTTTTACAAAATTACGCAGAAAACAATACACATTTTAAGGTTAATTTTATTGATACGACCACTATGGATAGACTTACTTTCAAGCAATATACAGTGCCCGTAAATACGAGCATCTTTTTGTGTGGACCTGAGAAAATGGTGAAGCACTTCATCAAGCATTTTAAATCCAACTATAGCGCTATCGACATCAACTATGAAGCCTTTAAATTTAAATAAAAATCAAAAAAAGAGGCTACATCCATTAGTAGGGATGGTAGCCTCTTTCGTTTGTTTTCATTCGCCTCATTTAGCGATTAAACAAATGCTTATTTTTCACTATGATGACACATACGACAGCAAGTAATAGACCTGATATCGTAAACACTGCTCTTACCCCTATAACATCAGCAATAATCCCCATCATGAGAGAAGAAATGCCAAACGCACCAGTTGAAATAGCACTTAAAGAGGTAAATACAGAGGACAGTTCTGCTTTTGGAACACTTTTTTGAATAACTGTATGTTGTGGGATGCTTTTTATTTGTCCAAAAACGCCAACACAAAAAGTTAGGAATAAGGCGATAGTTGGAATAGTGTTTACGCTAAACAAAATCGTTGCAATAAACATACACAAAGAACCAACAAACATTACTTGCGCTAATTGCCGTTCAATAAAGGCGTTATATTTAACACAATAAACGCTTCCTGTTATTAACCCTACAAAAAATGTGCCATTCAAAAAGCCCCACCATTGCTCGTCAACTTGTAAAGCATCTGTGACAAATACCAATATAATTGCAGCAATCCAAACTGTACCAGCGATTGACTCAAGAAAATCGATCCAAACAACCCTTCTTAACACTGGAGTATGCCAAAGTAATTTCCAGCCTTTTATAACTTGTGTTAGTTTCCCTTGTTGGGTAAATGATTGATGATCAACATTTTCTAACAAACATAAGACGATACTGGCTATTATAAACAAACAGCCTACTACCCAAACTACTTGTTGGGAACTTAGAAAAAGTAAAAATAGGCTGCCTACAAACCACATAACTGTTTGAATAAATTGCGTTACCGCTTCATCAATGCCATTTGCCTTCAACAATTGTTCTTCTTGTACATAATGCGGAACCAATGTCTGTCTTATTGGATTCGCACAGCCATCGAGAAATGCAATCATACTTATGACAATAAACAACAAGTAAAAATTAGTTGCTGTTGTTACATACAACAGTAGCCCTAATAAAAATAATAAACATGTCTTTCCTATTTGAGAACCTGCCATTAACCATTTTAAATTCACCTTTTCAAACAAAAGCGGCGTCAAAATACTTGATACAAACATTGACGAAGCAATTGTAAATGGTACAAAGGAGGCTGCAATAGCCGATTCCGTTATAATGTAAATTAAATGGATAATGCTCACTATATATAAAACATCACCTATATTTGCCAGTGATTGACCGATTAATAATAATGAAAAGTTTCTACCCAATTTCATAAACAATCCCCCATTTTCAAAAAGTTAGCTTAATTGAAATGGGTGATTTTTAAATTGGACTGTTCATGTATACTTGCCTCCCCCATTTTTCACGAAATAAAAATCATTAAAATGGGGGATTTTAAATTGGACTACACATGCAAACTTGCCTCCTTTTCTCTAACAAATAAATCTTGGGGGAATTAGATTTATCTTAATTTTTGTATGTATTTGTAATTCTGTTGAAAAGCTTATGCCTTTTTATTATCAAAAAATCAGTACTAATTTTTATATTTCTGTTGAATGGTTTGAAGGTGTTGCGCTTTTACCACCTCTGTTACGTGCATTTGTGGTAGTAGTTTCGTATAAATGGCTTCAATATCACTTTGTGTGAAAATTGGCTTACCTGATTGATTGCGGGTTTCTATAAAATGCCTTACATTGTCTCGCTTTAACACATGTACATTTTCAGACTGTACCTCAATTTTCTTTAACTGACAACGCTCACTAAAAACAATAACGGAATGTAAAGCATCATCTGGTAGTCCTAAAAAATTTTGAATTGCTCTCATGTGGGTAGCATTTTGACGTATTGGATTGTAAAATTTAAATTTTTTATTATTAGGCATTGTTTGTGTCCACTGGCTTTGATTTTCATTGCCAAAAATCCAACCGCTATAGTTTTTAGACTCTATTACGTATAAACCAGTCCGATCTATATAAAGTAAGTCCACTTCCGTCCAATCATTTGAATTCTTTTTTTGAATATACACATTAAATAATTGCTTATGGCTTTTTAAAGCATACTTTTCTATTATACGTGATGTTAAATACTCTCCATACTTTCCTTTATCAAATATTACGTTAAACAGGCTGTATTTCGTTAGTGCATAGTAAATGCTTACTCGATAGTTTTTTTGCTTAAAATAAATAATTGATATGGCCATTAAAATGACTATTAGCAAGAAAATAATGTACACAAATTCTTCCCTCCTCATAATAAGTTTTTTAGTCTTTATTTTTTAAGTCCCTCAATTAGTTCACGAAGTCAAAGCACAAATCATTCATTACACAATTATACCAATATTTTCTAAAAAACGCGTATTTTTTATTTACATAGCATGAAAAACTCGACGATTTCATAAAGTGATTTAATGTTCTCTGAAATATTTAGTGTATTCATCTTGGAATATTACTAAAAATTTTTTGAGAAATGACTTGGATTTTGCATCCTAAGTTAATTATTAAATCTGTTGAAGGGGAGGTTTTTTGTTGAATTATTATGATCCGTATTATAGTGATTATGATGCAGTCTTTGGTGGCTTTATGGTTGTGTTCTTTTTAATATTTTTTGTATTTTTAATTATTGGCTATATTGTGAATGCACTAATTTATTTTATGGCATCTAAAACAAATGGCTTTAGCGACATTGCTTATATCGCGTGGATTCCAATTATAAATATTTACAGTTTATTTCTTCTAACTGCTAATGGTGATGACGATGCAACAATTCGTGCAGCTGCTAAAAAAACAACCTTAATTTATGCAGGTCTATTTATCGTTTCCTTTGTCCCTGTAGTTGGTATAATCGCATCTCTTGCTATGTTTTGCTATTGGATTTATTATACCTATCGTCTCTTATACCGTTGGACGGGAGAGACAGGAAAAGCTGTTCTCTATATGATCTTATCAATTATTACTTGCGGCTTATTCTTTGCCATTTATGGCTTAATGCGTATGAAACGCCCATTCATAGTATAGGCGACCCTATTAATTCCTCTTTCGTTTAAAAACTGAAAGAGGATTTTTTTGTGCTTCAGTACATTCTTCTGTTCCTATTTAATGCAATTCAGTGTTAGATGATTTTCCCTCATCTTTCCAATATTTTTAAAAAAAGAAGTCAGAAATTATGATGGATATGCTATATTATAGTTAGAAAATTTAGACATTCTAACTTTTAAAGAAAAGGGGATTTTTGATTATGTATGAAAATATTTTAAGACATCCAGGGCCGACACCTATTCCAAAAAAAGTGCAGCTTGCGATGAACCGAGATATCTTCAGCCATCGAAGCAATGAATTTGTCGAGCTATATCGGGAAACAACTGAGCTCGTGAAACCTATTTTCGGCACTAAGCAGGACATTTTATTGCTTCCATCTGGTGGTACAGCAGCATTAGAAGCAGCAGCTGTCAATACCGTTTGTGCAGGTGAGGATGTCGTTGTCATTACGGTAGGCGCTTTTGGGGATTATTTCGTTTCGATTTGTGAAAAATATGGCTTTAACGTACATAAGCTTGCGAAACAATGGGGACAAGCATGCACTGCTGAAGAGTTACGTAATTTTTTACAGCCTTTGCAAAATATTAAAGCTGTTTTTGTTACGTACAATGAAACTTCCACAGGTATTTTAAATCCAATTGCAGAATTAGCACAGGTTGTTCGTGAAGAAAGTGATGCGTTAGTCATTGTGGATGGGGTAAGCTGTATTGGTGGAGCTCCTGCTGAAATGGATGCATGGGGCATTGATATTCTCGTAACTGGCTCACAAAAGGCTATGATGCTTCCTCCTGGACTTTCACTTATGAGTGTAAGCGACAGAGCGTGGAAGGTCATTGAAGAAAATAAAGCGCCCTCTTATTACTTGAATTTATTAAGCTACCGCGATTGGGCAGAGAAAGGGATGACACCAAATACCCCTACCATTACATTAATTTATGGGCTACACGAAGTGTGTAAACTTATTGAGCATGAAGGTGGTTTTGCCCAAACCATTGCCCGTCATGAACTGATGAAAAATATGGTGCGCAGCGCGATGAAAGCACTTCATATTGAGCTTTTGACAGATGATGACTACGCTTCTCCTACAATAACAGCCATTATGGCACCAAAAGGTATTGCATTAGGTGAATTTCTGACACATCTTAAACAACGATATCATCTAGACTTTGCGGGCGGATTAGGTCATTTACAAGGTGAAATTTTCAGATTTGGCCATATGGGCTACTGCTTCCCAAGCGATGTTTTGCAAGCCGTTTCATTAATGGAGGCGGCACTACAAGACTTTTCTTATGACTTTGAGCCTGGTGCGGGTGTTAGCGCAGCGCATAAAGTGTTTTTAGCGGCACAACGAAGCTAACCTACTTTAACAGCAATAGACTGCTTGACGATAAAACATATCTAGCAGTCTATTTTTTTGTATACGCAATTCAACGAATTTTTTTCATATATTCCTCGCGCATTTCCTGAGGAACCATGCTGCCTCCTGTTGCCCATACAAGATGTGTTGCTTGTTCCATTTCATCCACTAAACCTTGATTTTCCAAATAACTTCGCCCATTCTTCATTAGTTGAATTGGTCCAAACATCCCTGCATGTGCAGACGGTTCTAAAAATAATCCTTCACAGTCCATGGCTAAACTGAGTGACGTAAACAATTCTTCGTCTTTTACTGTATAACAGCCGCTAATATATGTTTCCATCACTTTGCCAACAAATTTGGATGCACGTCCAACGGCTAGTCCATCCGCTTCCGTTCTATTGTCTAAACCGATATCCTCTACACTGATTTCATCGTGTAAACCTGTCATAAGTCCGATTGTCATACACGGTGAAGCAGTTGGTTCAGCAAAGAAAATATGAACATGCTCCCCAAACATTTCGCGCAAACCATATGCAACTCCACCAGGTCCACCGCCAACACCACATGGTAAATAAACAAACAATGGATGTGCCTCATCCACTTGAATATTTGCCTTTTTTAATTGATTTTTTAAGCGCATTGCTGCTACTGCATAGCCAGCAAATAAATCTTTAGAATTCTCATCATCAATAAAATGACACATTGGATTTTGTGAAGCTTCCTGTCTTCCCTGCTCTACAGCAACACTATAATCCGCCTCGTATTCAATGACTGTTGCCCCTTTTTCTCTTAATAATGCTTTCTTCCACTCTTTTGCGTCACTCGACATATGTACAACGACATTGAATCCTAGTTTTTTGCCCATTATGCCGATACTAAGCCCTAAATTGCCTGTTGAGCCTACCGCAATTGTGTATTGCTGAAAGAATGTTCGTAGTTCTTCTGTAGCAAACATTGCGTAATCATCGTCTACTTTCACCTTACCATGAGCAATTGCCAATCGCTCGGCATGCTTTAATACTTCATAAATACCTCCTCGCGCCTTGATTGAACCCGAAATAGGTAACGCATGATCACATTTTAAAAATAATTGACCTGGAATTAATAGTTGAAACTCTTTTTCAAGTGCTACCTTCATTCCATCTATCTCCTGAATAGAGGACTCAATCAGTCCTTTGCTTTCTACTAGTTCTGGAAAAGCAATATTTAAATAGGAAGAAAAGCGTGTTAGCGTTTCTTCCGCATCCTCAACCTCTTCTATGGAAAAGAGAGTTGTACTTGCATTTTTCGACCATTTTGTATTTTCCCAAAATACAGTGTCTCGATTTTTAATCTTTTCAAGTTTTGGAAATAGGTGAAATAATTCGTTTTTTAGTTTATTTTCCATCTGTGGAGCCCTCCATTTTTTGTGCCAAAATTGCTCGTTCACAAATTTGTCGAAATTTCATTTCAAACAGTATATTGTTTTCTTTCGTTCTTTTTTTAGGTCCCTTGGTTCGTCCTCCTGCCCGTCTAATCTTCTGTCCAACATGACGCATATCGAGCAGACGTTCGATGTTTTCACTAGACATTTCCCTACCGTTTTGATCAATCGGATACCCACCTCTTGCCAAAACCATAGCTGCTAAACCGTAATCCTGTGTAATCACAATATCGTGTTTTGAAAGCGCATTCACTAGCGTGAAATCAACCGAATCTGGTCCCTTCGGCACAATAATTGTTATTACATTTTCACGTTCAATACGGTGTGATGTATCGCAAAACAAGATAGTTTCAATCTCAAACTCAGATGATATAGATAGCGCTAAATCCACGACTGGACAGGCATCAGCATCAATTAATACCTTCACAATAAAGCATCATTCCTTTCTCATAATTAGATGAATCAAGCACCTCTATATTATTTTAATATAACATTCTCAAGACCTCGATTGCTCATTTTTTCACAAACTTATTTGACTTGGAAAAAGTATTTTATTGAATAGTGTGAAAAATAGATATACGATACACCTATCAATTAATTGGAGGTTTTCAATATGACAACAACAACTGTAAGCAACGATCAATTAGCAAAAGAATACGTTGACGGCGTGTTCGAGCAACTGAAAAACCAAAACAGTCATCAAGCGGAGTTTTTACAAGCAGCTGAAGAGATTTTCATTTCATTAGTGCCTGTATTTGCACAACACCCTGAATATATTAAGGCAAATATTCTTTCTCGTATCGTAGAGCCAGATCGCATCATTTCATTCCGCGTAGCATGGCAAGATGATAACAACCAAGTGCAAGTAAACCGTGGTTATCGTGTACAGTACAGCAATGTCATGGGACCTTATAAAGGCGGGCTTCGCTTCCACCCTTCAGTAAATGAATCCATTATTAAGTTTTTAGGCTTTGAGCAGATTTTTAAAAACGCATTAACTGGTCAACCAATCGGTGGTGGTAAAGGTGGATCAAACTTTAATCCAAAAGGTAAATCTGATTCTGAAATCATGCGTTTCTGCCAAGCATTCATGACTGAATTATACCGTCATATTGGTCCAGATGTCGATGTTCCTGCTGGCGATATCGGTGTTGGTGCTCGTGAAGTAGGTTATTTATGGGGTCAATACAAGCGTATTACAAAAGCAAATGAATCTGGCGTATTAACAGGTAAAACACCTGGTTACGGTGGTTCATTAGCTCGTAAAGAAGCAACTGGTTATGGTACAGTGTACTTCGTAGAAGAAATGTTAAAAGAAGTAAATGATTCATTTGAAGATAAAACTCTTGTTGTTTCTGGTTCAGGGAATGTATCAACTTATGCAATTGAAAAAGCACAAGCATACGGGGCAAAAGTTGTAGCTTGCTCTGATTCTTCAGGCTACATTTATGATGCTGAAGGATTGGATCTGGATGTCATTAAAGAAATTAAAGAAGTAAAAGGTGACCGTATATCAACTTACGTTGACTACCGTCCAAATGCTACATTTACAGAAGGTTGTACAGGAATTTGGTCTATTCCATGTGATATTGCTCTACCATGCGCAACGCAAAACGAAATTAACGGCGACGCTGCTCGTACATTAATTTCAAATGGTGTAAAAGCAATTGGTGAAGGTGCCAACATGCCATCTGATCTTGAAGCCATTAACGAATTTTTAAACGCTGGTGTATTATTTGGACCTGCAAAAGCAGCAAATGCTGGTGGTGTTGCAGTATCTGCACTAGAAATGGCACAAGATTCAAGTCGCGTATTCTGGACATTTGAAGAAGTAGATGCGAAGCTACACCAAATTATGAAAAATATTTATGCAGATAGTAAAGCTGCTGCTGACAAATACGGCTATCCAGGAAACCTAGTAGTTGGTGCAAACATCGCTGGCTTTATAAAAGTAGCTGATGGAATGCTTGCTGAAGGTATCTATTAATACAATTTATTCGATTATTCAACCATCTAGTAACTAGAATCCTTTATTAATATTTTAAATTTTCTTAATTTCACATAAGGTGATAACGATTATTCGTTATCACCTTGTTTTTTAGTATAAAATGGGTAAAAAACAAGCATAAATAAGTTTATAACGAACGTTTTTTATATTAAACATTATAATTATTCGTGTTATAATGTTAGAGTACTATGAAATATTGGAGGGTTTTTTGTGGAATTATTGTATACAGGTAAAACGAAAAATGTATTCAAGTTAGAAGATGGTCATTACTTATTAAAATTTAAAGATGATGTAACTGGAGAAAATGGCGTATTTGATCCTGGCGCAAATACTGTAGGTTTAACAATTGATGGTGCTGGCCTAGCGGGTCTTCGCTTAACTTCTTATTTCTACTCAAAACTAAATGAACAAGGTGTCCCTACTCACTACGTAGATGCAAACTTCGAAGATGCAACGATGACAGTCAAGCCCGCAACCGTTTTCGGTAAAGGGTTAGAAGTTATTTGCCGCTTCAAAGCTGTTGGCTCTTTCCTACGTCGTTATGGCGCTTATGTACAAGAAGGACAACCTTTAGATTCTTTCGTTGAAGTAACAATTAAAGATGATGATCGTCTTGATCCTCCAATTTCTGAAGATGCTTTAGCTATGTTAAACCTGTTAACACATGAAGAATATGCAATATTAAAACAACGCACAATTGAAATTTCTAAATTCGTTGGTGCAGAGCTAGCCAAAAAAGGCTTAACGCTTTACGATATTAAGTTAGAGTTTGGTCGTGATGCAAAAACAAATGAAATATTATTAATTGATGAAATTTCTGGCGGTAATATGCGTGCATACAAAGGCGAACAATATATTGAGCCATTAGAGCTTGAAAAAATTATGTTAGCTGACTAATAACTGCTACCCTTCTAAGTAATACGTTTACTTAGAAGGGTTTTGTTTTCAATATTCTTTTTTGTAAAATCCTCTCTATTATAAATTACCGATAATTCCCTGTAGCTATAAGGTTTCCTTTCATTTATGCTCGAATACGTTGGGCAAAAAATTTAATCCCAGGATATTTTTTGAAACCTTTCATCTTTTCACTCGTATATTGAGTAGAAACAAACTTATCATCTTAGGAGGTAGTTTAATGGAAAACTATAATGAAACAACGCAACAAGAAAGGCCTAAAGTTAATCCGTTTCTGTCTACTTGGATGCATCCAAAGCAAACAGCTCGCTACATGATTGATGCAAAATCTATCGGTTATGCTATCCTTGTTATGTCCATCGGTTATATTGGTTCTTTGCTTTCAGGCCTTATAGATAGTAATTTCTTACTAGATGTGTCCCCATGGATTATCGTGCTATTTTGTATCATTTTAGCACCAATTTCAGGAATTGCCGGTACAGCATTCTCTAGCCTTATTTTTTGGCTATTTGGTAAATTGTTTAAAGGTACTGCAACGTATTCTGACTTATTTAAAGCACTGAGCTTAACTGCTGTACCATTTATTTTAGCTATTCCTTTTTATTTAATTTGGCTATTTACCTCACAAGAATCATTAATGGATACTAACTTTATCGGGGCTACTCCTTGGATTTTTTGGCCAGCAATGTTAGTGACTGCTGTTGTTATCATTTGGTCCTTTGTGACTACAGTAGCTGTTGTTGCCGAGGCGCATCAAATTTCAAATTGGAAAGCATTCTTTACAATCTTTATTCCTTCTATCATAGGAGGAGTCCTTGTCTTTGTATTGGTTGCTGTTCTCTTTATTGGCCTTATCGGTATTAGCATGATGTAATAAAAATCTCCCGCTCTCAAATGAGAGGGGAGATTTTTTAGTTTAAAACCGACTATCTACAGATTAAACGGAAAGTACCGTCTGTTGCTGGAATAACTCGGATACACCAGATGCAACAGCTGCCCCACTAACAGCACGTGAAACAATTTCAACAACACGCTCATCTAAAGATTTAGGCACAATATATTCTTCTGTTAATTCTTCATCGCTAACAAGAGAAGCAATAGCTTCAACTGCCGCTAATTTCATATCCTCATTAATATCTGTAGCACGTACATCTAATGCTCCGCGGAAAATTCCTGGGAAAGCTAAAACATTATTAATTTGATTTGGGTAATCTGAACGTCCAGTACCCATAATACGAACGCCCCACTTTTTAGCGTTTTCATACGTAATTTCAGGATTCGGGTTGGCTAATGCAAAAACAACTGGATTTTCATTCATAGATGCAATATGTGCTTCTGTTAATAAATTCGCAACGGACACGCCGATAAAGACATCTGCACCTACAAGAGCATCTTCCAACGTACCATGAATTTTTTCTGGATTTGTTAAATGTGCAACGGCCTCTTTAATCGGATTCATACCTTCCACGCGACCTTCATAAATAATTCCTTTTGTATCGCACATATAAATATTTTTATAGCCCATTTGCACAAGGATACGTAAAATAGCAATACCTGCTGCACCCGCACCATTAATGACCACTTTCATTGTTGCTACATCTTTTTTTACGATACGATTTGCATTTATCATGCCCGCTCCTACAACGATGGCAGTGCCATGTTGATCATCATGAAACACAGGAATATCACATTCTTGACGTAGACGATCTTCAATTTCGAAGCAACGCGGTGCTGAAATATCTTCTAAATTAACAGCACCAAATGTTGGCGCAAGCGCCTTCACAATGCTGACGATTTCATCCGTGCTTTTTGTATCTAAACAAATTGGAAAAGCATCAACATTGGCAAAACGCTTTAATAAAATCGCCTTTCCTTCCATAACTGGTAGTGCCGCCTTCGGTCCAATATCCCCTAATCCTAATACTGCAGTACCGTCCGAAACAATCGCAACCATATTGCCCTTCATTGTATAGTCGTAGACAAGAGAAGGATTTTTTTCAATTTCAATACATGGTGCAGCTACCCCTGGTGAATATGCAAGGCTCAGATCATAAGAATCTTGTACAGGAACTTTTGAAATCACCTCTAGTTTTCCACTATAATGTGCATGCATCTCTAATGCCTTTTTCATAATATCCATTTTATCCGCCCCTTTTTCGTTTTTATTGTATGTCAGAATCATAATACTTTGTGAAATGACAGTCAACAAAAATAACTCAAAAAGCAATATTTTCTTTGATAAATCAATATTTTACGTCGTTAAATACATTTTTTCTTTTTGTTATTAATTTCACAATCTATTATTTCAATATAATAAACAACCCTTTTTCTCTTTATCAAAATGCACTTATATCAGCGCTAAGCCTGTTCAACTTTTCACATAGTATTTTTCTACAGTAAATGAGAAGAATTTCACAAACTAACGTAAGCGCATCCATTGTCATATCTATATTTGCCACATTTTCTCCACATTTTTTCACAAACATTTTTATTATTATTTTAAAAACATTTTACGTACAAGCGTTTCCTTCCAAGTGCAAAGCAGAACTTTACCTATCTTCATCCTAAAAAATAAAAAAAGAGTCCTTAGCGTAAGGACTCTTGTACAAATTGATTCGTAAATGCCGTAATAATATGTTTGGATGACCATTGTTCTCCCGATACCTTTGTAATCGGGTAATCTTTACGAAAGATTGCCTTCGTTATATCATCTACAGAATAGCCACGATCATAAAGCTTCCGAACCTCGCCCTCCAGCTCCTCTAAATAAGAAATTTTTTCAATAATTTTAGCACGTCCATCTGCTAGATAACCTGCATGGCAGCAATAAACCTTTTCAAAATCATAATGTAGTAGTTTTTTTAACGATGCCAAAGTATGTACAACGTTTTCCTCATCAAGTACGACCTTTGTTTTCGTTTGAATGTATAAATCCCCTGTGAACATCGCACCCGTTGCACGGTTGTAAAAAGACAAATGATCTGTTGTATGTCCTGGCGTAGCAATAATATCCCATGTAGCCGATGTTGTTTCAAGTGTCTCGTTAAACGGCTGGGCCATAAAAGCTGGGCGTTGTCCCCATAGCGCCTGACGATACAACTGATAGTTTCCATCTTCTGCACAATCCCCAATTGACGCATGATGAACATAAATAGGAACACCCATATGCTGCTGTATCCATGCAGCATTGCCCGAATGGTCCTCATGGGAATGTGTTAAGGCAACTTGTTCAATCGGTAGCTCTCGAAAAAAAGATTGAAACTCCTCGGCAAGTGAGTTAGAACCTGTGTCTATTAATAAACCATCCACATAAAAACTATACACACTCATACCAATACCTTGAACTGCTACCTTTCCATGCGCACATCGCACATCATTATTTTGTTCAATTTCAATACTTTTCTCTAGTTTAAACATGCTTTCTCCCCCTTACCCTTTGTAAAAAAAGTGTAGCACAAAATGAATAGCGAGTCATTTTCTGGCGTACGTTTCCATTTATTTAATGGAAATAGCAATTCTTTTTGAATATATAATAAACAATAAATAAAAAAACGCCCACCAAAGTGAGCGTTTCAGACTGTAGACAAACTCGAAGTTTTTCGAACTGCCGTTGATTTCCGCTACGGGCGGGCGCTTTCCGCGGGCACATCGTAAGCCGCAACCCTCGCTAACGCGCGGTTTGCTGCGTCTTACGTTATGTGCTGTTCCCGCAGGAGTCGTCCGCCCTCCGCTCCAATCAACTGGTTAGGTAATGATAACAGCTCCTCTCAATAACTACTGGTTTTGGGGTTAATTTCTGCTAAGGTCGGATGCTTTCCGTGAGCATACACGTAAGCCGTAACCCTCGCTAACGCGCGGAATGCCCGTGTCTTACGTTTTGTGCTGTTCCCGCAGGAGTGGTCCGCACTTCTCTCCAATCAACTTTATATATGTTGCTAGCAGTCTACTATAATTGCTACTTGGACATGGCAAACAGCTTCATAGAGAGGGGATGCAGGAAGAGTCTGGCAAGGCGAAAGTAAGAACCCCTTTTTACAATAAAAATAACAAAAGGAATTAAGATTTCTATTCTTAATTCCTTTTGTCGACAAGCTGAAACGCCCACCAAAGTGAGCGTTTTTTTATTTATTCGTTTGTTCCTGTTTCTACATCATACGCTGTAATCCAGTCACTGAAGCTACCTGTATAGAGCTGAATATTTTCATAGCCTTCATCTGCAAGCACTGCATAAAGCGGTGAAGCTGTGACACCACTGCCGCAATACACAACAATATGTTCATCATGTGCAACCTTTGCCCGTAGCGCATCATTAGCTTGAAGAGTATTTTCTACCTTTAATTGCTCCCAGTCAAAGTTTTTAGCTGTTGGAATATGTCCCGCTACTTGGTCTAGTGGCTCAACCTCACCACGGTAGCGAGCAGCTGCGCGTGCATCTAATAGCGTTGCTGACTGTTCTCCATCTACAATAGCTTTCACTGCTTCACGCGGAGCATAAAGATGATCTTGCCAATCAAAGTCGATTGTCGTTGGTGCATATTTGACAACATCTTTTGTAAATGTCACTTTGTTTTCAAGCGCAGGTGCTCCCCCATTGACAATGACAACATTCGGGAAACCTGCATATGTTAGCATCCACCAAGCGCGCGGCGCAAACGGTGATGCCCCTTGATCATAAACAACAATATGCTCTTCATAGCGGAGACCTAATTCTTGAAACACAGACGTTAGCTTTTCCTTACTCGGCATCGGATGACGACCATTTTCACTTGTCATATCTGATAAATCTTGCTCTAAATCTAGATATACAGCGCCAGGAGCATGACCTGCTTCAAATGCTAGTTTACCAAATTCTTTGTTCTGTAAATCAAAGCGAGCATCTACAAAACGGACATTGTCAACTTGAATTTCCTCAACTGTTTTGAATACTTTTCCCATATGAATCACCTCATGCGTATTGTAGTTGTGCGTAAATTGATTTCCACGAAGCTAATCGACTTTCTTCTTGTAATGCAAGTCGTTCAGTAGCAATTTGCTCTAATGCCTGATGGTAAATATGCAGACGTAATCTTTCTGCTTCCTCACCGATAAAGGCAATTGCCCATGTCATTAGAGATACTTTTTGTCCATCTAAATAGTTTTGTGCATCTGGTTTTGTTAATGTTTCTAATGCTTCACTTAGCTTCATTTTTTCATTTTTCTCAAAGAATGCTTTTTGATTGCGGAAATGAGATTTCACACTTACATATTTAGAAATATCAGCAAAAGGACCTTCAAAAGCTAATAAATCCGGTTCTGTTGATTCAAATGATAAAAACGAGAAGCTACGGTTCATTTCTTTTAACTCACGTACTTCATCTTTAAAGCGTAACTGCATTTTTTTACTTATAAATTGCGATAAGCGGAAATTAGTAACGCGCATTTCCTGTGTAAAGTCAAAACGTAAGCTTTGTAACACTTCTTTCAACGCATGTTCTAACGCTTGCTGTGCAGGCATCGCGGCAAATGTTGAAGGGTTATAGCCTTCCTTAAAGAATTCAGGATAACGATAATAGACACGCTGTAAGACATAATACAATAACTCATCTAATTCCTGCTTTGTCTCGCTTTCCATCATGCTTGTATTTAACGCATTAAACTTAGATTTAACATGCTGTTCAAGCGTTGTCAGCTCTGCCAATCGTTCATCTTTACGTTTTAAGTTTTCCTCTGTTTGTGCAATTAAATCCCCTAAACGTTGCTCTGTTTTATCAACTTCCTCTGCAAGTGCTTGCACCGCTAATGCACTTAGTTCATCATTTAAAAATGTATGGAAAGCATCTTCAAATGGAGGCATACCCGATGCAAATGAACCGCCCTCTACTTTTTCTTTTAAAGCCATCAAGCTTGATACTCCATATAGACGAGGGAAGCGAATGCCAAAGCGTTGCAATTCTGAACGAACATAGCCTTTGACATCTTCTTGCTCTTCTTCTGTCGTCGCTAAATCGATCGCATTGACGATAAAGAACATTTTATCAAGTTCAAACGCATCTTTGACACGACCTAATTGAATTAAGAACTCACGGTCTGCTTTCGCGAACGCATGATTATAGTACGTAATAAATAAAATGGCATCTGCATTCCGAATATATTCAAAAGCAACCCCAGTGTGACGTGCATTGATTGAATCGGCTCCTGGCGTATCCACGAGCGTTACACCCATACGTGTTAACGGGCTATCGTAATAGAAGTCAATATTATCTACGAAACAAGATTTATTTTCTTGAGCTACAAATTTTTCAAATTCTGCCCGCTCTACACGCAGCACTTGACCAAGTTCTGATTTAAATGTTGGATAGCCTTCTTTAAATGCACGGATAAACGATTTATGGACATTTAATCGCTCATCTGTAAGTTGCACCGCAAGCCCTTCATCTGCTCGGTTAAATGCTTCTTCTAATGAACTAACAGTTAAACCAATTGCCGCATAAGAACCTTGAATATCTTCAAGCATTTGTTCAGCATTTTTCAACTGAACATCTGCTGTTTCATGCGGATGCTCAGGAGTCACTGGTCGAATTTTATTGATTGCTGCTGTTGTTGGATTCGGTGATACAGGGAGCACGTTTGCACCCATTAGTGCATTAGAGAATGAAGATTTCCCAGCACTAAACGCACCGAATAACGCAATTGTAAAATCTTTTTTCTGTAATCGCTCGACTTTGTTTTCTAAATAACTCGCTACTTCAGCAAAGCCTTGTACCTCTTTTACTGCATTTGCTGTATGCAATGCACGCTTAATTACACCATCGATTGGCAAGCTCGCTGCACTTACCGACTGCTGTGCTTCCTCTTGCTGTACAATCTCTTCCTTCGGCTTTAACATCGATGCATCAAATATTCGAATTTCAGCTAAGTCTTGCTCAAACGATTTATCCCAAACTTCCAGCTGATAATTCGCTTCTTTGCGAATTTCATTACTTGCTTGGTGCATTACACTTGCACTATATTGCTGGTAGCCCTCGATTTCTAAGACAGCTTGAATGGCATCTACCTTCGCTTGCATACCCGCCATTTTCAACTTAGATGGAGCAGCGGTTTCAGTTGCAACAGTTTGTAACGTTGTTGCTTGTGCATCCTTCCACACATCTGTTTCTTGAATAAAATATCGCTTTGTTGCCTCGGCAATACGGTTAGCAAAATTGAGTACTGCATCTCCTGTTAATATTGCACCGACTTGCACTTGCTGTTCAATCAATGTAAATGGTAGTTCAAACACATAGGCATCCACTGCTTGTGCACGCTCTTCACTTAAAGCACCGACTTCTTTTAATGCCTTTTTCATTAGCCCTTTTAAGTGACCCGTAATTTGTGCATGGACAACTGTTTGATAGGCACTGTAAGCATCCTCTTTACGGCGATTGCGCTCTTCCTCGGTTTTTTTCTTTGCTGAAAATAAACCACCTACTTTGAATCCTTCTTGTTTACTTTCTAAATAAAGACGTAATTTATCACGCACATCTGCTGGCATAATTGCCGCATTTGCAAGTAGTTCTTTGCGCTCTTCCTCGAAAGTTTCATTCCAAGCTTCTACTGAGAATAATTCCACTTGACGATTTAATTTATTATATTGCTCTAAAATATCTTGATGGTGTGCCCAATCATCTGCACTTAATATATCCTCATCGATATCTAAACGATCTTGCTTTTCTTCCATTAAATAATTGTCATGCTCACTTTGTAGTAAACGTAACGTATTTGTCGCTGTATGAATAAGCTGGTCTTGCCAGTCATTCATACTATCCATCACAATTTTTTTCACAGCTTCAAAATCATTATTTGGATGTTCTGGCTCGCGTAATGAAGTGAAAAATACTCCTTTAGGCACAACACCCCAAGCAGCAAATGAATTGTGAACAGTTGCTTTAAATTCTTCAAAGCTTAATTCATTTTCCTTATGCTTATCAATCATATTTACGATTAAATAAACATTTGGATTGTATTTCATTAATTGTTTTGTAAATTGAAAGTTTAGTTCTGATTGAACATGATTATAGTCCATTGTATAGAATACAATATCTGCAATATGGAGCGCTGATTCTGTAGACATACGGTGTGCATCATCTGTTGAGTCTACTCCTGGTGTATCCATTACTGTTACGCCCATTGGCAATGTAGACGCACTATGACCAATTTCAATTTGCGATACAAGATCCCCATTTTTACTAAGCTCTTTTACGGTTTTAAAATCATACCCTGCTTCAAACTTAACTGGCTTTTCATCGTGCATATAGACAATGGCAAAATCCTCTTCAGATTTATGAACCTTTACGATATTCGCACTTGTCGGAATAGGACTGGAAGCAAGTAAATTCTCCCCAGATAGCGCATTAATCATACTTGATTTTCCAGCAGAGAAATGGCCAGCAAAGCCAATGACATATTCTTTTTGCTGTAATTTACGTGCAAAGAGTGATGTCTTATCCATGCGCTCTGTATCACCGTTATGCTGATATATTATGTATTGTAACGAAGCTTGCTTTAAAAGCCCTTCCAGTTGTTGTTCAAATTCTTTCATAAAACGTAAACCCCTTTACCCTTTTAATTATTCACAATTAGTATTCTACCTTATTAGATATGCAAAGTATAACACTAATTTACTTTGAAAAGCATATATATCAAGGTTTCAGACGTAATATTCGTCAACAAAGTCATGTTTATCCAAAATGATATTGCAACGATCTTCTAAAAAAACGACTGTATTTCCCCTTACCGTGGATGCATAACTAAGTTTCTCGTGATTTTTTTCATATTTTAGAAGGATAGTGAACTATGAAAAGCTGAAATAATAATTCCAACATAATTGTTAACTCCGTTTAATATTTCAAAGCACAAAATAAGAAAAGTTTTAAAGTAGATAGGAGCAAGGGGCACAAATAAATTAAAGGAGTGATTATATATATGGTAAAGGAAAAAGATTGTCGTCACATTATTCATTTATGTGACTGTGAAGATAGATTTATATGGCCACGTATAACAGCTATTAATGTCCCTGTTATTGCACCTCCTCCCATCATTGTTTCCGATGAAAGAATTATACCTAAAGTGAATAGATATTTTTATATAGTGACATCAGATATTCATTTGACGAACGGGGTCACACTTGCCGCTAATCTTTTTTCAGATGACAATGGAGCAACAGTAACGGAATTTTCCATAGTACAACCAAATGGCTATGTAAACCTCTTTATTAATGCCGTCATGCAAGAAGGTGGGATTTATTCTGTAACTTCGACTTCCCTAAGTTTAAATGCTGATAACGCAACCATTTATAGAGGGACGCCAATTATTATCGAATCTATTGGTTTTTTTACTGAAGTGAACTAAAACTTTTGAAAGGAGGTGAACGTACATGGCGCTTTCCATTATTAATATCAATGTCAATGTTTCTAGCACATCCACAAGGTTTTTCAATATTTTAGCTACCCCGCTCGCAATTACAGATGGCACAACACTTGCTGCAACAACTTTTTTAACTGACAGCGGCACTGCAGCAACTGCTTTCCCAATCATCATTAATGGGTACTATAATTTATATATCAATGGTGTGCTGCAGGAAGGTGACGCCTATTCAATTTCCTCAACAGAACTAACATTTAACATAGTAACAGCTTCTATTGCTGCTGGAACTCCAATAATTATTGAAGCTGTTGAATTATCGACTATTATTTAATCAATCGTAGAATTTCAGTCTGCTTATTTTGCTATTAACTACAACAATTAAGTATGCGATATAACTATTAGCTATGTTATCTGTATGGATGCTCTAAATTAATTTAATGCCTATTTTAGAGCATCCATACTAGCTATTCACTTAACCTATTTGTTTTCTTAATTCATAAATTTTTTTGGCATAGGCTAGTGCATGTGGTCCATCTCCATGTATACATATTGTTTGCGCCGAAATCTTAATTTTCTTTTGTTGCACTGACATCACTTCATTCGAAGTCAAAATATTTTTGACATGAACAAGCATCTCTTCCTCTGTTTGAATTAACGCATTTGCGTCTTCTCTACTTACTAACGTACCGTCTTCATTGTAATTGCGGTCAGAAAAAACTTCCTCGTATACGGATAAACCCTTTTCCTTTGCAATAGTCACCATTTCACTACCCGCTAAACAATATAAAACATAAGTTGGATTTAGATCATATACTGCATTGACAATCGCTGTTGCTTTTTCTATATTATTAGCACTTTGATTATAGAGCGCTCCATGTGGCTTCACATGATGAAGTGTTCCTTTTTCCACTGAAACAAATGCTTGTAATGCTCCTACTTGATAAACGATCATATTATATATTTCCTCTGCACTAAAATCCATATTCCGTCGGCCAAATCCTTGAAGATCAGGATATCCTGGATGAGCTCCAATAAGCACGTTTTTTCGGATGGCATTTCGTACAGTGTTATGCATAATTGTATGATTCCCTGCATGATAGCCACAGGCAATATTGATTGACGTCACATAGTCCAAAATTTTTTCATCATTGTCTAGTGTGAAAGCATCAACACTTTCCCCCATATCACAATTAATATCAATTGGCATATCTATTCCTCCATTAATGCAAATCTTATTGTGTTAAACATGCGCATTTGGGCAACTTTATGTAAATCATCTTCATGAATTGTTGCAATGATTGGATAGCCGCCAACCGTTTGGGCATCTGCCATTAAAACAATAGGCTCACCACTTTGCGGCACTTGAATTGTCCCATATTGGGTCGCTTCAGATAGGATATCTTTCCTGCTTTTCATCTGTAAGGCACTGCCTTTTAAATAATAGCCCATCCGATTTCCGCCAGTAAATTGATACGGACTATTTAAAAAATGTTGCTTGCTCTCTTCGGTAAATAAGTCAAAATGCGGGCCTTTAAATATCCTTACTGTTAGCGCCGTTTGAAATATCGGGCGATAAGGACCATAGAGCCCTCTTGTATAAGGTAGTGGCTCTATAGGCTGTCCATATAATACAGAGCCAACATTTAGCGCATTTTCTACAATTGGCAAGCACGATTTACTCCCAAGAATGGGCTCTGTTTGAAATCCATCTTTAGGTGTGAGATAGACGATAGCGCCATCGTTGACACTTTTAATGGATAAAATATCTCCTTTTACTAATTGAAAGGTTTTCCACATTTCCACAGGGCTACCATTCAATAAACAATGACAGGTTGCACCAGTCAATACATATGTGGCCTCATGTAACGCTTGAAATTCAAAGCCCCCTATAAACATTTCAAATGACGTTTGGTTTTGCACATTATTTAAAATTTGTTGGGCTAATTGAAAGGATACTTTGTCCATCGGTCCCGAAAGTGGGATACCATAGGCACGATAGTGGAATCTCCCTTGGTCTTGCAGGCTACCATAGACCCCTTGTTTTTTTATCAGAAGAAGTGACTTCATTTGCTACACTCCTCTATTTTTTATTTCTAAAAACTGTTGTTTTGTAATTTCGTAAAATTGTACATGATCTCCGAGAGTAAAGATAAACGTTTCTTCCCTATGAATATCAAATAAATTGACTGGCGTCTTGCCGATAATATTCCATCCTCCTGGTGAATCGAGCGGATAAATTCCTGTTTGTGCCCCTCCAATCCCTACTGAACTTGCAGAGACAAACGGTCGTGGTTTGGTTAACCTCGGTACAAATAATTGACTATTTAAATCACCTAAATAAGGAAAGCCTGGTAAAAAGCCGATTAAATAGACACTATATACTTTCGACATATGCAATTTTTTTATGTCTTGAAACGATAAACCCGTATATTCCATTACACGCTGCATGTCCAAAGCAAATTCCTCATCATAGCAAATTGGAATCTGTAACTGTCGACTCGTTTCTTCATCTACAGGAGCGTTACGTTGCATGAATAGCCATTGTTCTTGTAAAAAGCCAACATCAATTTTGCGTTTCACATATGCAGTCACCGTATGATAGCTAGCGACACTTTCAATAAGGTTGTTATGTAGTATTTTTTTTAGAAAGCGATTAAACTTTTGGACAATCTGAAAATTTTCTGTTGAGATGATTTCATTAAACGCAAAACGAATCGTGTTTTGACTAATCCACATCGTATGAGGAAACTCAATCATTTGTTTCACAAATGGTTTCCTCGATACAAAGCTTAATGCTCGCTAGTAGATCTTGCATATTCCACCCAGGTATTTTGCCATGCTGAATCGCCAATTCAAAAGACGCAGGAATATGAATAAAGCCAGCACGAATTCCGTTATGTTGCTTAGCATAAACGAGCCCTTCGTACATGATATTATTGCATAGATACGTACCTGCAGTATTTGAAATTTCTGCTGGATAGCCTTCTTTATTTAATCGGTCTACTATACTGCGAATAGGCAAATTTGTTAGATAGGCATCTTGGCCACCAGCCACAATACTTTCATCAACAGGTGCATAGCCATTATTATCTGGCTCGCCATCTTTTACATTAATCGCAATGCGCTCTGGTGTTATTTTAAAACGCCCTCCAGCTAATCCCAAAGAAATAATGATTTCAGGCTTTATATCCGCAATATATTGTTTCAACTGCTGAGCGGATTGCTGAAAATCTACGGATAGTGTACGTCCTACAATTTCATAGCCATCCATTATAGTGCCATGTAAAGTTTCTACAATTTGCATCGTTGGATTTATTTTAAAGTCTAAAAATGGAACAAATCCTGTTAATAATATTTTTGTCATGTTCTTCACCTAAATTTCTATAGGACGGTGCTTAATTGCCCATCCATTTATATTTTGTTTTATTAACTCAGAGGATACTGCTGAATGAATTACTTTTGTTGAAGAGGTATTTTTCTTTTCAATTTTAACAAACAACGGCAACAAATACTCTTCATGCTATGAAATAATTTTATTTTTCTAAATTTTCTTCTTATCTATTAAATTATCGATTGCTCATTTTATTCATATCCAAATTGAAGCCGCAAATTGTAAAATTCCATAAAAAAAGAGTATGACACAAGTCATACTCTCAGATTTTAGACAAAAGAATTCTATAGATTAAAGTAATAAATGATAGTTCACCAATTTTTGTTTATTCAAGCTTCTTTAGGAACTTGTTGCTTATAAGAAGTCACTACTACATCTCCAGCTTTATCAAGTACTAAAGTAGTTTGAGTTGGTGAATGATAAAGAATTATCGCTCCCGTATTTTTATCTACATATTTTGTTCCATACGTCATTGCGGATGCAAAATGCCTCTCAGTAATACCTCTTTGAGCAGCTCTTTCAGCTGCATGCTTAGATACTTTCTTTACAGCCTGTTTTCCTACCCATTTGGCAACTAATCTTATTACGTCCCCAATAACAATAGGTACAAAAGGAAGAGCCCTTGCTTGAATTTGTGATTCTACCGAATCATTGTCAGAACCTTCATTATCATCCGAATCATCCAGAAATATCGCCCAATCAAAACCTTCAACACCCTCATGGTAATCAACTATGTAATCATCTTCATCAAAAACTTCTTCATCATTAGCATAACTTACAGTTGTCCCAATAGTAGCAAATAAAAGAGTAAAAACCATAAAATGAACAATTACATAGTAGAAGGTTGAAATACAATATTAATATTTTTCAACTCATTTATCACTTTTTCTGTTAATTTAAGCCCTACTTCATTATGTTGTTTTTCTAAATTTTCACCTCCAACAATTAAGCTATCAGAATCCCATTTTACCCAAACACCATAATCATTTATCCATGATCTTAGCTGTATCTTTAAAGAAGGAGAAATTTCCATTTTATCCATATCCAAGTTAAAGCCACAAACCTTACACCATAACGGATCAGAACCAAAATCTGCTTCCACTTTTATTTGCACAAGTTCTTTACAATTACATAATGAATCCATAAATAACTCCACTCCTGAAATTTTTACGTAAATTAAAGAGTATGACGCAGGTCATACTCTTTAGGTATATATTCATTTATAGTAAAAAATGTTGAAAACAAGAGCACTAACGAAAGCGCGCTATTATTTTAAATGTGCAGTCGCCTGTTTCATGACGTATTTCCCCACTCCAATATAAATAGCAACTGTTGCTCCGATCAATACGAATGTCATTGCTGACCGCTCCTTTTCTTATTAAAATTAGGCTAAAGCAACGAATGCCGTAGCGTGAATTAACTGATTTTGAAAATCATTCTCATTAATATAATATAAATTTCGCCCTATTTCGTCAAGACATACTTTCATCTTACCCTTTTAACATGGTAAGATGTAGAAAAGTCGGAAAAAGGATGCGGTAATGATGAGTAATTCGAAGTACTTTCAAACTATTTTAAACGGGACAATCCATGCATTGAAAACGATTCTCCCTATGGATATTCAAGTGAAAACACCAAGTATTATTTCAGAGCCCTTTCAACAACAGCAAATGGGTGTATTAATAGGCCTTATTGGAGATGTAAAGGGACGTGTAATCATAGATTCTTCCCCTGACATATTTAGTGGTATCGGCAGCTCTATGTTCGGCATGCCACTTGAAGGCGAAATGCTAGAGTCTTTTACTGGCGAGTTCGGAAACATGATAGCAGGTAATCTATGTACGGCAGTAGGACAAGAAAGCCTAGATATAGATATTACACCGCCAACTGTAATGGTAGGAAACACAAAATTATATGGTTTTGAAAAAGCATTTGTACTACCCGTTACGATTCCAGACGTTGGTGCACTAACAGTATTACTAACGATTGAGGAAGAAGTAATAAGAGCGTAATCTTAATTCTTTCAAACTATACATTCTATGCAATTATAGCTAGTATTTATGAATACGAAATCGTTATCTGCATAAAAAGGAGTTGGCTCTTATTTGAGTCAGCTCCTTTTGTATTTCAACTAATATTTCACATTTTTTTCACACAATCCACTCGGTTGTGTGATTTTTTTCACATCAAAATGAATGGAATTTTAATATCATGACTTTAAGAAAGCCACTATGAAAGCATAGGAGGGAGTAAAAAATGGCTAACAAAAAAAAGTCAGAAGATAATCTAAAAGGTTCACTTTATGGAGTATTTGGTATTGGCTTTATCATTATTTTAATTTGGATTTATTGCTTCAATTTATTCATTGAACGCTTTTAATTTTTCAGTAAAAAGAATCATTCCGTCAACAAGATGTAAGTAATACGACAGAGGAAGGACGATAGAGAGATGCATATACATAAATACGAGAAATATTGGCTTGTATTTGGAGTTGCTACTTTAGTTGCATTTCTTATTATTCTTGGGATTGGGGCGTTTCATCAAGGCTCTCATCCAAACAGTAATAAGAAAACCATAGATTATGAAAAAGTGAAGGAAATCGCGCCATTTACGAATCCAGGAGTACACAAGGTAGAAGGTAAGGATTGGGATTACGAAGTAGTCATTTTAGCATCTGCTTTCTTTTACAATCCACCCGAAATTGAAGTACCTCTTGGTTCAAAGGTAAAATTTATTGCGACAAGTGAAGATGTTATTCACGGATTTGAAATCGCAGGTACAAATATTAACATGATGCTTGAACCTGGCTATATATCTGAATACGTAGCAGAAATCAATCAAGCTGGAGAATTTTTAATTGTATGTAATGAATACTGCGGTACAGGACATACGCTTATGCATTCTATGCTAAAGGTGGTGGATCCAAATGAGTCTAAATAATAATTTGACAAAGGTGGATCGTCGTGATGCGAAACTAGCACTTGCCCATATTTATGTGGCTTTTATCGCATTATTATTAGGTGGTCTAGCTGGTTTATTACAAGTTTTTGTACGGTCAGGACAATTCACATTGCCTGCTGGTATTGGCTATTATCAAGTGTTAACTGTTCACGGCGTATTACTCGGTCTTATTTTAACAACATTCTTTATTTTCGGTTTCCAAATCGCTGGGGTTAGTCGTACATCTGGCACACTTTCAGATAAACAGCGATTACTTGGCTGGATTGGTTTTTGGTTAATGACAATCGGTACAGCTGCCGCTGCAGTGATGGTGCTATTAAATAAGGCAACTGTCCTTTATACATTCTATGCCCCATTGCAAGCACATTGGATTTTCTATCTTGGCTTAACGCTCGTAGTAGTCGGCTCTTGGATTGGTGCGGCAGGACAAATTTTACGTTACGTTCAGTGGCGTAAAGAACATAAAGGCCAAACGTCTCCCCTATTATCTTTTATGGTAGTAGTCAATAATTTACTTTGGTTTGTGGCCTCTTTAGGTGTAGCAGTTTCTGTTTTATTCCAACTGTTACCTTGGTCTCTTGGTCTCATTGAACGTGTTGATGTGTTACTTTCTCGAACATTATTCTGGTATTTTGGTCACGCACTCGTTTATTTCTGGTTATTACCTGCCTATATGGTATGGTATGTTGTTATTCCAAAAGTCATTGGCGGGAAAGTTTTCTCTGACTCATTAGCTCGCTTATCTTTCATGCTATTTTTAATCTTCTCTGTACCAGTTGGTTTACATCACCAATTAACAGAACCAGGTATTGATACAACATGGAAATTCATTCAAGTTGTGTTAACAATGGCAGTGGTTGTCCCTTCTTTGATGACTGCATTCTCCCTATTTGCCACGTTTGAACTACGTGGTCGTGAACTTGGTGGGAAAGGTATTTTTGGCTGGTTTAAAAAATTACCATGGAAAGATGCACGCTTCTTAGTTCCGTTTATCGGTATGCTAGCATTTATCCCTGGTGGTGCAGGTGGTATTGTCAATGCATCTTATCAAATGAACCAACTTATTCATAATACGATTTGGGTACCTGGACACTTCCATTTAACATTTGCTAGTGCAGTTGTCTTAACATACTTCGGTGCAGCGTTCTGGTTAATTCCTCATTTAACAGGTCGTACACTGACGAAGTCGTTAAACTCGCTTGGTATTGCTTCTGGTGTTTTATGGGGCGTCGGTATGACTATTATGTCGGGAGCAATGCATATTGCAGGATTACTTGGTGCTCCCCGTCGCTCTGACTATTCAGAATATGGCGGTGCACAACAAGCGTATGATTGGATTCCATATCAAATTGCTCAAGCTGTTGGCGGTACTATTTTATTCATTGCGATTTTAGTTATTACGTATGTTGTCATTAAACTAGCTTGGTTTGCTCCGAAAGGCGAAGAGGAATTCCCTATTGGGCCAATTCATGAAAGCAGTGGCCCAACACCACCAATACTTGAAAACTTTAAAGTATGGCTCGTTATTTTAGTCGCATTAATCATTTTTGCATACACAATTCCAATCTTTGATATTATCTCGAACTCACCAGCTGGCTCAAAAGGCTTTAAGCTGTGGTAAATGGTTATTTGCAAAGCAACAAGCGATTTCTCATTGTAGAGAAATCGCTTGTTTTTTGGAACGTTTTTTTAGATTTATTTTGTATACTTTATAAATATTTGTTTCACTAAAGCTTTGTTAGTGGAATAAGAAGTTTCGTTTCTAAATAAAGCGATATTTACGTGAAAATTGCGTGATCACCAAAATACTCGTTAAACCAACAATGAAATACCATATTGTATTAAAAGGAACTATATACATTAATAAACCAAATAAAATAGCTGTTAAAAAACTAACTGTAATTGATTGTACTTTCGTAATTTTATCTTGAATTAAGTAATATAAAGTGAATGGTAGTGCTAAAGTAAATAACGGAATATAAATCGTTACAATAGATGTTTCTATGAGAGATATTGAAAGCACAGCTATTATGAAGCCTATTGACGTAGTAAGCGTTCTCCCCACAAATACTTTACCAGTAAAATAGCTGTATAGCAGAATAAACATAAGCGTTAAACTGGAACAAATCCCCGTGATTAAAACAAATGAATGACCTATGAAGAAAGCTGCTATTGAGAAAAAAACGAAAGAAACGAATGGCAACAGCAATATGGAAGGACACTGAACTTCTTCTATATTTATGACATTTGTAAAACCTACAAGAAGTATTAAAGTAAATGGAACCGCCAAATATCCTAATTCAAAATGTTTACCTAGAATAATATGACTAACCTCGAGGTGTCCAAATATTAAGATTACAAGTGACGCACTGATTTGACCAAGCAACCCTAAAGTGCTTGATAATTTAAAAGCATGAGTAAGTTTATTCGTAATTACAATTAAAACGACACCAATAAATAAAGCGAAATATAACAAATTTCCCCCTCCTAAAATAATTTTTTCGGATTTAAATCCTCTAATTCCAAATTATACATTATTTTTAAAAAACAGGAGCTAATACTAAGATAATTTGAATTTCATTAATAAACATCAAAAGGATGTATCACCTATTCAAAGAATTCCCCCATTACCAAAATTGGAAAAAAGCTCTCATATAAATTAAGAACGAATTTTATGGGATAATGTTACATATTAAAGTCCACAAACCGTCGTTTGGTAACATACCTTAAAAATGTTATGCAATAAAATGGCACGATTGTGGAATAAGAATGAAACAAATGTGTACGGCTTTGGTATAAATAGTGAAACAGAAAATAACCATTTCAGCACATTTATTTCGTGAATATGCCCATTAGCGTTGTAAGCAGGATTGTTAGACAAAGGTGGTATCAGTTTACAATGGTAAGTAAAAAGATGTTACCAAACGACGAATTGGAAATGTTATACTTAATCAAAAAGTAAATTAATGTTATAAAATATAAAGTTTTGGAGGTATTTAAATGAGCTCTTGTTCATTTATAGCAACAAATTTTGAAATGCCTGAAATAGAATCCAAAGCAAAGTATATTACGGCCAAAGAAGCTATTGAATTAGAAATAAAACCGCATGAATTGGTACCTTGGGAGAAGATGGATCCGAATACCCAAGTATTATTTGTTGAAAATAAAGAGGATTTAAATGAGTTAGTCATTAATAAAGACTGTTACTATAATGTAAGTGCATATACTGGATATCCATTTATATATGAAGTAAATTTTAGCTATTCAGAATTAAGAGTAAAGCAATTATTGGATTACTTAAAAGCCAATATTAGAGAAGGACAGATAATAGAACTATGGCGAGTATGGATCGGTCATGATGATAATGAACTAAATATACCGTATAGGAGGTTTAATCATAACGAATTATCTCTCAATCATCTGTTACAAATGTACAATTGGAACAATGCAAACTATAAACAACAATATTGTATAGTATTAGAAAGATAATATTGTTGTTGTGGAAGCAACGATTCCCAATTGTAGCTTTTCTACTTGTTAGGCAATCTTAGAAAGAGCTACGCTATCCTTTAGTTTAAGGGCAAGCGAAGCTCTTTTAAAAATTTCTTAATACTTTAGTTAATTCGCCTTTTAAGCAGGTTAACAGATCAAGCATCTAAGCGTCAGTTGCTTTGCCAGTTACCTTAAAGAGTGTTATTTCTTAGAAATCAAATGACTTCACGCCGCTTCTAAAAAACAAAAGTATATAATAAACTGCTCATTGACACTCGGAAAATCAGATTACCTTGTATTTGGGACGTTATGAAGTTTATTTATGTATTTGTTATAAATCCTATAAATCCTTGCTGCACTAATATAACGTGTTACTGTCTCTTTTCAACAAATAACAAAATTAATGTTGCCAATGGACCTAATACAAGTGAAAGTAGGAACCAATTTAACCCTCTTCTATTTTTCCCTTGTGCAAGTGCAGCATTTATCAATGCCAATGTACCCCAACCTACGAAATATTGGTTATCCATCCTCTGTCCCCCCTTTTACATTTAACTATACTACAATGTTAGATGAAAAAAGCTCCCAAAGAATCGTCTAGTTACATTTACAAAATCATGTTATTCAATAATCTAACCCTCTAATGAAAACGAGCGCTAATCCTTATTATAGAATCGCGCCGATTGTTGAAAAATCCTGTTATTATGATTTTTGTTACAGTTCATAAACAAAGGGAAATTTGCCATCTACAAATTATTTTTTTTTTATTTTCCCTTCCACTTTACTTTGGTTTTCAGCAACCCTAAATTTTACTATTTGACTAATTAATCCATAAGGGATGGGTTTTCCAATTGGGAATTGAACTGCACCTTTAGAGGTTTTATATCCCGATAATTCATGCTGAAAATTATTAATCCCGCTTGAAGTTGGGTAGAAGCCTATATGGTTTTTGTAAGCAGCAAAATGTACCAGATTTCCGTTTAATACAAAAGTAGGCATTCGGTAACTTATTTTTTCCTCGGCATTTGGTGCTGATTCTTTTATAACCTTTCTTATTGTTTTTAATATTTCTTGAATCACTTGAGGATATTGTAAAATATATTCATCAATTGATTTAGGAATGTTTTGTTCCATAATATGCCTCCTTGTAAATTTAAGTATTTAAAGGATTTTAAACCACTTTAATAATAAAGTAAATATTCTTTATCTATTTCTCACTCTCCTCAATTTTAAGCATCTTCTGTTGCATGAACCTCAACTTCTCCAATGCAGTTTATTTTAAGTACAAACATCCACCATCTTTTAGATGTTATCATGCGATATTGACTAATAGATACCAATACTATTTACACTATTAAAATTCTGATATTTTAGATAAAAATACATCTATTGTAACTGTTAATCAAAATTCAGAATTGTTAGAATATTATTAATTACCAAGAATACACTTAAAACCTAATTTCTTTCAGGAGGGATACAAATGAAGCAAAAGTTACATTTAATTCCGTTTCAAGTGAATGAAGTGTTCGAAGTGGTCGAAGTGGTGCCAGAAGGTATTGAACTTATTGCAGCGCCAAAAGTTTGGGAGAATTCTAAAGGGAAGGGGATTACTGTTGCGATATTGGACACAGGCTGCGACGTCACCCATCCTGATTTGAGTGGGCGTATTATCGGTGGGTGGAATTTCACTCATGATGATGATGGACAACCTGATCGATACATCGATTATAATGGCCATGGAACCCATGTAGCTGGCACAATTGCTGCAATTAATAACTACACAGGAGTAGTTGGTGTTGCACCTGAGGCAAGTTTATTGATTTTAAAAGTGCTTGATAAAAATGGATCAGGGCAATACGACTGGATCATAAATGGTATTAACTATGCAGTTGAACAAAGGGTGGATATCATCTCCATGAGCCTTGGAGGTTCTGTCGATGTACCTGAGTTACACCAAGCTATTCAAAACGCAATCACTAATCAAATACTAGTCGTTTGTGCTGCTGGTAATGAGGGAGATGGACAGAGTTCTTCAAATGAATTGGCCTATCCTGCCTGCTACAATGAAGTCATCAGCGTCGGTTCCATTAACCTGCAACGTAGATCTTCTTATTTTTCAAATTCGAATAATGAAGTCGACTTAGTTGCCCCTGGTGAAGAAATCCTTTCAACGTATTTAAACGGAACTTATGCAAAACTAAGCGGAACTTCGATGGCAACACCGCATATATCTGGTGCACTTGCACTCATAAAAGAGAATACCAACAGAAACTTTGAGCGAAATCTGACAGAGGCTGAACTGTATGCACAATTAATAAAAAGAACGATTCCTTTAGGAAACTCGCCAAAACTCGAAGGCAACGGAATGCTGTACTTAACAACAGAGGAGTACTTATCGGATGTATTCAACCAAAAATTATCTGGACAGGCGTTGAAAATATAATGGAAAAACTAGATTTGCTATACTGTGAATGGGAAACGGCCAAGTCAGACTTTTTAAACTATCAGGAAAATCGACCCTATTATGACGAAAAGAAAGATAAGGAAGTCAGAAATCAATACTATCATAGCATTTCATTCACGAATACTTCTCTTTTAGACAGCCTTCACACATTGCTCAAAAAAACACATACAGATCAGTTAAACTATAGCCCGCACCGTTATGTGTACCCCTGGGTTGATTTACAGGAAAACGGTTCATTAAAAAGTCTTTATTCTGGAAAAAGGATGGACCCCCTTTCTGTCATAGAGGAGGACGTTCGGCTCCACGAAATGCAGGCAAAAGGGTTAATGAGCATCTTATCGGATAATCTATTTAACTGTGAACATGTAGTCCCTCAATCATGGTTCGATAAAAAAGAACCGATGAGAGGAGACTTGCATCATTTATTCGCCTGCAATCCTACCTGCAATAGCAGTCGCAGCAACTACCCTTATTACGATTTCCATGATTATATCCCTGAAGGATTCATTTTAGGAATCAAAGATGGCTGCGGCAAAGCTGAAGAAAGTAAATTCGAACCAGAATACGGCAAAGGAATCGTTGCTAGAGCAACACTCTATTTCCTAATTCGCTATCCAAACATAATAAAAAAAGAACTAGAGAATATCTCCTTGTTGTTAAAATGGCATCAATCTTTTCCAGTATCTATCTATGAAAAGCATCGCAACCTAGCTATCCATGAACTTCAAGGCAATCGGAATCCTTTTATTGATTTTCCAGGGATTGCAGAATGTATTGTAACAAATTAAACAACACTAATTCCCTTATAATCGTACAAAAGAATTAGAGTTCGCTTTTTTAATATTAAACGCCAATAAAAGTATAATTTCTACATGTAGTAGGTTGAGATATTAAGGGTGATTGGACATCTTTTATTCCAAAAATTCGTTTCAAACGAAAATAAAGGAGATGGTTCCAATGACAGTTTATGAGTCTATAACGCTCATGTTTAGTTTCGCTACACTTATTGTAACGATTCTTGCGTTGTCATTTACTTTTTCAAAAAAAAAGTAAATCACCCTCTATATCTTACAGGATAGGGTGATTTACTAGCGCCAATCGCCTTTAATGTAATCATCTAAACCCGAACTATCTCATTACCTTTAATAGAAACTATCGCTGGTCTCTTTTGGTGTATTTTTTACATATTTAATAAATCTTCAAGGATATGTTGCAAACCTTATTATTCTTCCCCTTTGATACTTCTGGTTCTTTAAAAAAATTAGTAACATGAATAAACGTCTCTTCTGTTTCCTTATTTAAATTAAGGAAAATTAGTTGATGGGTTGCATTTACCTTTAATGCAATATCCAAAAACCTAGTAGCGTTATATTTGCTTACACAATTCCAACCTTCGAAATTATTTCGAATTCACAAGCTAGCTCAAAAGGCTTTACGCTGTGGTAAAGCAACAAGCGATTTCTCTATAATGAGAAATCGCTTGTTTTTTATAGCTGATAAAGCTTCGTATATTTTTCTTGTAAGTAGTTTGCCAGATACTTGGCATTTAAGCCTTCTCCTGTCGCCTCTTGAAGTAGCTCAAACGGCTTTTTCAATGCACCGTATTGATGTACTTTGTCTGTTAGCCATTCTCGAATTGGCAGAAGCTCCCCTTTTGCCAGTAAGTCATCAAAGTTTGGAATATCCTTATCCATTGCGTGCTTCCATTGCGCTGCATAAATCATCCCTAATGCATAGGATGGGAAGTAACCAAACATGCCTCCTGCCCAGTGCACGTCTTGTAAAACACCTTTGGCATCGTTGTCTGGTCGGATGCCTAAATATTCTTCGTACTTAGCGTTCCATACTTCTGGAAGGTCTTTTGCTTGCAAGTCTCCATTGAACAAATCACGTTCAATTTCATAACGAATCATAATATGCAGTGGGTATGTTAGCTCATCCGCTTCAATTCGAATTAACGATGGCTCCACCATATTAATGGCACGTAAAAAATCAGCTAATGGGACATCCCCAAATTGTGCTGGCGAATGCTTTTGCAAGCGCTCATAGTTTTGCTCCCAAAACTTTTCATTGCGACCAACCAGATTTTCATAGAATAGTGATTGCGATTCATGAATGCCTGTCGATGTCCCCATTGCTAATGGCGTACCTGCTAGTTTGGCATCAATATTTTGCTCATACATTGCATGCCCACATTCATGAATTGTGCCGAAGATCGCAGAACGGAAATCATGCTCATCATATTTCGTTGTAATACGTGCATCTCCATGATTGATGCCTATCATAAATGGATGAACGCTTTCATCTAAGCGACCCGCTTCAAAATCATAGCCAAGCTGTGTTAGCATTTCTAATGATAATGCTCGTTGCGACTCTCTTGGAAATTGTTTAAATAACATCGTTGTATCTGGTTTATTTGGAGAAGCTGCGATTTTTTGAACAAGTGTTACTATTGTTTCGCGTAATTGACCAAATACTTGATCTAATACATCCGTCGTCATATCTGGTTCATAAACATCGAGTAACGTATTGTATGTAGAGCCATTTTTAACGCCCCAATATTGAATAAATTTCTTTTGCCACTCAATGATTTGCTCTAAATAAGGTAAAAATTGTGCAAAATTATTTGTTGCTTTTGCTCCTTCCCAAACGGTTTCTGCTTTTGCTTGTAAAATAACATATTCTTTATACTCATCAGCTGGAATTTTTTTATTTTGATCGTAATTTTTGCGTACTTCTTCTACTAAACGTCGTGTTACATAGTCCAAATCTGTTTTTTGTGCTTCTAAAGCCGATAGTAGTTCTCCTAATTGCTCGCTCGTTTGCATCTCAAATAAGGAGGCCGATAATGTGCCTACTACTTCTGAACGCTGCGCTAATCCCTTCTTTGGAGCACCCGTGCGCATATCCCAATACACCACACCTAGCGCTTCCTGATAGTGCTGCATTTTTTTCACATAGTCTGTAAATTGCTGTACCGTCATATCCATTCATCCCCCTTTTTTCACCTTATTAGTTTAGCATATTTTCGAATATTTTGTTTATTTTGGACTTTTGAATTTTGAAGAAAAGCCCTCCTGAAAATTTAATGAAATCTTTGTATAATAAAAATCACCTAGAGACTACTAAAAAAGAAAGAAGGGTTTTAAATGAAGTATTTTTGGTATTTTATTATCGGAGGCTTAATTGGATTACTACTTTCATACATTGCAACTGAAATATCACGGACAGTGGCTTTTTTAACCTTGTGCATTGTAGCGGTCATAGCCTTCTATATTAAAAAGAGTGCCAGTCACTCAAACAATTCTGGCGATTAAACAATCTAAATAAAATGCCAGTTTAGTGTTTATTGACTAGCTAAGTAATAATCCACGTAGACTCCTGCGGGAACGCGCCTCCCCTAGGCAATTTCTGATTCTATCGGCGGTTCACTTAGTCCTAGCAGCGATTTCGGTAGGTTAATCGGCGGTTTTCATAGGTTTACCAGCGATTTCTATGATTCTATCGGCGGTTCGCGCAGTTCTTCCGTCGATTCCCCCACATGGGTAATAGTCTCTTATTTAAATCAAACGAAAAGTAGCTCCCTTCTATATGAAGGGAGCCTCTATTTTAAATTGGGGATTTCACGTTCATGTTCGGTTTCCAATCAAACATATTAATCATATGACGTTGGGGAGCGTCTATATGAATACTCGTTAAATGTTTTGGCAAATTTGCAATACTTGCTTAACGGCTTCTGCTGATTGAGTGAGTGCCGTTGTTTCTTCATGTGTCAGATGCAATTCAATGACTGATTCAATGCCATTGCCGCCTAAAATTGTCGGTACACCTAAAAATAAATCATTGTAGCCGTACTCCCCTTCTAACAGGGCGATTGAAGGAATAATTTTGCGCTGATCCTTCATAATAATTTCAACCATTTGAGCACATGCTGCAGCTGGTGCATAATAAGCACTACCATTTCCTAATAAAGCTACAATTTCGCCACCGCCTTTACGTGTACGTTCGACGATTTGCTGTAGTCTATCTTGCGGGATAAGCTTTTCTAATGGGATGCCTCCTGCATAGGAATAGCGGATTAATGGCACCATTTCATCACCATGTCCTCCTAATACAAATCCAGATACATCTTCGGGGGCAATTTGTAGCTCTTGTGCTACAAATGCATTAAATCGCGCGGTATCTAACACACCCGATTGGCCGATGATACGATTTTTGGGGAAGCCTGTTTCCTTATAGCAAACATACGTCATCGCATCTACAGGATTGCTTAAAACGACCACAATACTATTTGGCGCATATTGCTTTATTTGTTGCGAAACATGCTGAATAATTTTCGCATTTGTTGTAACTAAATCATCTCGACTCATCCCTGGTTTACGAGGAATACCTGCCGTAATAATAACGATAGATGCACCTGCAATATCCTCATAATGACTTGTTCCATGTATGGATACATTAAATTTTTCAATTGGTCCTGTTTGTAATAAATCCAGTGCCTTTCCTTTTGTTGGATTTTCGGCTTCTGGAATATCTACCAATACAATGTCGCCTAATTCCTTCTGTGCCAAGAATAAGCTTAATGTTGCACCCGTGTGACCGGCTCCAATAATAGCAATTTTATTTTTTCGAAATGCCATTATACATCACCTCAATTGTCCGTAGCTTCTGTCGTTTTTTTAGCACGCGCAGGTGTTGGTGCTGGCTTTTTCTTTGGTGTTTCTGAACCTTTAATCATATTGAATACTTCCTCATCAGGTCGAGGAATGACATGGGCACTTAATAATTCTCCGACACGCTTAGCTGCCGCCTTGCCAGCATCGACTGCTGCTTGAACTGATCCAACGTCCCCTTTGACGACGACAGTCACGATACCACCATCCACAAATTCTTGTTTGACAATCGTCACATCAGATGCCTTAATCATTGCATCTGCCGCCTCGTAAGAGCCTACTAATCCCTTTGTTTCTATCATGCCAATTGCACTACTCAATGTCTTCACCTCGCATAACATCTGTTGAATCTATAATTCCTATTACAACTGCATCAATAGGAAGTGGATTGTCTTTCATAATATAACGGGATGATCCCCCACTCGTTATGAGCACATCATCGCCAATGCCTGCCCCTATACGATCAGCTGCTACCATTTCCGTGCGAATTGGCTGCTGATTAGAATCAATTGGTTGAATAATTAATAGCTTTAAGCCATTCAATCCTTCTTCCTTGCGTGTTGCCCATACGCTTCCTATTACTCTTCCCATCTGCATGAACTCACCCTCTTTATGTTGCATAGATAATACTTATTATTCAGAGCGAATCGTTAATTTTTTATTCAGCTCTCGTAATTTGTCATAAGCTAGTGCCGTAACGATAGTTTTTTTCGGCACAACTATTTCTTGCGCTTCTATTTCAAGCACTTCCACCTGTGAAAGAAGCTTCTTGTCAAAATGATAAACCGATTGTTTTACAGGTGGTTGATTTACAACGAGCGGACGTTCTTTCACAGTTATCGCTTCAATCGCTTGACCATTGATGATTTCAGCCAATGCGCCTTGTTGGATTAAGCCTGCATTTGCTTCATCAGTATCGATATGCATTTCCAAACGATAGCGCTCAGACACCCGAATCAACACATTGGATAAAGTAATAGGTCGTATTCCTTGAACCTTGATTTGCACTGATTGCCCATCCACTACTTGGAACCTCAACCCATCTGACGGTGACATATGAATATGCGCTTGCGCAATAATCAACCCTTCTGTTAGTACTGCACTGCCTTTTGGCCCAATTAACGTAACAGGGCTGGAGCCTTTAATGTCTCCAGATACTCTTAATGGTGGCTTGACGCCGAGCTTCATCGCATCTGTCCAGCTAACTTCAACTTGTGTTAAAGTGCGTGCTGGACCTAATATGCGAACCCTTTCAATAGAGCCTTTCGGTCCCGCAATAACGACCGTTTCTTCAGCTGCAAATTGGCCTGGCTGTGACAGCTCAAACTTAGGTGTTAATTGATAGTTCTCGCCAAAAAGTTGCTCTACTTCTGCCTGTGCAAGGTGGACATGTCGCGCTGATACACCGATTGGAATTTTACCGTCGTCGTGTGGGGAAGGCTGATTTTTTAATACTTGCTGTAATACTTCTTCTACAATTTTTTGCACTAATTGTTCCTGCATCAAACCTCCTCCTTATGAAAATGTTTTAACAATTCTCCCCTGAGCTTGCTGTTGAATAAAGCCTGCATTCGCTTCATCTGTATCGATATGCATTTCTAAGCAAAAATCATTCGATACACGCACGACTACACCACGGAATGTTACAGGTCTTTCGCTTTCAACTACTACAGACACTAATTCATTATTGTGGACATCCAATGCTTGCGCATCTCCTTCTGTCATATGAATATGCGCCTGTGCAATAATAACTCCCTGCTCAATCATAATTGCTTGTTGTTGGTTAATTAATTTGATGCTTGCTGAATTTGCAATATCCCCCGATTGTCTCAAAGGAGGGGTTACTCCTAATTTCATCGCATCTGTTCGACTTATTTCCACTTGGGTTGCCGCTCTTACTGGTCCTAATATACGTACATTGTGAATAATACCTTTTGGTCCTTCTATGGAGACACGCTCATTCGCTGCAAACTGTCCTGGCTGCGAAAGGTCAAAATCTTTCGTTAACGTTGCGTTTGGACCAAACAATGCCTGCAAATCCTCTTCACTAACATGTACATGGCGAGCTGAAATGGCAACTGGAAATGCTTTAGATTTTATGTTCAAGCTAGCCACCTCTAAATCTAGTAACTTATTTTTCTTATGATAGACATCCATTGGTACTTACGCTTCTGCTTTTGGCAAGATTAATTCCAATTCGTTATGTGGGCGTGGAATTACATGAACAGAAAGCAGTTCTCCAACACGTTGCGCTGCTGCTGCACCTGCATCTGTAGCTGCTTTTACTGCGCCTACATCGCCTCGCACTAAAACCGTAACAATTCCGCCACCAACATGTACTTTCCCTACTAAATTAACACTCGCAGCCTTTACCATTGCATCCGCCGCTTCAATTGCTCCTACAAGACCTTTTGTTTCTACCATTCCTAATGCTGTACTCATTTGTCATTCCTCCAAATTATTTAGTTTGTAATGTGATTTGCTTTAATACTTGATCGACAATTTGTTGCACCACTTCTGTATCCAGTGATGGTGCTTGCGCCTTAATATTTTCTACTACTGGTTCAATTTCCAATTCCGGTTTTGGCACCTCTATATCTTTAATGCCATATGCCATGCGTTTTATATTCAATAAATGTCTAGCTGTAATATTATCGGACGTAATATTGCCCCCAAATGTACCACAGCCTAATGTAAAGGATGGGGCTAATCCAGTTGTTCCACCAACTGCGCCAATCGACGATAACGTGTTAACGACAATACGCGACACTGGTAAGTCGAGCGAAAACTGCTCTGCTAACGCTGCATTTTCCGTATGAATAGAACATGAATGACCGCGTCCTCCAATATTCAATAAATCAATCATCACTTGTTTTGCCTCTGTGCTGTCCTCTACTGTGTAGAACGCAAATATCGGTGAAAGCTTTTCTAGTGAAAATGGAATATTTTTACCGATCAGCGTCTCCAACCCAACAAGTACTTTCGTCTCTTCTGGCACGACAATACCGACTAAATTGGCCAAGCTCACTGCTGATTTCCCAACAATTTGAGGGTTTACTTTTCCTGGCACAGGAGAAATCAGCTTCTCCATCTTCAACTTCTCTTCAGCGTTTAAAATATACGCATGCTGTTTCTTTAACTCGGCTAAAACTTGCTCTGCAATCGCTTTATCCACGATAATGGCCTGCTCTGTTGCACAAATGGTGCCATTATCAAACGATTTACTTTGTACTAACTGACGACTAGCTTTTTGAATATTGGCTGATTTTTCGATGTAAGCTGGCACATTTCCTGGTCCTACTCCATACGCAGGTTTTCCAGAGCTGTATGCCGCTTTTACTAACGCACCGCCACCTGTCGCTAAAATTAAATGTATATTAGGATGCTTCATTAATTGCTGTGTCGCTTCCATTGAAGACATTGTTAAACATTGCAACAATCCTTCTGGTGCACCAGCTTTTTCCGCCGCTACTCTACAAATCTCTAAAGCTTCCTTTGTACATTTAACAGCATAGGGATGTGGGCTAAGGACAATACCATTTCTTGTTTTTAATGAAATAAGTGTTTTAAAGATTGCGGTTGAAGTAGGATTCGTTGTTGGCACAATCCCTGCAATAACACCAAATGGGCTTGCAATCTCTGTCACTTTTTTTATACGGTCAGTGCCTATAACGCCAACAGTCTTTAAATCCTTTATATCTTCATAAACATCTCTCGAAGCAACTTCATTTTTCATTTTTTTATGATTGGGGATACCCATCCCAGTTTCTTGTACTGCCATTTTGCCTAATCGTTCTGCCTCTTTAAATGCGGCATCCGCCACAGCCTTTACGATGGTATCCACTTGTTGCTGTGAATATTGCATATAGGCTGCTTGTGCTGTATTTGCCTGTCTTACGGCGTCTCTCATTTCCTGAATGGCTAATAAATCTTTATCTAAAGAAGCCATAAAGCCGCCTCCTTTCTAAATAACTGGATTTCTCGCAACATTTTCGATTGCTTCTCTAAAAGCATCTGCCGCAGCTTGACATGAAGACTGACTGCCACTCACTATGCCACCACCAAAGTTCGTTTCTGAAGGTGGACCAAAAAATAGTTTTAGCTCTACATCCGCTGCCTTTAATGCGGCATCTAAACCAACGACCGCCTCAAGTGGTGGGGCGATTAAGTAGGCGAGCGCCGTGCCAATCTTCACATCTGCTAGCTCGGCCAAATAGGTGCCACAGCTTGCAACAGTATGCGCAAAAAGAGCATGGCTGTCATTGCCATTAATTGCTTCAAAATACGTATCGAATTGAATTTTTTGTTCAATTGCATCTAGCCCACTGCGTATTTCGTCTGGTGAGCTGCCCGCGATAATGCCAATCATTTCACCTGATAAGGGACCTGAGGCATGTGCTGCTCCTGCATAGAAACTTTTTGCATAAACGACATCCACAGCAGCTTTTTTCGTCGCCTCGTCTAATGCTACATAACCGACATCATCGATTGTTAGTGTGACAAGCCCAATGCTATGTTGATTTGGCTTTAACTCAAGCTGTGCTGCTAATTCACGATTCACTCTAGGAATCATTTGCATTGCTAAAATTTCAGCCATAATTTTTTGAGGATTCATGGCTTTCCCCCTAACTTTCTTTAGCGACAAGATTTACGCCGCTTGCCTTGTATTGCAATATTTTTTGAACGACTGTACCTAAATAGGCACCTGCCTCAAGAGGCGGAATACCACCTTTATGAATGTTTGAAATAACCATTCGATCCGCTTCTACCGTACCTATTCTCGGCTGATAACATAAATACGCACTCATCGACTCTGCTGATACAAGGCCAGGGCGTTCCCCAATAAGGTAAACAATGACCTCTGCCTGCAATAGTTCGCCAATTTCATCCATGAGGGCAACACGCCCTTTATCAATATAAAAAGTGGTGCCTATTTCAATATTTAAATTGCTAAGACTTTGCTGTAATGCTAAATAAACATCTTGCACATTTTCTTCTATCGCACTTGCACTTAAGCCGTTAGAAATAATGATCTGTACTGTTGGACGTGCTTTGCAAGATGATTGAATAAGTGCTTTCGATTCATCCGATAAGCGACGACCTAAATCTGGTCGCGTAATATATTCTTCTTTATCCGTTACTCGTGTTGTAACTTGAAAGATATTCAATTTTTGTAATAGCCCTTCTGTCACTTCACCATATACGGCATCAACTGCTGCTGCATGATCAAGGCGGAACTTTAACCAAGTTTTTGTTTTTGGTCTTGTTCCCGCTCTACCTACACCAATTCTGGCAGGTGTATGTTTTTTTGCCGCTTGTACACTTTCCGATTGATTTTCCTCTTCAAATTGAAATGCTTTAGTAGGTTCCCCTGTTGAAGAATGCTCTACAATCGTTGCACTGTGCGACTTTTGTGTAGAGGATGCTTGTTGATAAAGCTTAATCAACGGTTGATCCGATGTTGTCATTGGATTCGATTGTTCTTCAAAACGATTAGCAGCTGGTTCATTAAACTTAATAAGTGGTTCTTTTTGTTCTACCGTAGGCGTCGCTTGTTGTTCAGATGAATCGTTTGATGAATCATTATTCATTTTCTCCATAACAAGCTTTGTAATCATGGATACTAGCTGCTCATTCAATGGTTTCACCTACCTTTCAAATATCGATAAATCGCCAGCTCTAGCTGAAAGTCGTCCATCTTCGTAAATGCCCATTTTTTCTAACCAAACTAAATACTCAGGCGCTGGTTTTTTACCAAATGTTTGAAGCAATGTTGCAACATCATGGAAACTCATTGACTGGTAGTTCAGCATAATATCGTCTCCCATCGGCGCTGCAATAATAAAGTTCACACCTGCTGCGGTTAGTAACACGCTTAAATCTTCCACATCATTTTGGTCTGCCTTTATATGATTTGTGTAACAAATATCAACACCCATTGGAATGCCGTGCATTTTACCCATAAAGTGATCTTCGAGCCCTGCCCGAATAACTTGTTTATTGTTATATAAATACTCTGGGCCGATAAAACCAACAACGGTGTTGACAATATACGGATTAAAATGTCTAGCAAATCCATAATTGCGTGATTCCAGTGTTACTTGGTCAATGCCCATATGTGCTTCGGCCGAAAGCTCCGAGCCTTGCCCTGTTTCAAAGTAAAATAAATTCGGTCCCGTTCCCGTTCCTTGTTTTTTCACAAGCTCCTCTGCTTCTTGAATTAAGTCTGCAGAAATACCAAACGAGCGGTTGGCAATTTCAGTACCAGCAATACTTTGGAAAATCATATCTGCCGGGGCCCCTTGCTTGATGGCCTTCATTTGAGTTGTAATATGTGCCAATACACAGTTCTGTGTAGGGATCGACCACTCATTGATAAATTCTTTTGTAGCATGTAAAACTTTTTTAACACTCTCGACCGAATCGTCTACAGGGTTAATACCAATAACGGCATCGCCGATTCCATAGGACAATCCCTCTTTTAAAGAGGCAATAATGCCGTCAATATTATCTGTTGGATGGTTGGGCTGTAGCCTTGAGGAAAGCGTCCCCTTTTGCCCAATCGTAATATTGCACGTTGAAAGGATTTCTACTTTATTAGCCGCATGAACTAAATCCAAGTTAGACATGAGCTTCGTGACAGCTGCAATAATTTCTGAATTCATGCCTTTACTTAAGCGCTTTAACTCTCGATCGCCTGTATTATTTGATAAAATGTATTCTCTAAGCTGCTCAATGCTCCAATTTTTTATTTCTCCGTAAATTTGCTCATTGATATCCCCTTCAATAATGCGTGTGACCTCATCATTTTCTGGAGGAACTAAAGGATTCTCTCGTATATCCTTCACGAGTAATTCGCTAAGCACAGCTTTTGCTGCAATGCGTTGTTGTACTGATTCGGCAGCTATACCCGCTAGCCGATCTCCTGATTTTTCTTCATTGGCCTTGGCCATTACGTCTTTTAATGAATGAAAATTATATTTTTCTCCACCAAATATCACCGATAGATTCACATTCATCCTCCTTACTTTGAGTGGAAAGCTAGTGTTTTGACAACAACAGGGACAACACCAGAAGGTAGCACTTCCCCAATGTCAATATAATCACCTGTTTCTACTTTAATTTGATCGATGCATAGTATAGGAACGGTCGAATTAAGCGCTTGTATCGTTTGCCCTATAACCTTTGCATAATCTGATTGAATGACTATGATAATTGGTATGTCCTTGGAGCTTCTTGTTCCTAAGTGCTGTAAAATGGCCTCGCATAATGTATGGACATCCTGAAAGCTTAAGTAAGGTAACTCACTAAAATAAAGGGCAAATGGGGAGTGATTGTCCTCTATCGAAAAGAGTGCATCTGCTCTTTCCACTGCCGTCTTTACCATATGGTCGAACGCTTTTGATGCAGAATTCATATGACAATTAAATACTGGAACATTTTTTAACGGCAATACATCGGCATCTACTTGAATGGTCGCACCACTAATTTCAGTTGTTTGCATCCCCGCACCCGTCACAGTTGCTCTTGCAGTTTCTTGTGGCTGTAACCATAAAAATGTTTGTAATTGCTCGTGCTGTAAAAGCATACATGCTAGTTTTTCACCGATATCATCATACTGACGCTGTGAACAATCATCATGATAAATACAGGAAGCTACTCCACCTGAAAAGACGATAGCCTCGACTGGCTTTTGCCAATTTGGCAAATGACCTAATAACAATGGATGCTCGGCATCAATTTCTTGCCCACTCAATGTTTTAGCTAAGAAGCACACCATTTCTTGAATAAGCAACGCAACGCGAGCATCGTCTGCCGAATCCCCTAGCTGTAATGGATTTGGCCAGTTCTCCATGAGCTTCTTAATGGGTGGTGAAATGGAAAGGATCTTGCCATGATGAAATTCAATTAATCTACCACCAACATGCAATGTACATGTACCAATGACTTCACCGAACTGCATAACTGCGATATTAGCTGTACCCCCACCAATATCGATATTGGCGATGACTTTGCCTGTTTTTTTTGACAGTTGGACAGTACCTGCACCTTTAGCCGCAATAATCCCTTCTAAATCTGGCCCTGCAGTCGCAACTAAAAAATGACCTGCTGTGTCAGCAATTGCATGGACAACCTCACTAGCATTTTCCTTCGTAGCGGATTCACCCGTAATTATGATGGCCCCTGTGGATATAGCCGTAGGTGAAATTTGAGCAAGCTCATATTGCTGAAATATAAATTGTTCTATCTGTTCCATATCGATCATGTCATGATTGACAAACGGCGTTTTAATAATAGGACTTTGATGTAACACTGTTTTTTCAATTATTTCTATCCGCGGCACATGTGTCACACCAGCAACGTTTTTTAACAGAAAACTACTAACAACCATCTTTGTTGTACTTGTCCCAATATCAATGCCAGCACTAAAAATTTTTTCTGTTTTCAACTTATGCCTCCCTCTATGTGACTACGGACAATAAATGAGATAGGGACTATCGCTTTCGTTAACAAATTCCCTAATTTCCTCGTCTGAATTGAGCTGAATTAGCGGTGCAATATACTCAATGCCAAGCATTTGCCATGCAGATGTTTGGACGATTGGACCGTGTGTCATCACGTTTTTTAATAATGTTGTTGCTCGCTCTATATCAGCAAGTGGTGCATCAATTTTAGTAATAACACCAATTTGCATTTTAGGAATGCCTAAGCTAAATTGTGGTGGAAAAACACTTCTTGATGATGTTGCATCTTGTAAATAAATTACATGTGTCACTTCAAGCGATGTTGCCATAATATTTCTGTAATACATTGGATTTTCTATATATTCTCCAGGTGTATCAACAATCCAGTCATCAAAAACGAGTGCTTGCGTTTTATTAGCTTTGCTATCTTTGCCGAGTAGCACATTCATTAGCGTTGACTTACCAGCTTGCACACCGCCTATTATCATTACTCGATTTTTCATATGGCACATCCTATGACTTCGTTATTTTAGATGGCGTATAGCCTAGCATTTCTGAAAGAAAACGATTAATTTCTAACATCGCCATTTCAACTTCAGAGACACTGCCCACGATAACGAGACTGCCAGTAAAACGATCTAAAAACCCCAGTTTTACATTTGCTGCCTTTGTAGCTATGTCCCCAGCAATAATGACTGTTTCACTCGGTGTACAAGTCATAATGCCAAGTGCACCCGCTTCTTGAATACCAAGCTTTTGAAACATATCAGGATCAGGATTTGCAATGAGATGACTCAATGTAAGTTGCTTACCTGGGACAAATTCCTGAATAAATCGTTTCTTTTCTTCACTCATACGTCATCACCTCTTTCTATCAAGACTTTTGATCGGTTAAATACTCTCCCTCTTTAATAATGCCTGCCTTGCGATCATCTTGTTCCAATTTCAAAGCTGTCGGTACTGATAGCTTATAGGCAAAGAATATGGCAATAATTCCAGCTAAAAGCTTCCCTGCCATTACAGGTAAAATAATTGTCGGCTGAAAATTGGCTGTAAATGATAAATGATCTCCTAACAGGAATGCCGAACAAACCCCAAAGGCAATGTTGATTACTTTATCTTTTGGTGGCATCTGACGCACGAGCGTAAACATAGCTAAAATATTTGCACTTGTCGCTAAAATTCCCGCACTTCCTACCGATGAGAGACCTAATTTTTTCCCTGCTGTTTCTAGCGGCTTAGAGGCATATTTTCGGATTAAATACACCATTGGGAAGGCACCTGCTAACATAATGCCGATATAACCAGCCGTTTCTAATGCACGGAATTGATCTACACTATCTGCCATGATCGGGTCAAAGCCCCATGCCCCAAAAATCTTTGTGAAAAGTCCAGTAAAAATTTCAACAATCGAGAATACAAGTACAAGCTTAATCGCCGCATCCATTACACGCCCGAAAATCATAAAGCCTTTGATCATGCCATTTGGAATAAGCTTTAGCCCTAACGCAATTAAGATAACGAAAATAAATAAAGGCAATAAATTAAGTAATATTTGTAAAACAGAAATGGCAAAAACATACGTCGGTGCAGATGTAGTACTAATGACTTCCCGAACCTCTGTATTAAACATGACAATCATGATTGATGAAATAAATGCACCAATCGGAATTGTTAAAACGCCCGCCATAATTCCTAATGCCATATACTTATGATCACGCTTGTCTAACATCGCAAGCCCCATAGGAATGGAGAATACAATTGTTGCACCTGACATAAACCCAACAACAAGTGCCATCACCCATCCTTCATAGGATTCCTTCAAGGCATTTGCTAATTGATATCCCCCCATGTCCGACGCTAAAATTGTTGTCGCGGCTATGGCTGGATCAGCTCCAATCCATTCAAAAACTGGACTAATAAAATGACTAATAAACCACGTTAAGTAAGGTATAGCTGCCATGATTCCTGCTGCGGGTACAAAAATATGACCTACAGTATGGAGTCCATTCATAAATTCTTTTCCAATCCCATACTCCGCATCTCGAATTGCTCCGATTGCTCCTAAAACGGCACAAATCATAATAATATAAACGATTATCGTTCCTATCATCGCCATCTTACTCATCCCCCCCTTTTGTTTTTTTTATATAGAAAAAAAGACGCATTAAAGAAAAAATCTCTTTAAGCGTCTTTGCTTCAACTATTCACTTGTAACGTATTAATAATTCGTTTTGCGATTGTTACCATTTCCTGCTGACTTTGCATACTCTCATTGCGAATTTTTTTATAAGCCTCGTCTTCGCTAAGTTTTTCTGATTGCATCAGTAAGCCTTTCGCTCGTTCGATTAATTTCCGCTTATCTAATTCACTTTGCTTATGCAAAATTTCACCGTTTAGCCGATTGAATTTATCAATTTGATGAAATGCCACTTCCAATGCTGGCAGGACATTTTTCTCGGAAAACGGTTTCATAACATAACCTAAAATATTATCCTGTTTCATGTACAATAACAATTCTTTTTCGCTGTAAGCTGATATAAAAAGGACTGGTATACCTAACTGCTGTTCTATAATTTTACTTGCTTTTAAACCATCTAGCTTTGGCATTTTAATGTCCATCAATATCAACTGTGGCTTATGTGTAAAAGCTAGCTCAATCGCTGATTCTCCATTATTTGCTTGTGCAACGACTTCATAGCCATTATCCTCTAGCATAAATTTCAAATCAATGGCAATAAGTGATTCGTCTTCAACAATCATTACTTTCCTAGTCATTTAGGATAAATACCTCCTCACTTACAGGAAACTGAATTTGAGTATGTGTACCTTGTTCACTAGGGATAATTGTAAATGTGCCAGCTAAATCATATTCGACAAGTCTTGTAATAATCTCCATTCCAAAAGATGCCTTCACCTCTTGCATACCAACGCCGTTGTCGGAAATATGAAGTGAAATAAAGGATGCATCTTGAAGAAATTGAATATCGATTATACCTTCCTCGCGATCGATAAAAGCATACTTTAATGCATTTTGTAGCAATTCACAAATGATTAAAGCGAGAGAAACAGCTTTTTTCGCATGACAATATAGCTGAATTTCATCATTATGGAACACTAATTGAATAAATGGTGTATTCGTAGTTCCAACCATTTTATGCCCTATCTTTTTAGACAAAGCGATAACATCAACTTTTTCTTCTGCATTATCCTCATTTTCTAAAATAAGCTCATAGACAGAGGAAATACTATATATTCGATTTAATGCTTCTTGAAAAGCGCTTGCATTTGAAGCTGCTAAGTCATTTCGCATTTGCAATCGCAATAGACTTGTAACCGTTTGTAAATTATTTTTCACACGATGGTGAATTTCTCTAATAGCAAATGTCTTCATCATCAGTTCATTTTCTTTCAGCTTTAACTCTGTTAGATCATGAATGATAAGAAGTGTGACTTTATCATGTTGACTGCGTATTGGTATTTTTTTCACTATAAACGATTTACGATCAATCGTAATTTCTAAGAAAAAGACATCATCGCCTTTATCATAGACTTCTTGTAAAAAAGGTAAAATTTTGTCCAATGCTATATTGTCAAAATGCTCTAGCCCTGAAAGCTCCGTAATAAAACGATAGCCCGCTGGATTGCTATAAATTACTTTATTTTCATGATTCGTAAGTATAATTGACTCTACTAATAAATCAGACACAACAGGAATTGGTTGCGTATTAGGTTCGACGATATGCTCAATTAAAGCAAAAGGCATATTTGCAAAATCATCCTTTGGTGCAGTTTGCATTTTAACCTTTTTTTCTTGAATCAACACGGCAATAACCTGTCCTTCGTCATTAAAGACTGGGACTACATTTTGTTCAACGGTGATACCTTCTTGTGTGATACCTCTAGAAATTGACGATTTTTCTTTATATTTAAAAGCTGCAAATACTGCAGGTTCAAAGCTTTCAAATACGAATTTGCCAATTACTGATTTCTCGTATAAACCAATTTCTTTTGTAGGGAATGCCTCTGCTATGACGATTGCATGTGGTAAATTTTCTACCAAGCAATCTATAAACATATAGCAATCTGTCAATTCAGCATAATAGGATAGTGTCGTTTCAAGCTCTACTAACTTCTCAATATCTCTATTTGATAAGTTTGTATAGCTACTACATAATGTATGAATGCTCGACAGGCCCACCCCCTACCATAGAATACTCACCAGTGAGCGTAACTATTCCTTAA